>VGIF01000007.1 GCA_016868015.1 Betaproteobacteria bacterium
ATATGACGAGAAGCCAGAACCGTGCGCCATGATGCCGCCACCGCTTGCGCCGAACGAATTGATCGCAGCGGCGTTGGCGGTTAGCGCCGCACCTTCAGCGGAGTCAAGATCGTTAGCCGCACCGGTACCCGCGATCCACAGCATGCGCACATTAACCGCGCCGCTGGCCAAGTCAGCAAAAAACTGGTTGATCGCCGCAGCACCATCCGCATACAACACGTTTAGGCCCAACACGTTCGCCACCGACCCAATGGCACCGCCGGCGTTACCGGCGGAGAATGTGAGGTTCGCGGCTGATCCCAGCGCCACGATATCGTGGGTAATGGTACCCGCACGCGTTTCATTAGCCATAATATTGCTGGTCGCCAACTCAATATATTTCCAACCGAGCAGGTTAACCCCAGCCGCCGAACGCGAACCGTGATCCGTTAAATCATCGCCGCCTAGAATAACCGGGCCTGCAACCACGGCCGACGAAGCAACCGCCAGCGACACTGCCATACATAACTTCTTAACCGTAAACATCTTGCACCTCCTCTTGATTTCCTACGGCAAATAATAAGTAACCAGTAGCACACGTCTCGTGTCAAAACTGACCTGAGTTGCGGCTAGTCCAAATAAGGCAAATTACGTACAAACCAAGGCATTACTTTGTTAACCTATTGAATTAAAATACTTTATTACGAATTGGCTGGCAGGCTTTCCAGCCGAAACGCGCCAATGTGTAAAATTTTCCGACACAAGCACGGGTTCCGCATGGTCACGCGGTGCTGCCGGCCGTAAAAAAACTAGAACATTGGGGAAAACGGGCTCAAATTGGACGAATTTAAGTAGTATCAATTACTATAAAACCCGTAATTCTACGAGCCGTGAGTGTAAAATTTTCCGACACTTGTATTGACCGGCTTGTTGCCTGAGATGCCAATGCATGAGTTTGTTACTTAAGGGATATTTGGTAGATCAGCCGATTAGTCCTGGACGGTCTTAGAAGTTTCTGGATACCCATTTGCGCACCTTGCATGGCTGCACACCCGTGCTCCTCGGCAATAATTCGAGACAGAGATAGGGGTGATAAGCATTTCGCATCAACCAGGATAGTGTAACGGTGCTAGCGCGAGCAACAAGCCTCGGCAAAGGCCGCTGCAACCGTCACGCCGAAAAGTAGGCTTGGAGCGACCGCAAAAGATTGCGCAAATCTGATCTCCCGAAAAACAAACGGCCCCAAACCACGGGGCCGTTTGACCTGCCTGTTGACCCTCGGCAACGTCTGCGGGGATTCAAAAATCGTTGCCGTAAAGCCAACCCTCCTCCGAGGTCACACCGCCATGGCGACACAACGGTATAGACCTTTAACGCAACACACACGCAACACACACACATGACACCCGTAGAACACCCAAGCGGTGTCATGCTCTATTTAGCAAATTGTGTGCCTGTCAGCGATATAATTGTAAAATTATAATAAAATCAAATACTTACATAAATTCACCAGCCAGGCTATCCAACGCCAGGCGAGCGCCTGGCACCTGGGGTGTAAAAATTTCCGACAGTATGGAACACACCCACAAGAACTGGCGGTTCGAAGCACTTGCGCGGCCCAAAATCGCCGTTATCGGCGAGAATTAATGTCACTACAAATGTTTTCGGCGCAAGGGAACTGCAAAATTTACCGACATTGGTAATATTACTTACCCCTTTCTCACGCCGCTGCGCTGCTTAAAGCCCCAGCATTAATCGTAGCGACCGGCCTGGCGTGCCTTGAACGACGAGCGCGGCCGCCGGCGGCACCGTTGCATTTGCCACGTGTTGACGTAACCTCGGTGCCACCATGGACATCACCCTCGCCTCCGCCGTGCTGGTCCTGCTGCTGGTGATGGATCCGCTGGGCAACGTGCCATTTTTTATTATTGTGTTAAAGCACATCGAACCGCGGCGGCGCGCGGCGATCATCATTCGCGAATGCGCGATCGCCTATGGCGTGCTGCTCATCTTTGTGTTTTTCGGCGAACGCATGCTTGGGCTGCTGGGGCTTACCGACACCTCGCTGAACATCGCGGGCGGCGTAATCCTGTTCCTGATCGCCATGCGCATGGTGTTTAAACACCCCGAGGGGGTGTTCGGCGGCACGCCCGGCGGCGAACCCTTCATCGTGCCCCTGGCCATTCCCTCCATCGCCGGGCCCGCGGCCATCGCCACCGTGGTGCTGCTGGCGGCGCGTTCGCCGCATCGCATGCTCGAATGGATACTCGCGCTGAGCATCGCCCTGGGCGCCACGCTCGCGCTGCTGTTGTTCGCCGAACGCATCAGCAAATGGATCGGCGAACGCGGCCTGCTGGCGCTGGAACGTTTAATGGGCCTGCTGCTCACCGCGATCGCGGTGGAAATGCTGCTGCGCGGGATCGAGGCGTTTGTGCGGCAGTTGCAGGCGAGCTAAGGCGCGCAACAAAAGCCTGCGCACCGATGGTGCGGCGCGTGATCGCCCGCGCCGCCTCAGCGCAGCACGCGCGGTCAATTCGCCTTAATCCCCGCCTCGCGCACCAGCTTGCCCCACTTCGCGACTTCCTTTTGCACGTACGCGGCGAACTCCTCGGGCTTGCTCGCCACCGGGTCCAGACCCATGGTGGCGAAGCGTTCTTTCACCGCGGCGTCATTCGCGGTTTTGTAGACTTCGCCGTAGAGTTTGGCCAGTACATCCTTGGGCGTGCCGGCGGGCGCGAACAGGCCGTACCATTGATCGAGCGCGACACCGGGCGCGCCCGCTTCGCTAATCGTGGGCAAATCCGGACTCGACGGCGAACGCTTGGCGCCGGTCACCGCCAATGCGCGCAAACGCCCGGCGCGCACGTGCGGCATGGTGGAGATTGTGCTCGCGGCGGACACCGACACGCGCCCCGCCACCAGATCGAGAATACTCGGCGCGGTGCCCTTATACGGCACGTGCACCATCTGCGTGCCGGTCATGCGGTTGAACATTTCCAACACCAGGTGCTGCCCGCTGCCGTTGCCGGAGGATGAAAACAACACTTCATTGGGCCGCGCCTTGCTAAACGCGACCAGCTCCTTGACGTTTTTCACCGGCAGCGAGGGATGCACTGACAGCACGTTCGCCGATTGCACAAACAGCGACACCGGCGCGAAATCCTTCACCGCGTCAAAACTCAGTTTATAAACCGCCGGCGTGATGGCGTGCCCCATCGAGGTCATCAACAGTGTGTGCCCGTCGGGCGCGGCGCGCGCCACGATTTCGGCGGCAATGGTGCCGCCCGCGCCGGGGCGGTTATCCGCGAGCACCTGCTGGCCCCACGCATCGGAAAATTTTTGCCCAAGCAAACGCCCCGACGAATCCACGCCGCCGCCGGGCGCCAGCGCGATCACCATGCGTATCGGCTTGCTGGGATAGTTGGCCTGCGCCACGACGTGCCCACTGGCGACTAACGCCAGCCCACTACTGACATATTGTAAGTAGCTGATTTTATTCGACTTTTTCAAAACAAACGCTCCTTAAGAAAATTGCGCTAACGGCGCGCGGTGCGCATGATACGCGCAAACTTTCAATGTTTCAGCTCGGCCGGTTCAGGCTGTGTTCGCGCCGGGTGCTAGCAACAGCTGGCGCCGCATCAACTATTCAAAAACAATCCGCCGTTGATATGCACGCTCTGCCCGGTGATATAGCGCCCGTCGTGGCTGCACAACAGGCGCACCATTGCCGCGATTTCCGTCACCTCGGCAAAGCGGCCCATGGGGATGCGCTTTAAATCAAAACTAAACGGCTCATCGCGTTCGGTGTTGGCCGGGCCGGGCGAGACGTAGTTGACGTTGATGTTGTTGGGCGCCAACTCCACCGCGAGCGCGCGCGTAAAACCCGCGAGGCCCGCTTTCGCCGCCGCCGTGGCCGCGCGGCCGCTCGAGGGCATATGGCCGAACAAGCCGCCCATGTTGATGATGCTGCCGCCACCCGCGCGCGTGAGGTGCGGCGCGCAGGCCTGCGTCAGGCGAAACGCGCCGTCGAGCGCCACCGCCAGGGTGCCGTGCCAATCCTCGAAGGTGAGTTGCATGAACGGCTTGTTGGCGTGCTGCACGGCGTTGTTGATCAGGATGTCGATGCGATTGAACTGCTGCATCGTGGTGTCGACCAAACGCGCCACATCTACGCCGCGCGTGATATCGGCCACGCACGCGACCGCCTTGCCGCCGTGCGCCGCCGCTTGATTGGCCAGATCAACCGTCTCTTGTAGTTGCGGCCGCGCCGAGCGCGAATTGACCACCACGTTTGCGCCTTCGCGTACGAACAGGCGCGCCAGTTCACGCCCGATGTTGCGCGCGCCGCCGCTGATCAACACCACTTTGCCGCAGAATTCAGATATCGGATCCATATTTATAAGTATTTGCTTTTATTACGTTTTTTTAATTTTACTCAGCCGCGCCAGGGTGGCTGCCGGCGGCCATCGCGGTCAAGGCGCGCGCGATGCGCGGATTAAGCGCGATGCCTGTCGCGCGGCGCCGCTCGCGCTCGGCAAACGCGCGCTGTGAAGGGATGCGAATCTCGCTCACGCCCGCCTGGCGCGGCGTGCTGCTGACGGCCTGCACCAGGTGCGACAAATATTGTTTGAATTCGCCCAACGGCATCAGCAATTCCGCATCGAACACGATAAACAAAAAGCCGAAGTCGGCGGGCTTGTTATTCGTCATCGCCGAACCGGCGAGCAAACCCAGCGCTTGCGTCATCAGCGAGAGGCCAAAACCCTTATGTCCGCCAAAGGTAAGGATGCTGCCGGCAAGCGCCGCGGCAGGGTCGCGCGTGGGGTTGCCTTGCGCATCGATCGCAACACCCGGCGGCAACAACTGATCCAAACGCTTGGCGAGGATCACATCGCCGTTATTGGTGGCCGAGGTAGCGATATCAAGCACCAGCGGATGCGGCTCGCCAGGCAAAGCAAATGCAATCGGGTTGGTCCCGAGCACCGCTTTTTTACCGCCCAGCGGCGCCACCACATCCGCGCTGCACGCAAAATGCGCACAGGCAAAACCTGCGCGCGCGATTTTTTCAACGTAGTACGCGCTGCGGCCGGAGAGCCAACTGTTGCGCATGCCGACCACCGAAAAACGGTTTGCTGTTGCCTTGTCGATTGCCAGCTCGCACGCGCGATACACCGCGTAAAAGCCCGGATAGTTGCCGCCATCCATGCGCGCGGACACCGGCGTTTCGTACTCGATGCGTATCGGCGTGCGCGGCTTTTGGAAATTGCGGTGCTCGGCAATGGTCAGGATGCGCGCCAGCCCCAGCGCCGGGTAGCCGCACAGTTCGGCATCCAGCAAGTTGGCGGTGATGATGCGCGCCTCGTCGGCGCTCAAGCCGATACGCTGTAGCGCGCTTTCGCCTAAGGTGGTGGCTTCGGGGACAGTAAGTGTGGTGTGCTGCTCGTTCACGGATTACCGCTCAATCCAGCCTGATCTTCGATTCTTTGATAATGCGGTTATACAACACCACATCTTTGCGCACATATGCCTGAAATTCCTCGACCGAAGTATCCGCCAGATCGAACCCCGCCGCGATCATGCGCTCTTGCATGTCTTTTTGCGCGAGGATTTTGCGGATGTCGCCGTTGATTTGGTTCACCAGCGCGCGCGGGGTTTTGATCGGCACGCTGACGCCGTTCCAGCCGACCATGTCGATGTCGGGAAAGCCCGCTTCGGTGATGGTGGGCACATCGGGCAGCGCGGGCGAACGCTTTTTGGCGGTGCTCGCCAGCCCGCGCAGCTTGCCGCTTTGCACATGCGGCACCGCGGCTTGCGCCACCACGAACATCATTTGCACCTGGCCCGCCAACACATCGGTCACCGCGGGAACCACCCCTTTGTAGGGCACGTGCACGATGTTGATGCCAGCCGACAATTTGAATAATTCGCTGGCGAGCTGCGTGGTGGTGCCGATGCCGGCGGACGCGAAATTAATTTTCCCCGGCTGCGCCTTGGCCAATTGCACCAACTCGGCGAGTGTTTTCGCCGGCAGCGACGGATGCACTATGCAAATGAACGGGATGGTCGCCATCAGCGTCACCGGCGCGAAATCGCGCACCATGTTGTAGGTGAGTTTGTCATGCAACGCATCGAGCACGTAATACGCGCCGGTGGACATCAGCCACGTATACCCATCGGGCGCGGCGCGCGCCGCCAACTCCGCCGCGACGATGCCGCCCGCGCCGGGCCGTTGATCGACGATCACTTGATGGCCTCACTGCTCGGCGAGTTTCTGGCCGACCAGCCGCGGCAACAACTCCGGCGCGGGGCCGATGATGAAGCGCACGGGTTTGGCGGGAAAAGCTTGCGCCAGCGCGGCCGGCGCAGCGGTCAACAGCGCGCATCCGCCCGCAAAACATAAGTATTTGATTTTATTGAATATTTTTTGGAAGCGCATCAATCACCTCACCACACGCCCAACATTCAACATTGAACTCGGACCAGCTTACTCCCGTATATCCGCCGCCTTGATGATCTTCGCCCATTTCGCCACTTCGCCGCGGAAATACTCGCCAAATGCCTGCGGCGAAGTGGGCGCCAAATCCACGCCCAGCGCGTTGATCTTGTCCTTGATGTCGGTCTTTAGCGCGGCTTGCATTTCGCGATTCAAGGTATTGATAGCAACAGCGGGCATGCCGCGCGGCCCGTTAAGCCCATACCAGGTGCCGGATTCAAACCCGGCGAGGCCCAGTTCCGCCACCGTCGGCATCTCGGGCGCGAACGGCGTGCGCTTTAACGTCGTCACCGCCAGTGCGCGCAACTTGCCCGCGCGCACATGCATCCAGGTGCCGCTTAAGTTGGAGATGCCCATATGCACTTCGCCCGCAAGCATGGCGGTCACCATCGGCCCGGTACCCTTGTAGCCCACATGGGTCATCCGGGTGCCCGCCATGTGATTGAACAACTCGCCGGTCAAGTGGCCGATGCCGCCGGCGCCCGCCGAGGCGTAATTGATCGGCTTCACCTTGGCGAGCGCGATCAACTCCTTTAACGAATTCACCGGCACCGTGGGGTGCACCGACAGTAAAAACGGCTGCGAGCCGATGAAACCGATGGGGTCGAAATCGCGCATCGAATCGTACGGCAGTTTTTTGCCGAACGCCGCGGTCACCGCGAACGACGCGGTGGGAAACAACACGGTGTAACCATCGGGCGCGGCTTTGGCGACGATGCTCGCGCCGACGATGCCCGCGCCGCCGGGTCGATTGTCGATCACGAACGGCTGCCCGAGGCTTTCCGCCATTTTTTGCGTGAGGATGCGCGCCACCACGTCGGAGCCGCCGGGCGCGAATTGAATCACCACCCGCAGCGGACGGATGGGATAGTTCACCTGCGCCAGCGCGCTGCTTGCGCCCACGCCGAGCAGCGCCACGGCGCCGAACCGGTGAAACCGCTTGATCGAATCAAACAACACGGAATCCCTTAAAATTTGCATCGAAAAATCACATCTTGGAACAGCCGCAACTCGCTGTGCGATCATGTCTTAATCGCGAGGCAAATTCAACTTGAGCAACAAAAGCCGGCACACCACCATCGTCATTCTGGCGCAGGCCAGAATCCAGGTTGTAACTCGCGCCGCCGGCGCTGAAATCACGCGCTACGCGCGGACGTACGAACTGGGTTCTGGCCTGCGCCAGAATGACGGGAGCGATAGGTTCGAGCAATGTCGTGCACCAAGGATCATTCGATGAGTACATTCCCCAATTGGGCGTTCGCGGCAACAGCGCTGCTGACGTTCACCCCCGCAGTACTAGCCCAACCATTCCCCGTAAAACCCGTGCGCTTCATTCTCGGGCCCAGCTCCGAAGTGCTGCCACGCATCATCGCGCAACGTTTGTCGCAAACTTGGGGCCATCAAGTGCTGGTCGATCCGCGCCCCGGCGGCGGCGGCACGGTGGCGGCCGATACCGTCGCCAAGGCGCCGCCCGATGGCCACACGTGGCTACTCTCCACGGCGACCTTCACCGTGAGCGCGAGCCTGCTCGCCAACCCGCCGTTCGATCTTACGCGCGATTTTCAGGCGGTGACGCTGCTCGCAAGCGCGCCGTTTTATTTGATGGCGCACCCGTCGCTGCCGGTGAAAAGCGTCAAGGAACTGATCGCGTTCGCCAGGGCACGCCCCGGCCAGTTGAATTACGGCAGCTCCGGCATGGGCACGCCGCCGCACATGGCCGCCGAAATGTTCAAAAGCATGGCGACCATCAAGTTGGTGCACGTGCCGTATAAAACGGTTGCCGCCGCACTCACGGATCACATCGCTGGGCAGATTCAAGTGTCGTTTCAATACGGTCCATCGAGCCTGCCGGTGGTGCGCGCGGGGCGCTTGCGCGGCTTGGCGGTAACCAGCCTCAAGCGCTCGCGCTTCGCGCCGGAGCTGCAGACGATGGACGAAGCCGGCGTGCCGGGTTTTGAAATCGCCGGCTGGAACGGCATTCATGTGCCGCTGAAAACACCGGCGGAAATCGTCAACAAACTCAACACCGATCTGCGCGCCGCGCTGCAAGCGCCCGAGGTGGTGGAACGTTTGACGCAGGCAAGTCTCGACATACACGGTTTAACCAAGGCGGATTTCGAAGCCTTTGTGCTGAAGGACCGCGCGCGTTTTGCCAAGGTGGTGAAGGCCGCGGGGATTACGCCGGAGTGATGAGATGTTAAGTTCCAATTGCAATCGGTTTTTCGTAGCGCTCCTCGGAACTGCAAAAATTTCCTTGTCGTTCCCGCCCTGGACTAAGGCTTTCCAGGGCAGGCTGCGGCGGGAACCCATAACGCCGTGTGTTACGGCGCTGCGCTCGGAACACGCACGCGCTGGAGCCGGAATAACATCGGTGGTGTTGATGTGTGTTGACGTGTGTTGATGTGTGTTGACGTGTGTTGATGTGTGTTGATGTGTGTTGATGTGTGTTGATGTGTGTTTATCTGTGTTTATCTGTGTTTATCTGCATTGATCCGTGGTTAAAACGAATTGAAACCGCACACCCAGCCCCGCGCCAACCGCGAACTACTGGCCACGTATGGCGCGGGCGTGTTCACCAACAGCGTGTGGGACATGCTTTCGGTGGTGGTGCCGCTGTACGCGGTGGCGGTGGGCTTAAACGCCGCGCAAATCGGTCTTGTCGTTGCCGCGCGCTCGGTGTTGCCGGCGCTGCTGTCGATCCACGGTGGCATTTTGATGGATCAACTCGGCACGCGGCGCGTGTTGATGTGGATCGCGATTGCCTGCACCGTGCTGCCGGTGCTGTATCCGCTGTGCGGCTGGTTTACCGTGCTCATGGGGTTGCAGTTGCTGCTGGGGCTTGCCTCCGCGCTCGGCATGTCGGCCTCGCAAACTTGGGCGATGCACGTGGGCCGCGGCAACACCGTGATGCTCGCGCGCTACAGTGTCGCCACCCGGATCGGCACCTTCATCGGCCCGGTGCTGGCGGGTGCTGCGTGGGATCTATACGGCGCGTGGGCGGCGTTTATCGTGGTGGCACTCGCCGGCGCGGGGGTGGTGTACAGCAACGCGCAAAGCACGCTCGCGCAACCCGCGATTCCCCACGGTCCCGGGCCCTTCCCGCGATCGGTGCTGCTGCCGCGCTGGGCGCCGCATAAAGAAGCGCTGCTGCTCGCCACCATACCCGCGGTGGCGTTCATTCTCATCGCCAGTTTCTTGCGCAACACCTCGGGGGCGATTCAAAGCTCGTTATACGTGGTGTATCTGAACGGCGTGGGCTACACCGGCACGCTGATCGGCGCGCTGGTCGCCACGGCGGAGATTGCCGGCGTGGCGGGCTCCTTGCTCGCCGCGCGCGCCGAGCGCCGTTTGGGCGCACCGCGCCTGGTGATCCTGTGCGTGGCGGTGTCGATCGTGTGCATTTGCGCCACGCCGCTGATCGCCGGCGCCCTGATGGCGCTGGTTGCCGCGTGTGTGTTGCGCGGCATCGTGCAAGGCATGAGCCAGCCGCTGATGTACGCGATCTTGAGCAACGAAGTCGCCGATAACCGCCACGGCGCGTCGGTCGGCCTGCGCAACGCCGTGGTGCGGCTGGGTTCCATCGTCACGCCAGCGGTGATGGGCGTGATCGCGCAAGCCTATGGCATCGAAGCGAGTTTTTATGTGATCGGCGCGGCGTTTTTGCTGATTACCGCGGGGCTGGCCGGTTACGCGCGGCGGTTGAGGTGATTCACCGCAACTCCGGAACCACCCACAGCGGCTTCTCCCCACGCGCCACGCGCTGCGCGTTGGTGTAGCTGTTGGCCCAGCGCTTGGACCAGCTCTCCCACGTCGGCCCGGCGGCATGCGGTGACAGCACGGTATTCGGCAGCGTGAATAGCGGGTTTTTCGGATCGGCCGGTTCTTGCTCGAACACGTCGAGCCCCGCCGCCCAAATGCGTTTTTCCTTCAACGCCTGGTAAAGATCACCTTCGTGCACCAGCTCGCCGCGCGCGCAGTTGATCAGAATTGCCTCGCGCTTCATCAAATTGATCGTGCGCTCGCAAATCATGTGGTGCGTGGTGTGATCGAACGGCGCGTGCAGCGTAACGATGTCGGCCTCGCGCAACAAATCGTCGGGTGCGCGGTATTCGACGTTAAGTTGCTTCGCTTCGTCCGGCGTCGGCCGCACCGGGTCGGTGTAAATCAGTTTCACTTCAAAGCCCGCCAGCCGGCGCGCCAGCACCTTGCCGATATGGCCCAGGCCGATGATGCCGATAGTTTTGCCGGCGATTTCGTGTTCTTCTTCCTGGCCGAATTTGCTTGACTTCCATTTGCCTTCGCGCAGCAAACGGTCAAGATCGGGTAGTTGGCGGCTCACCGCGAGCATCAGCATGATCGCGTGCTCGGCCACCGCGTACGAATTTGCACCGCCGTTGTTGCACAACGGGATGCCCATGGCCTTTAGCTTGGCGAGGTTCGCGCCGTCGTAACCCGCACTCAAAAACTGTATGAGCTTCAGGTTTTTCATGTGCTCGTAGTCACGCTCCTCAATGCCGCTGCGAAAGCCTAAATAAAAATCCGCGCTTTCCAGTTGCTCGATGCGCTGATCGGGGCTTTTTGAGAGCAGCTCCAGCGTGAACCCTTGCGGCAATTGCGCTTCGCCGATGGCCCAGGCTTTGGGGGCGATCTCTGGGCCGAAAATGATTTTTTTCATTATTAACTCCTATGCGAGCGTGAACAAACACTTCTTTTGCCACAGAGGGCGCGGAGAACTCAAAGGAACCCTTACCCCCTAATTGCTTTTCTCTGTGTCCTCTGCGTCCTCTGTGGCTGATGCCTTTTACACCGCCGATGCTTGTCGAAAGACTCAGGACAAGGGAAAACAATAGTATATTGCCCCATCTCCACTCACAATCATTCCGCATCATGACTGCCATCACAAGAGAAATCGCCCGCTTTGCCGTGCAAACCCACTACGACGCGCTGCCGAAAGCAGTCGCCCACGAAGGCGTGCGCGCGTTTACCAATTTCGTCGGCTGCGCCGCCGGCGGCGCCAACGAGGTGGTGTGCGCGAAGATGATCGACATCATCGGGGACTTCAACGGCAAATCGGATTGCGTGGTCATCGGCTCCAAGGTGAAGCTCGATGCGTTAAACGCCGCGTTGCTCAATTCGCTCGCCTCCGCCTCTTTGTCGTTTAACGATACGCATTACCAAACGGTGATCCACCCCACCAGCGCGGTCGGCGCCGCGCTGATTTCGCTCGCCACCAAGCGCAACGTCAGCGGCAAGCAATTGATCGAAGCCGTAGTCTTGGGCGACGAACTGTGCTGCCGCATCGGCAATATTTTGTGCACGCCGCCGGCGGAGTGCGCGGTGGGTTTATCCACCACCGGCTTACTGGGCAGCATCGGTGCGGCAATCGCCGCGGGCAAGGTGATGGGTTTTAACGAAGACCAGATGAGCACGGCGATAGGCATCGCCGCCAATCAATCCATGGGCATCCGTGAAGCGCACGCTTCGATGTCGAGCTGGTTCACGCCCGCCAACGCCGCGCGCAGCGGGCTGTGGGCGGCGCTCATGGCGGAAAAAGGCTTTACCTGCCCCGATACCATGATCGAAGGCGTCAAGGGTTTCGCGGTATCCTTTAGTTCAAATCCGCAAATGGGCGCGGCCACCGACGGCTTGGGCAAAAAATGGGATCTGCTCGAGCTTGCCTACAAGCCCTACCCCTGCGGTGTGGTGGTGCATCCGGTGATCGACGCCTGTTTCGAGATCACCAACAAAACTAAATTCGATGCACGCGATATCGCGCGCGTGGAACTGCGGGTAAACCCGCTGTGCCTGCAATTGTGCAACCGCCCGCAGCCCAACATCCGCGCGCAGGCGATGGTGAGCTTTCAGCACTGGACCGCGACCACGCTCACCTACAAGGAAGCGGGCTTGCCGCAAGTGACCGAGGCAATGGTGCACGACGCAGGGATCGCCGCACTGCGCGCGAAGGTGCAAGCCACCGCCGACGACAAGGTTGGGCGCGAGGAAACCTACGCCAAAGTCACCTTGAACGACGGCCGTGTATTCGAAGGCTACTGCAAACACGCCATCAGCACGCCGCAAAACCCGATGACCGACAAACACATCGATGATAAAACGCGGCTGCAGATGGAGCTGGTGTTTGACAAGGCGAAGGCGCGGCGGGTCGTCGATGAATGTTGGCGAGTTGCGGCGTTGGCGGATGTCCGCGGGTTTGTGGAGTCGCTCGCGGCGTGATGTCAGAACCCAACAAACAACTGCACCAACACTGTCGTTGCCGCGCAGCGCCTGTCCTCGAATGCTTTAGTCGGGGACGGGCGCTGCGCGGGAACGACAGTTAAGTGCATCGGGTTTTAATTTGCCGCGGAAACAGAATATGTTACGACGTGCTTGCATCACTATCGCTAACCTCGCGCTACTGGCCGCGCTGCTCGCTGCCTTTAACGCCACGGCCCGCGTCACCCGTATCGTCATCGACGAACGCGTGTCGCCCGCATTTTGCAAAGGCACGGCCTGCGCCACCTACGGCGACGCCGGCCACTACGAGCAACTTTCCGGCCGTGCCTACGGCGAGCTTGATCCCAACGATGCGCTGAACAAGGGCATCCAGGACATCGAACTCGCCAAGGACGCCGACGGCAAGGTGCGCTACGTCGCCACCTTCGTCATCACCAAACCGGTCGATATGGGCAAAGCCAGCGGCCTGATGTGGCATGACGTGCCCAATCGCGGGCGGCCGGTAATCGTCGCCGCCGCGGAACGGCGCTTGGGCGACGTCGGGCTCGCCAGCGCGTGGCAGGGGGACAACGCGGGCATGAGCGTGAGCCTGGGCACCACCGTGCGCGCGGACATGAAAGCCGGCGCGAACCATTGGTTGCAACTGCCGATCGCCAAAAACACCGATGGTTCGCCGGTGACCGGCCCGGTGTTCGCGCGCATCATCAATCGTTCGGGCCTTAAAGCGCAGCCGCTGATCGTACAGACCAATCCGCTCCCCTATATGCCCGCCGATCTCGACACGCGCAAGGCCACGCTGGTGTCGCGCGATCATGAATCGACCAACGGTGTGGTCACCGGTGAAACGGCGATCCCCGCCGCCGATTGGAGATTTTGCGGCGGCGGCACGTTTGACGAGCCGCAGCCGTTAACAGCGCTGCCGGTGCACATTTGCCTGAAAGGCGGCTTCAATCCCGCGAAGTTGTATCAAGTGGTCTACACCGCGAAAGACCCCTACGTGCTGGGCATCGGTTTTGCGGCGTGGCGCGACGTGGGTTCGTTTTTCAAATATGCCGCCCAGGACGATCACGGCACCGCCAACCCGCTTGCCGGACACGTGAAGCACAGCATCGGGCGCGGACGTTCGCAGTCGGGCAACTATCTGCGCGGCTGGCTGCATTCGGGCTTTAACCAGGATGAAGCCAAACGACAAGTGCACGACGGTATGTGGCCAATCATCGCCGGGCGGCGCATCGCGTTGAATTTCCGCTGGGCGCAGCCCGATGGCGTACTCGAGCTTTATCAAGCCGGCAGCGAAGGCCCGCAGTGGTGGGTGCCCTATCCCGACACCGCGCGTGGCCTACCCACGCGCAGCATTCTCGATCGCTGCAACGCCAGCAAAACTTGCCCGAAAATCATCGAGCACTTCGGCGCGGCGGAAATCTGGGGCTTGAAACTCGGCCCGGAATGGGTGGGCACCAGCGCCACGCACGACATTGCGCTGCCCGACAACGTGCGGCGTTATTACATCGCCAGCACCACGCACGGCGGCGGCGCGGGCGGCTTCGATACCAGTCTGCCCGGCGTGGCGCTGCCGCAAACCGGCGCGGCCTGCCCCGGCAACAACTGGGGTGTGGGGGTGCTGCCGGCAAATCCGCTGCCACACAGCGAAACTTACAACGCGCTGAGAGTGCATTTTCGCAATTGGGTGATAAAAAACGCCGCGCCACCAGCCAGCCGCTACCCGACGCTGCACGAAGGGCAGTTGGCCGAGCCCACCAAGGCCGCGCTGCGTTTTCCGACGATTCCGGGCCTGCGCGCGAGCGCCCCGGAGCCGGGCTTTATCAACCCGGTGCTCGATTACGACTGGGGCCCGCGCTTTGATGCCAACGACGTCACCGGCATCCCCGATCACGCGCCACCCAAAATCAAACAAGTGCTCAAAATGCTGGTGCCGCGGGTGAACGCGGACGGCAACGAAATCGGCGGCGTGCCGCTGGTGTTGCTCGACGCGCCGCTCGGCACTTATCTGGGCTGGAACATCACCGCCGGCGGCGAACGCCCGTTTCACCAGGGCAAACTCTGTAGCTACGCCGGCGGCATGATTCCGTTCGCGCGCACGCGCGCAGAGCGCATGGCCAACAACGATCCGCGCTTATCGCTCGAAGAACGTTACGGCGACCACGCGGGCTACGTCGCCGCGGTGAAAAAAGCCGCGGCGCAGGCGCTGGCGACGGGGTTTTTGTTGGCGGCGGATGCCGACGCGTTGATTGCGGCGGCGGAGAAAAGTCAGGTATTGAAGTAAGACGCGATTGACTCGCTCAATGCGACGGTACCGCGGGGCAGGTCAAATGGATTTGCCCGCCCATCATGTCGGTGATCGCCGCCATGCTGCCTTTGTAGGGCATGTCCATGATCTTGACGCCTGCGAGCGATTGCAGCAGCTCCATGCACAAATGCGAGCTGGTGCCGGTGCCGCCGGACCCGAACATGACAAAGCCCGTTTCGCCTTTGCCAGCGCGATCAATTCGGTGCTGTTCCTTGCTTGCAGCGCGCCGCTCGCCAGGATCACGAACGGCGTGCCGCCGACCATGCCGATCGAGGTGTATTCCCTGGCCAAATGAAAACGATCATGCAGCGTGGTGCTGATCAAGTGCGTTTGCGTGACGATCAACAGCGTGTAGCCATCGGGCGCGGCACGCACCGCCAACTCCGAGCCGATCAGGCCGGAAGCGCCGCCGCGATTATCGACTACCACTTGCTGGCCCTGCACTTCGCTCAAGCGCGGCGCGATCATGCGCGCCACCACGTCCGAGCGGCCGCCAACGCGATTAAGCCACCTTCGCCGCTTGACGCTGCGCCGAGGCGGCGCCTATCGCCGCATTCACCCGTGGCATTACTTGCGTCGCCATTAACTCCATCGAACGCTTGGTGAGTTTTTCGTCAACCCAATCCATGCCGGCGTAGACGATTTCACCGAAGTCGCCGACTTCCTCCCGCAGCTTCAAAATTTGATCAACGACTTTGTTCACCGTGCCGCGGATCACCAGTTTGTCGGTCAAATAATCCTCAGTGAGTTTGGAATCCGGGTCGGATGGGTCTTCCTTGAACGCCACGTGCCGGTTGGCGCTCATCATTTTGGTAAGCAGCAAGCGCCAGTAGTAACGATACGGGCTATTGGCATCGGCGCGGCCATAACTTTCCGCCACCTTGTCGTCGTCGGCCACAAAAATGGTGCGGGCTATGCGCCAATCGTTGCGGTCGGCAACCTCGCCGACTTCTTTTTTGCCTTGCTCGTAATTCGCCCAATGCGTGGGCAGCCACTTGGACATCAAAAAGTTCGCCGACAGCGGATGAAAATCACGCCGCCCCATGGCGATCACGCCCTTGGAATACGGCGCCACCACGGTGCCGACGATTTCCGGATACGGCTTTTGATAGGGCTTGTAAAGATGTCCACGACCGATGTCCAACCGGCGCGTCTCGCGTGTCGAGACCTTGAAGCGGTTATCAGGCAAATCGATATCGTAGGGCTGCTCGCGCTGCCAGATTTCAAGTATCACGTCGATCGCCTCGGCGAAGAGCTTGTTGCGGTCTTCGTTGATGATGCCCAGCGCCTCGGCGTCGCAGCGCAAAATGCCCGGGCTGATGCCGAAGATGAAACGCCCTTTCGCCAAATGGTCGAACATCGCGGCATGCGAGGCGAGCATCGCGGGATGCCACTGCGAAATGTTCGAGGTGCCGGTGGCAAGCTTGATGGTCTTGGTGTCGCTAATCAGCGTAGCCAAGAACAACATGCTGCACACGATGTTCTCGGTGAGCTCGGTCAAATGCTCGCCGACGAAGGCATCGTAAAAGCCCAGCTGATCGGCGAGGATGATGGCTTCGCGGTCTTCCGCCAGCGTTTCGGTGCAGTTGCGGCCCATCGGGTGCAGCGGCATGGTGAAGTAGCCCAGGCGCATGATGTTCTCCTATAGGTGTGTCAGCCCTCATTCATCATACGCAGCTCAATATTTTCTAAAAAGGCTCAAATAGTATAAATTTATTGTCCTTTATTTACGTAATCGCGCCGGCACCGCCTCCGCTTCGACCACGCGCGTGATCTCCACCAAAAAATCGATCATCACTCTTAACTTCCTCGGCACATGGCGCGTGGGCGGGTACACCACGCTGATCGGCTGGCCTTCGACCGCGTACGCTTTCAACACTTCGACCAGGTTGCCATCGGCGATGTCCTGATGCGCGGTCCACCAATTCGCCTGAATAATGCCCAAGCCCAGCAGCGCCGCCTCGCGCGCGGCTTCGCCGCCGGTCACCGTCAGCGGGCCGCGCACCGCGACTTCGATGCGTTTGCCCTTGACGTTGTAGGGCCAGATCGGAAACAGCGCGCTGGTGACGCAGCGATGCCGGGTTAACTCCTCTGGCGTTTCCGGTTTGCCGTGTTGCTTGAAATACGCGGGCGAGGCCGCCGTGATGCGCAGCCCACGGTTGATCACACGCGACACGTAGCGCGGGTTGTTGATTTCGCCCACTTGCACCGCAAGATCGAGCCCGCGCTCGATTAAATCGACTTGGCGGTCGTCGAAACTCACATTGAGCACGATGTCCGGGTAACGTCGGTTGAACTCCGCCACGCGCGGCAAAAACGAAATGCGCCCGAATAGCGCCGGGAACGACAGTTTCAGTTGCCCCTTGGGCGTCTCGCCCGCGCTTTTGAGCGAGGCCTCGGCGTCCTCGATGTCGTTCAAAATCTGCTGGCAGCGCACGTAATAATCACGCCCGTCGTCATTCAATGCCAATTTGCGCGTGGAGCGCGTGAGCAGTTGCGTGCCCAGTTCCTCTTCCAGCCGCGCCACCGCCTTGGCCACCGCCGACACCGACACGCCGAGTTGCGTGGCCGCCGCGGTGAAGCTGCCGCTATCGGCGACTTTGACGAATGCTTGCATGCCCAACAGTTTGTTCACGACGTCTGATCTTTGCCAAAATGGAAAAGATTATTGTATGGGTTTTGTTCTTAGTTACGCAATTACCCCCAAAAAGAGCGGGGCGATGCACGTTTTTAGCGCCCGCCCCGCGGTTTGCCGCACACACGCTAAAGGCCCGTTACAGACGCGGCCCCACCGTGGATTTCCTCATGCCGGATTCGCGGCTCGCGCCAAAGATGTCCTCGGCAATCTTCAAGCCCAACGCAACGCCGCCGACGTTGCGCGTCAAATCAAGCACATTGTTGTTGTCCACCGCAAACGCGTCGAACACCCAGTGCACTCCCAAATAGACCCGGCTGCGGCCGTTTTCCTCGATCATCTGCCACAGCCCGCCCGGGAAATTGCGCACATGCCGCGGCCGCACGGCGCCTTTGTTGTCGGTGGTGACGCCGTTCATCTCGTCCGAGACAAAGGTCAAGCCGTCGAACAGGTTGTCGGCATCGGTATCGCCTCGGGGCACGCCGTAAAATAGCCGCGTAATGTGCAAGGCCGCGGCGCCAAACGTGGCGTGACCGGAGGGATAGGCCGGGAAAGGCGGCGTAAAGTTTTTGACCCCGGGTTCGTTGCTCTTGGGCGCACCCAGCGGCAGCCAACCGGAATCGCAATCGGCATTGAGCAAATTGTTGCCCACCGCCAGCGGCCCCATCGAGGGATCGTTTGCGCGTATGCCCACCACCGGCCGCCACAAGTTGTGAAAATACTTTTGATCCCACGCGAGGATGCCGGCATCCGCCATGGCGACATTCACCAGCGCGAACAAGCGTGCGTTTTGCGCGGGCGTGTTGCCGCGCGCGATCGCAAGCGTGCGCACGATTTGGTTGTAAAGCCGCGGCGGCGTACCTAAATCCTTGGCGCCGTCGTAGCCCCAATACACGCCGATAACTTTTTCGTTCGGCGTGCGGCGCGGATAACCATTGGGCAGCGTGCCCATCAACTCGGTAGCGATCCCCTTGGCACGCACCTCCTTTAGCGCGCTCAAGTATTGCGCATCGCCGGGCAGCGGCGGAATATCAAGCCCGTGCCGCGCACTCGCCGCAAAACATTTGGATAACGCACCGTAGAAGGGCGCGTGAAACTTCTGTGCGTTGTCCGGATCGCGCTCGTGCGCGGCGGCATGCACCGGCGGCACATAACCCGCGTCGGACGCGCCGGGGTCGGCATTGCGGTCCGCCAGAATCGCCGCGGCGACTTGCTGGCCGTATGCCGTGCCTTGCGCAAGCCCTGCGGCAGGCAGCGCCGCGGCCGCCAACTGCGCATCGAAAAAAGCCTGCTGCGCGGGAAACAACGCACGCAACGTGTCGTACGCGGCGGCGGCCACCGCCGCGTCAATCGCCGCGCCCGCGGCGGGCAACGGCAGTCCGGCCAGGTAAGGCGGCAACACCGCGGGATTGGCAGTGACGCCCGCAAACGCATCGTACATCGCCAAATGCACAATCGCCAGCGCACGCGAGCTTAATGTCGGACCGATTTCCTCGTCCGCACCGTTGCTGTGGCTTACGCGATTCGCCTCGAGGGCGGCATTGTTCCAATACAAAATCGAATCCATCGGCTGCTCCTTAAAATGGGGAAGTGGGATATGGCCAAGCGAACGAAATGCAATCCGCATGCCACGCGCCGACGATACGCGCCGCATCGGCGCGCTCCTATCTACCCAAAGGGCTACCTCTTGCACCAAAAATATAGACCCTAAGAGCTACCACGGTCTTACCGGCGCAAAGCGAACTTGAAGCAAGTCAGTGCATGGCGCATCAGTCGCACCGCGACACCCTCCGGCGTCGCAAGCCCTCGCTTGCGAACCCAACGACTACTCCGCCTTGATATTCGCGTCCTTGATCACCTTGGCGTAGCGCGTAAGTTCCTGCCTGATGAACGCCGCGAATGCATCCGGCGTGCTGCTGGCGGGTTCGATGCCCGCATCGGTGAGACGTTTATGCAAATCAGGGGCCGCCAACGCCCTGCGAATTTCGACATTGAGTACATTCACGATCTCGCGCGGCGTGGCGGCCGGCGCCAGGATGCCCGCCCAGAAGGTAATCACATAATCGTCCACGCCCGCCTCTTTCGAGGTCGGCACCTGCGGCAACACCGGGCTGCGTTCGTCCGACAAAATCGCCAGCGCGCGCAGCCGGTTTTGCCGCACCAGCGGCAGCGCGGTGGTCACCGGCAACACCGCCATGTCGACTTCGCCGCCCATCACCGCCGCGAGGCCCGGCACCGAGCCTTTGTACGGCACGTGCACCAAGTCGAGTTTGAACCGGTGTTTCAGGATTTCACCAGCCAGATGGTTGGTGGTGCCCGCGCCGTTGGAGCTGAAATTAAGCTTGCCCGGATGTGCGCGCGCGAGCGCGATGAATTCCTTGAGCGTTTTGGCGGGCACCGAGCTGTGCACCGTCATCACGTTGTGCATGGTCGCCACCCGCGAGATGGGCGCAAAATCGCGCAGCGGGTCGTAACCCAACCTCACATACAACGACGGGCTGATCGAAATGCCCGTGGTCGCGAACGTAATCGTGTAACCATCCGGCGACGCCTTCGCGCCCGCTTCGAACCCGACATTACCGCCCGCGCTGGGGCGGTTTTCGGCGATCACCGGCTGCCCCAATTGCTCGGTGAGCTTTTGCGCAATCGCGCGGCCGGTCATGTCGGTCGAGCCGCCGGCGGCAAAGGGCAGGATCATGCGCAGGGGTTTCGTCGGAAAGGTTTGCGCGAACGCAGCCCCGGCGAAGCTTGCCAGCAAAACAGAAACCCAGCGCGCTGTGCTTGAGCTAGAGCCGGCTTGCATGATCTTTCCCAAATTTCAAAAAACTCGCCACCATTTTGCATCCATTGCCAGACATTAGCGCAAACGACACAGGCCATTCCCGCGCAGGCGGGAATCCATTAGGCGTCTGCACCGGAACCGGTGTTATGGGTTCTCGCCTGCGCGGGAATGACAATGCGGCAGTTCGTCGTCGCGGGTGAACGCCCTGTGCTGCAATACCCTACTCCACCCTGATATTGGCGTCCTTGATCACCCTGGCGTAGCGCGTGATCTCATGCTTGATGAACGCCGCGAATGCCTCGCTCGCGCCGCCGGTGGTTTCGACGCCGGCGCTCGCCAGGCGCTTTTGCAACTCCGGCGCGGCCAGGGCTTTGCGGATTTCGCCGTTGAGTTGCTGGACGATTTCACGCGGCGTGGCCGCGGGCGCCAGCACCCCCACCCAAAACGGCACCACGAAGTCATCGACACCCGCCTCTTTCGAGGTCGGCACCTGCGGCAACACATCCACGCGCCGCTCAGCCAACACCGCCAGCGCGCGCAGCCGCTTCGCTTGCACCATGGGTATCGCGGTGCTCACCCCCATCACCCCCATGTCCACTTCACCGCTCATCAATGCCACCAGGCCCGGCGCCGAGCCCTTGTAAGGCACATGCGTCATGTCGAGTTTGAACTTGCTTTTAAATAACTCGGTGGCCAGGTGATTGGTGCTGCCGGGGCCATTGGAACTGAAACTTAACTTGCCGGGGTTGCGCCGCGCAAGCGCGACGAACGCCTTGAGCGAATTGGCGGGCACCGAGTTGTGCACTACCATGATGTTTTGCAGCGCCGCCACCGACGACACTGGCGCGAAATCGCGTAGCGGATCGTAGTTAAGCCTGGCATACAGCGACGGGCTCACCGCCACCGCCGGCCCGGCGAGAACTAATGTATGCCCATCGGGCGCCGCTTTGGCGACGAACTCCAACCCCAGATTGCCGCCCGCGCCGGGACGGCTCTCGGCAACCATCGGATGCGCGAGCTGCTCGCTTAATTTTTGCGCCAGCGCACGCGCAGTCATGTCGGTGGAGCCGCCCGCGGCAAACGGCACGATCAGACGGATGGGTTTGGCGGGAAACGTTTGTCCAAACGCGGCGCCCGCCGTTAACGCCAGCACGGCCGCCATCACCCGTGCCCTGTTTCGACCACTTTGAAATTGCATACCCTGCATTCGCCTCGAAATAAAAACATAATAAAATCAGAGACCGAAAAACACTCTCCCAATTCGCTTTGTGCTGATGGGTGATTGACCCCAGAGGGTTAAGACGGCTACATTGCGGCGCGTACACGAACCACGGCACATCACTGCGTCAGGTCATTTTCAATCTTACATCGAGAGCGTTAATTTGACTCATAGGGAAGCAGGCATCCGCGCCTTCCACGCCTGCGGCAAACCCGCCGTGCTCGCCATCACCGGCGGCGGCACGGCGGCGATATCGCGGCTGTTGGCGGTGCCTGGCGGTTCGCGCTCGGTGCTGGAGGCGATCGTGCCGTACGCCAATGCGTCGTTGAGTGAGTGGCTGGGCCGCGAGCCCGATTCGTTTTGTTCTTCGGAAACGGCGCTGATGATGGCCGCGGTGGCGTGGCAGCGCGCGGGGCGCCTGGCGCGGGAGACGGCGAACCTGATCGGCATCGCTTGCACCGCGTCGCTGGCGAGCGACCAGCCCAAGCGCGGCGCGCATCGCTGCTGGATCGCCACGCAGACCGAGCATGAAACACGCTTGACGCATCTGACGCTCGCCAAAGGCGCGCGCTCACGCGCGGAGGAAGAAACGCTGGTCGCCGACATCGTGCTCGCCGCGCTGTTCGAAGCCGCCGGGCTTGAGCACGGTACACAGCACACACTGGTTGCCGATGAAAAAGTACACGCGAAGGTGGTGCGCCCCCGCGCACTCATACGCGAGGTGTGGACGGGGCATCGCACGTATGTGTGGCTGCTGCCGCACGGCGAGGTGTTGCCGCATCTCGCCGAACGGCCGCGCGGGCTGATCCCCGGTTCGTTTAACCCGGTGCACGCGGGCCACCGCGAGCTGCGCACGGTTGCCGCGGAAATGCTCGGCGGGCCGGTGGCGTTCGAGCTGACCATCGCCAACGCCGACAAGCCGCGGCTGGACTTTCATTCGATCGAGGAGCGCCTCACGCAGTTTCACCACGAGCTGCTCGCGGTGACCTGCGCGCCGCTGTTCATCGACAAGGCGCGTTTGTTTCCCGACACCGCGTTTGTCATCGGCTTCGACACTGCGGTGCGCTTGATCGACCCGCGCTTTTACGGCGATTCCGAAATGCGCATGCAAGCGGCATTGGCGGAACTGCGTTCGCTCGGCGCGCGCTTTTTGGTGGCCGGGCGCTTGACCCAAGGCGGTTTTCAAACTGCGAACGATTTGCCGGGGCTCGCGCGCTTTGGCGATTTGTTCACCAGTATTCCGGAGTCGCGTTTTCGCGCCGATATCTCGTCCACCGCGCTGCGCAAGGCAGCGCAGCGCGATGCGGATTGAAACTTATCGCTAAAATAACATATTCAATTAAATCAAATACTTACAAATTTTCGCCCAAACGCTTGAATTCCCAAGAGCCGCCCCAACGTGAAAAGGGTTAAGCGGAGACCCCAGCATGTCGGAAGCCCCCCAAAACGAACCAGCGCCTGTGACCGAAGCGCCGCCCGCGGCCGACGCGGCAGCCGCTCAAGCAGCGCCCGCCGAACCGGCCGCGCCCTCTCTCGACGAACAACTCGCCAAGGCCGAGGCCGCCGCCGCCGAGCATCGCGATGCGTTTTTGCGCGCCAAGGCCGAAACCGAAAACCTGCGCAAGCGCGCGCAGGAAGACGTCGCCAAGGCGCACAAATACGCCGTCGAAAATTTCGCTACTGAGTTGCTGGCGGTTAAAGACGCGCTCGAAGCCGGCCTCGCCACCGAAAACGCTTCGGCCGAAAGTTTAAAAAGCGGTATGGAGTTAACGCTTAAGCAGCTCACGGCGGCGTTCGGCAAACACAACCTCGCCGAGGAAAACCCCGCCGGGCAAAAATTCGACCCGCACAAGCACCAAGCCATCAGCATGGTCGAAGCGGATGCCGAGCCCAACACCGTCGTTGCCGTGCTGCAAAAGGGCTACAAGTTGAACGATCGCGTGATACGGCCGGCGTTGGTGACGGTGGCTAAGGCCAAGGATGCATAGGCAGCATTTCTATGATGACAAATTCTCACCGCAGAGGCGCGAAGACGCAGAGGTTACGCAGAGAACCCCGTTCTCGTTTTGGCAGTTCTCTGCGAAATCTCTGCGCCTCTGCGTCTCCGCGGTGAGGTTATCGAATTTGCGCCAACATTGAAATGCCACGCCAAACCCCCATATTCCAAACATCGAAACTTTGCAATTGAGGCAATAACATGAGCAAGATCATCGGCATCGACCTGGGCACCACGAATTCCTGCGTGGCCGTGATGGAAAACGGCACGCCCAAGGTGATCGAAAACTCCGAAGGCGCGCGCACCACGCCCTCCATCGTCGCCTACATGGACGACGGCGAAATTTTGACCGGCGCGCCGGGCAAGCGCCAGGCCGTCACCAACCCCAAAAACACCCTCTACGCGGTGAAGCGCCTGATCGGCCGCCGCTTCGAAGAAAAAGAAGTGCAAAAGGACATCGACTTGATGCCCTACAAAATCGGCAAGGCCGACAACGGCGACGCGTGGGTGGAGGTGCGCGGCAAGAAAATCGCACCGCCGGAAGTGTCCGCGCAAGTGCTGATCAAAATGAAAAAGACCGCCGAGGATTATCTGGGCGAGCCGGTCAGCGAGGCGGTGATCACCGTACCCGCGTACTTTAACGACTCGCAGCGCCAGGCGACCAAGGACGCCGGCCGCATCGCCGGTCTGGACGTTAAGCGCATTATCAACGAGCCCACCGCCGCGGCGCTCGCCTTTGGCATGGACAAGAAAAAAGGCGACCGCAAAATCGCGGTGTACGATCTGGGCGGCGGCACCTTCGACGTTTCGATTATCGAAATCGCCGAAATCGACGGCGAGCATCAGTTTGAAGTGCTGTCCACCAACGGCGACACCTTCCTCGGCGGCGAAGACTTCGACCAACGCCTGATGGATTATTTGTGCGACGAATTCAAAAAGGAATCCGGCGTCGATCTGCGCAAGGACATGCTCGCGTTGCAGCGCCTTAAAGACGCGGCGGAAAAAGCCAAGATCGAGCTCTCCAGCTCGCAGCAAACCGAAGTGAATCTGCCGTACATCACGGCGGATCAATCGGGGCCCAAGCATTTGGCGGTGAAGATCACGCGCGCCAAGTTCGAATCGCTGGTGGAGGACTTGATCGAGCGCACCATCAAGCCCTGCGAAATCGCGATCAAGGATGCCGGCGTTAAAGTGGCCGACATCGAAGACGTGATCCTCGTCGGCGGCCAAACGCGCATGCCCAAGGTACAAGAGAAAGTAAAAGAAGTCTTCGGCAAAGAGCCGCGCAAAGACGTCAACCCCGATGAAGCGGTTGCGGTGGGCGCGGCGATTCAAGCCGGCGTGTTAAAGGGCGACGTGAAAGACGTGCTGCTGCTCGACGTCACCCCGCTCTCGCTCGGTATTGAAACGCTGGGCGGCGTGATGACCAAGCTCATTCAAAAGAACACCACCATCCCGACCAAGGCGAATCAGGTGTTCTCGACCGCGGAAGACAACCAGACCGCGGTCACCATCCACGTGCTGCAAGGCGAGCGCGAAGTAGCCAAGGCCAATAAATCGCTGGGGCAATTCAACCTCACCGATATTCCGTCCTCGCCGCGCGGCATGCCGCAGATCGAGGTGACGTTCGACATCGACGCCAACGGCATTTTGCACGTGTCGGCGAAAGACAAGGCCACCGGCAAGGAAAACAAAATCAAGATTCAAGCAAGCTCGGGCTTGAGTGAAGACGAAATCCAGCGCATGGTCAAAGACGCCGAAGCCCACGCCGAGGAAGACAAAAAGGCGATGGAGCTGGTGGGCGCGCGCAACCAGTGCGATGCCATGGTGCATTCGGTCAAGAAAATGCTCAAGGATCAGGGTGAGCAATTGACCGCGGACGAAAAATCGAAGATCGAAGCCGCGTTAAAGGACGCCGAAGAGGCGCTGAAATCCGACGACAAGGACAAGATCGACGAAAAATCCAAAGCACTCGCCGAAGCCTCGCACAAGCTTGCCGAGAAGATGTACGCGCAAGAGCAGGCGAAGCAGCAAGCGGCGGGCGGCGCACCGGGTGGTGATACGGGTGGCGGCGCCAAGGCGGAAACTGGCGGTAAGAAGGATGATGACAACGTTGTCGATGCGGAGTACACCGAGGTAAAAGACAAGAAATAACTGAGTGAAGTGTCAGGCGTAAGGCGTTAGAGGTGAGGAGCATACGGTCCTCGCCTCTTCGCGCTTTTACGCCTCACGCCTCACTCCTCACGCCTAACCCACAAAATGGCCCAGAAAAAAGATTACTACGAAGTACTCGGCGTCAATCGCGACGCATCGGATGACGACATCAAAAAGTCGTATCGCAAGCTCGCGATGAAATGGCATCCGGACCGCAATCCGGATAACCCCAAGGCCGAGGCCAATTTCAAGGAGGCCAAGGAGGCCTACGAAATTTTGTCGGACGGCAACAAACGCGCCGCATACGATCAGTACGGCCACGCCGGCGTCGATCCGTCGATGGCCGCCGGCGCGGGCGGCGCGGGCTTTGGCAATTTCTCCGATGCCTTCGGCGATATGTTCGGCGACATTTTCGGCGGTGGGCGCCAGCGTTCGAGCGTGTATCGCGGCGCAGATCTGCGCTACAACCTCGAAATCTCGCTCGAAGAAGCCGCCCGCGGCACCGAGACGCGCATTCGCGTGCCCGCGCTAGAAGAATGCGGCACCTGCAAGGGTAGCGGCGCCAAACCCGGCACCTCGCCCACCACTTGCGCCACCTGCAAAGGCCAAGGCCAGGTGCGCGTGCAGCAAGGCTTCTTCTCGATACAACAAACCTGCCCGCGCTGCCACGGCACCGGCAAAACGATTCAAAACCCCTGCGGCACGTGCAGTGGCAGCGGGCGCGTGAAGCAACACAAAACACTGGCGGTGAAAATCCCCGCCGGCGTGGACGAAGGCGATCGCATTCGTTTATCGAGCGAGGGCGAAGCCGGCGTCAACGGCGGCCCGTCGGGCGATTTGTACGTGGTCATTCAAATCAAGCCGCACTCGGTGTTCCAGCGCGATCACAACGATTTACACTGCGAAATGCCGGTGAGTTTCACCATCGCGGCGTTAGGCGGCGACATCGAAATTCCCACGCTCGACGGCTACGCCAAAATCAAAATCCCCGCCGAAACGCAATCGGGCAAAGTGTTCCGTCTGCGCGGCAAGGGCATCAAGGGCGTGCGCTCCGCGACCCACGGCGACCTGTTGTGCCACGTCGTCGTCGAAACCCCGGTCAACTTGACGGCCCGCCAGCGCGAGTTGCTACTCGAACTGGAAGCCATCAACCAAAAAAGCTCCGGTCAACACAACCCCCGCGCACAAGGGTGGATGGACAAGGTAAAAGCGTTTTTCGGAACGTAAAATGCTTTTACCTTGAGGCGCAGGCTAACTTTTGCGCAGCAAAAGTTAAGCGCTGAAAGCGCGGCCGCAGCCACAAGCCCCCCACGTTTTTCGGAACGTAAAATGCTTTTACCTTAAGGCGCAGGCTAACTTTTGCGCAGCAAAAGCAGCGAAGCCCAATGTTTGCGCGTCTATCGCCAAAGTTGTTGGGCTTCCCGCGTCAGCCCAAACTACCGGCTTTTAAGCTTCGCGTGGAGCCCTTCGGCTCGCCCCCATCCATCAGCAGCACCCCAATAATGCCGCGACTGTGAAAAAGTTACCTGTTGCCGCGCAGCATTCTTTGCGATCATCGTTTTGACGTTAGGCGAATGGCATTCAACCGCGCCACGCACTTTGATCAACTGATAGACCCTGAAAACCAAAGGAACCCAAGATGGACAGCGCAGCCAAGACGAGTCATGTTTCCATTTCGAATCAAATCAAGGCCCTCGGCTTGCCGGCCGCCGAGACGCGTAAAGCGCTCAATATTCTGGCGCTGAGCGAGGCCTTCGCCAACCTGCTGCTGCCGAATCGCGAGCCAGCCGGCAAAGCCCAGCCCACCGGCAACGCGGCGTAAGCCGCGCGGGTTTTTTGAATCGGGCGGCGATCGCTCCGGCATGGTTATGCAACATCGCCTGGCCGTTGCGGCGGCTAACGCGTAAACATCGGCGCGATAAACGCGAAGTACCCGCCGATCAAAAAAATAATCAATGAAATCAAATACATACGTAGCGAAATTGTACGTGTGCGCGTGCACGCCGCAGCGAGCGCCGGATCAATCGGACAAGGCAGCGTACGCGCGCGCCATTGCATAAAGCCTGCAAGCGCCAGCATCGCGGCGGCGAGCGCAAAAATCGTTTCCTTGTGCTCCGACAACCAAACAATCTGCGGAAACACCGCGATCACGCTCGATAACGCAGCGCCCGCGCCCAGCGTCACCAGCATCGCCGGCAACGCGCAGCACAGCAACGTGCCGCTGCTGGTGCATAACGATAGCAGCGCGGTCAGGCGCCCTTGCGCAATCCCATCCAAGCGTTATTGCCGCCCGCGCGTGGCGGCGCGAATCTCGCGCACCGACAGCGGCACGGTTTCGATTTTGGGCACGTCGTAGCCGGCATCCTTGATCGCCGTGCGCACGGTGTCATGCGCGAGCTGCTGGCCCTCTTTTAACTCCACCGCGACGACCTTATTTTTGAGGTCGACGTAGACTTCGCGCGTTTGCGGCAGCGCGCGCATTTTTTTCTCGATGCCCTGCGCGCAAAACGCACACACCATGCCGTTGACTTCGGCTTTGATGGATTGCACATTAGCCCATGCGCCGCTTGACGCAAGGCTCAATACCATACTTACAGTTACAAATAGCCTGTTCACAGTGAATCCTTTCAAAAAATATACATGAAATTGAACCGCCACTGGCGCGAATTGTTGACACCTGCCTCGACAAAATACCCCTTGTTGATTAACCGCAGCATCGGCGTAATCTCGGTTTTATCCGATAAATCGCGCATGCGCCGCACTTCGACGATGAGCCAGGGCTGGGTTTGCTCATAGTCGACCTCGTAAAATGAAAACCCGGCGCGCAGCGCGCCATAATCGTGCTTGATGCCGTTGGCGCGATACAGCCGCCCCGCCGCCGAGACATAAACACGGGTGGTTTCGTAATCGAACTGCAGGCCGGGGGCGAACATCGTTTTAGTGCCGCCAAAATCGTTGCCTTGCACGCCGCCCAAACCCATCACAAACCACGCGTTGGCCTGCGAGTCGCGCGTATTCCAGCGCTGCAACAGGCGCGTGTAAGTCACTTCCGCCAACTCGCGGCGTTTCGATTTGTCGTCGGCGCGCATGTAAATGGCGCCGACGCCGACCGCATCGCGCGCGGTGAGGGCATAGTTCACCCAGCCTTCGCGCCAGTTGGGACCGAAGTCGCCCATCGCCATCCACGAATCTTTGAAGCCCATCGGCCCGGCACGAGCCGATAAACCGTATACCACCAACGTGGCGGCAAAACACCGCACTAAGCAATTTTTCAAGATGTATCCTCGCACGAAGCAAATCGGGCTGACTCAAAGGCGAATCAGCCGGCCATTACCCAACGTTTAGGCGAGGCGACTGGGTGGGCGCAGCGGCCCTTCGAGAACGACCGAGGTAAAAGGCGAGGACAACGGCAACACCGGGCGCCAAAGTTCGACCGACATCCCCGGAAGCCGCAACCAGCTTGGGACGACGGTACACATGGCGCAAGCGTAAACATCCGAGCAGCCCTGCTCCGGCGCGGGCACGCCCGATCGTGCTTCGTCCGCGAGGATCGCACCCGGCTGAGCATCCCCAACAGGCAACGCACTCATGCGCAGGCAATGATCCGGTTCCTGCATCGCGGCAGTCACGGCCAAACGCGACTGCGGACAAATGGTCATCACTGCCGTCGCCTGCAATGGCAACAACAGCAACAACAACGAGGCCACCACTCTTCTTAGACGATAAAGCACCGGAGAACTGTATACCGCTTATCGCGCGTGGTCAATTCGCAATTTTTTCTTGATCGATGGCGAGAATGACATGGCCGATTTTTTCGCCGCGCTCAACCATCTCGTGCGCCGCGACCACCTCGACCAACGCAAAGCGCTGCGCAATCGCGAACATCGGTTGGGTCTGGGCAAGCCAGCGCGCGATATCGGCGTGCGCTTTAACCTTGGCCGCGTCGGGCATGGTGTAGACAAACACCTGGCGCACCAGCGGGTTGCGCCACAACATTTCGGGATACGGATACTGCGGCCGCGGTATGCTGGTCGAGGCATAACACGCAATCACGCCGTCGGCATTCAACACCTGCGCGCTCGCCGGCAGGTTTTTGCCGAAATCGACTTCGACGATGCGGTCAACACCGCCCACCTCGGCCTTGATGCGCGCGGCGACATCTTCCTCGCGATAATTGATCACCACATGCGCGCCCGCCGCGCACGCGTGCGCCGCTTTGGCCACCGAACTCACCGTGGTCACGACGCGCGCGCCGGCCCACCGCGCCAACTGAATCGCGTAATGCCCCACCACGCCGGCGCCGCCGGTCACCAGCACGGTTTTGCCCTCGATCGCCCCATCGGCGAACAACGCGCGGTGCGCGGTCATCGCCGGTATCCCCAAACACGCGCCTTCTTCGAACGTCACATGATCCGGCAGCGGCACCGCCAGCGCGGCGGGCAGTGCGATCATCTGCGCGCTGGTGCCAAAGGCACGATCCCACTGGCCGTTAAACACCCACACGCGCTCGCCCACGTTGCGCTCCACGCCCTCGCCCACGGCTTCGATCACCCCCGCGCCGTCGCTATTCGGGATCAACTTCGGCCAGCGGATCGGCCGGCTGCCGCCGCGTGCCTTCACATCCGACGGATTCACCGCCGAGGCGTATAGCCGCACCCGTACTTCGCCCGCCGCGGGTTGCGGATCGGACAACTCGCCCACTTGCATCACTTCGGCCGCGGGGCCGTTTTTTTCGTACCAGGCTGCTTGCATGGCCTCAATCGTGTATCAAAATTTTATTCAATTAAATCAAATATTTACAAAAAAACACCTACTATCGCCCCAGCCGCCATCGTGGCCAGCGTGCCCGACACAATCGAGCGCATGCCGAGCGCAACGATTTCATCGCGGCGCGACGGCGCCATCGTCGCCAGCCCGCCGATCATAATGCCCAAGCTGCCGAAATTGGCAAAGCCGCACAGCGCATAAGTCATGATGATGCGACTGCGCTCCGACAGCGCGCCCGCCGGCAGCGCGGCCATGTCGCTGTAGGCGATAAATTCATTCAAGATGGTCTTGCTGCCCATCAACGCGCCCGCTTGCTGCGCTTCCGCCCACGGAATGCCGATCAACCACACCAAGGGCGCCATGGCGTAACCGAGTAAACGTTGCAGGCTCACCGCCTCGCCGCCAATCTTGGGCAGCAAGCCCAGCGCGAGATTCGCCAGCGTCACCAGCGCGATCAACACGATCAGCAACGCCACGATGTTCAGCAGCAGCGTCAGGCCATCGAGCGTGCCGCGCGTGATTGCGTCCATCGCGCTTTTGGATTCGTGCACCGCGTCGAGCTTGCCGGCGGTGGGCGCGCCCGCAGGCGGCACCATCAGTGCCGCGATCACGATGGCCGCCGGCGCGGTAATCAGCGAGGCCGACAAAATATGCCCCATTGCGTCGGGCACCACGCCGCCCAGGATACTCGCGTAGAGCACCATCACCGTGCCGGCGATGCCCGCCATGCCCACCGTCATCACGATGAACAACTCGCCGCGGCTCAGGCGCGCGAGGTACGGGCGAATCACCAGCGGCGCTTCCACCATGCCGACAAACACATTGGCCGCGGTCGATAAACCCACCGCGCCGCCCACACCCATGATTTTTTCCAGCACGGTGGAAATCGCCTGCACGATCAGTGGCAGCACGCGCCAAAAAAATAAAAGTGAGGACAACGCGCTCACTACCAAAATCAGCGGCAGCGCGCGAAACGCCAGCACGAAGCTTGAGGATTGCGGCTGCTCGGCAAACGGGATTTTCCCGCCGCCCAGATAGCCGAAGACAAACGTAGTGCCGGCTTGTGTGGCGAGCACCAAAGCGCCCAGCGCGTCGTTCAACGCCAAAAAGAATTGCTTAAACAGCGGCAACTTGAGCAAGAGCGCGGTCATCAACAGCATCAACAACACGCCCGAAATGACGATGCGCCAGGGCACGGCGCGGCGGTTTTCGCTGAGCGCCCAGGCGAGCAGAAGTAACACGATGAAACCGAAGGCGCTTTGAAGTGCGAGTGGCATATCCCCTCAAATTTCGTAGGGTGGGTGGAGCGAAGCGCAACCCACCACCCGCGATCTACCACTCCCGATCAAATCGCTTACACCGTTCGCGATGGGTTTCACCCATCCTACAAAACCACCCTGTCGTTCCCGCGCAGGCGGGAACCCATAACACAGGTGCCACTGGAATCTCCCCATGGATTCCCGCCTGCACAGGAATGACACGGCAAGTGTGTTGACGTTCTAGGCACGCCGCCAGGTTGTACCTTTAGCTGTGTCTTCCAGCACAATGCCGGCTTCAAGCAATTCCTTTCGGATACGGTCGGCTTCGGCGTAGTTCTTCAATTTTTTTGCAGCAGCTCTGGCCGTGATTCGTGCGGTGATCTCGGTTTCGGCCAAGCCTTGTAGAGGAGTTAACGTTCCTGTGGAAGTCAGACGCATCGCATTGACTCCGGCAAGCCTTCCTTGAAAAAACTCCTTCGGCGCGCGTTGCAATAACCCTAATACCGCAGCAAGGGATTTCAACAACTGCGCCTCCGCTGCCGAGTTCAACTTGTTCACCTCATTTGCCAACTCAAACAACACCGCCACCGCCTCCGAAGTGTTGAAATCGTCATTCATCGCCGCGCGAAATTTTGCGGCGTGCGGGTTGCTCCAATCGACCGCGCCCGCCTTCACGTCAAAATCCTTCAGCGCCGTGTACAAGCGCGTCAGCGCGTGCTTGGCATCGTCAAGATGCTGATCCGAATAATTCAACGGGCTACGGTAATGCGCGCGGGTGATAAAAAAGCGCACCATCTCCGGATCGTATTTGGCCAAAATCTCGCGCACGGTGAAAAAATTGCCCAGTGACTTGGACATCTTTTCGTTGTCCACGCGCACAAAGCCGTTATGCATCCAGGTGTTCACAAAGGTGCAGCGGTGCGCGCCTTCGCTTTGCGCGATTTCGTTTTCGTGGTGCGGGAATTGCAAATCCTGGCCGCCGCCGTGGATATCGAAATGTTTGCCCAGCAACGAACTCGACATCACCGAACATTCGATGTGCCAACCCGGCCGGCCCTCGCCCCACGGCGAGGGCCACGACGGCTCGCCTTCCTTGGCACGCTTCCACAGCACGAAGTCGAGCGGGTCTTGTTTGGCCATGTCGACCGCGACGCGATCACCGGCGCGCAGGTCGTCGAGCGATTTACCTGACAATTTGCCGTAGCCCTCGAATTTGCGCACCGCGTAGTTCACGTCGCCGTCGGCGGCTTGATAGGCAAGGCCGTTTTTGCGCAGCACCTCGATCATGTCGAGCATGCCCTGGACGTATTGCGTGGCGCGCGGCTCGTGGTCGGGTTTTTCGATGCCCAAGGCCGCGGCGTCTTCATCCATCGCCCGGATGAAGCGCTCGGTCAGCGCGCTCATCGGCTCGTTGTTTTCCTGCGCGCGCTTGATGATTTTGTCGTCGATGTCAGTGATGTTGCGCACGTAGTTCACCTCAAAACCACTGGCACGCAACCATCGCCGCACCACATCGAACACGACCATCACCCGTGCATGCCCCAAGTGGCAGAAGTCGTACACCGTCATGCCGCAGACATACATGTTGACCTTGCCCGGCGTGATCGGCACGAATTCCTGTTTGCTGCGCGTTAATGTGTTATAGATTTTGAGCATGGATTAATGGTGGAAAATCGCAATTGCGCACACGGGATGAAAGCAACGATCTGGTAGAATTTCGCCGCGACGTAGTGGCTGATACACCTTGGAAAAACCTTCGATGATCCCTGAATAGCCCTCTGAATAGAACCCTAAGCTAAGTAAGTCCCTGAAATTCCGAAAAAATTATATCATGCCCCCCGTCTCGAACTGGCTCGCCACTGGCCTGTTGCTGCTGCTGATCGGGTGGCTGCCGGCCAGCGCCGTGCGGGCACAAACCACGGCCCCCGGTGCAACAGCCAAGCGCTTATCAGGAAGCCGATGCGCTTTATCGCGAGGGCAGCTACGACCAGGCGCTCGCGCGCATCGACGGCTGGCTTAAGACGCGGCCGCAAGATGCGCGCGGGCGTTTTCTGCGCGCGATGATTTTGACGCAGCAAAAAAAAACCGACGAGGCGCTGCGCGCCTACACCGGTCTGACGCAAGATTTCCCGGAATTGCCGGAACCCTACAACAATCTCGCGGTCATTTACGCCGAGCGTGGCGAGTTGGATCGCGCGCGCACGCTACTGGAATCCGCGCTGCGCGCCAACGCCCGGTTCAGCGCCGCACATGAAAACCTGGGGGATATCCACATGCGGCTCGCCGCCGCCGCGTACGAACAAGCGTTAAAGATCGATGCCAACAACAAGCCCGTCGCCGCCAAGTTAAAGGCGGTGAACGATCTCATCCCGGCACGCGCCGCCAACAGTAAGCCGTGAGCGCGGCCGCGCGTTATAGGCTCGGTGACGGGCTTGCACCGCGAGCGCGCTTACGGCAAAATTCTTTGTTAACAGTTTTATTAATGGAATCAAAATGTTACGCAAAATACTCGCTGTTTTCACATTAACCCTCGCGGCGCTCTCGCTGCATGCCCAAGCGCAAAACCCGGTGGTTGAAATGCGCACCAGCATGGGCACCATCGTGCTGGAGCTTTACCCGGAAAATGCGCCGCTCACCGTCAAAAACTTCGTGCAATACGTGCAAGAGGGTTTTTACAACGGCACGATTTTTCACCGCGTGATCGCGGACTTCATGATCCAGGGCGGCGGCTTCACCGCCGACATGCAGCAAAAGAAAACCCGCGACCCGATCAAACACGAAGGCGGCAACGGTTTAAAAAACCAGGTCGGCTTTATCGCCATGGCGCGCACCGCTGAGCCTCACACCGCGACCTCGCAGTTTTTTATCAACGTGGTCGATAACCAAATGCTCGATTTCCGCGGCCCCGGCCCGCAGGAAGTCGGCTACACGGTATTCGGCCGTGTCACCAAGGGGCTCGACGTGGTCAACAAAATCCGCAACGTCCCCACCGGCGCACGCGCCGGCCACCGCGACGTGCCCACGCAAACAGTGACCATCGAGCGCGTCACCATGATCGAAGCCAAACCCGCGGCCAAATAAACCATCAAGGAACGACATGATCAAACTGGAAACCAATCACGGCGACATCACCCTCGAACTGGATGCCGCCAAGGCGCCGCTGACCGCCGCCAACTTCGAGCAGTACGTCAAAGAAGGGCATTACGACGGCACGATTTTTCACCGCGTGATCGACGGCTTTATGATCCAGGGCGGCGGCTTTGCACCCCGCATGAAACAAAAAGCAACCCGCGCGCCGGTGCAAAACGAAGCGCAAAACGGTTTGAAAAACGACCACTACACCGTCGCCATGGCGCGCACTTCGGACCCGCACTCCGCCAGCGCGCAGTTTTTTATCAACACCACCGACAACGACTTTTTGAACCACTCCTCGCCCACGCCGCAAGGCTGGGGCTACTGCGTGTTCGGCAAGGTCACTGCGGGCATGGATGTGGTCGATAAAATCGGCAAGGTCAGAACCGGCAACAGCGGCTTTCATCAAGACGTGCCGGTGGACGATGTGGTGATAAAAAAGGCATCCGTCGTTTGACACCGCACACGCTGTTTATCTCCGACCTGCACCTTACCGCCGAGCGGCCGCACACCAATCAGCAGTTCTTCGATTTTTTAAGCAACGTCGCGCCGGCGGCCGGGGCACTTTACATCCTCGGCGATTTATTCGAGTACTGGGTGGGCGATGACGACACCGAGGATGCGTTAAACAGCAGCGTGGCGAGTGCGTTAAAACAACTCACCGCGCGCGGCGTCAAGGTTTACTTCATGCACGGCAACCGCGATTTTCTGCTTGGCCAGGAGTTTGCCGCACGCGCCGGCGCCAGCCTGATCAGCGATCCCACCGTGATCGATCTTTACGGCACGCGCACGCTGTTAATGCACGGCGACACGCTGTGCACCGATGACGTCGAATACCAAAAAGCGCGCGCGCATTACACCAACCCGCAAGTTAAAGCGCAGTTGCTGCAACTGCCGCTGGCGGTGCGCCATCAACAGGCGCGCAAGCTGCGCGAACAAAGCGAAGCGAGCAAGGCCGGCATGGCAATGCAGATCATGGATGTAGCCGCGGCCGCCGTCGAAGGCGTTTTGCGACAACACGGCTACCCGCGTTTGATTCACGGCCACACCCATCGCCCCGCGCGCCATGTGCACACCGTCGATGGCCACGCTTGTGAGCGCTGGGTGCTGAACGACTGGTATACTCGGGGCGGGCATTTGTACTGCGATGCCGCGCGCTGCACCGCACATGGCGTTTCAGCTTAAAATAAAAAGTTGTTTTAAATCAAATACTTAAGTAACATACAGAGGTAGTACGCGTAGGTTGGGCTGACGTAGGAAGCCCAACGCCTTGGTTTGATCACTTGCGATTGTTGGGCTTCGCTGCGCTCAGCCCAACCGACGAACTACTCGCACTTCTCGGCGTCCACACCCGACATTCCCCTATGTCGCCTTTGGGGCAAACCGCCCCACCCCAAGCCGCGCGCCGATTATCGCCGTTTGCGCGCGCGCGGCGCGGCAATCTCCCCGAACATCGCCAGCAGTTCGTCCATATCGGCAAGCTCTTCTTGCATCGCCTGTCCGACACGGTATGCCTTGAGACGGCGCTTTAACTGCGCCACGTCGCGAAACGCGGCGAGATCGGCCTCGGTGTCGCGGATCGCCATCTCCATTTGTGCGCACTCCGCATTTAGCCCCTTGCGCACCTCGGCCTCGGTGAGCGCAAAACCCATACGCAAGCCCTCGAACGGCATCAGCAACTCGGCCAACTCCGCCCGCAATTGCCGCAGCTGTTCCGCGAGCACGTGGTTGTAATGCAACAAGCGCTCGCGCGCCATGCCCGCCAGGTGCGCCGGATTGATTTGCTCAATTTTTAACTGCAGCTCCAGCAACGCGAGCAAATCGCCGGCCTGGTACGCCTGATTGACCTGCTGCATGAGCTCGGTCTTGCGCGCGCGTTCGGCGGGATTGGGCTCGCGGTCCGGGTGCAGTTCGCTGGCGAGCCGGCGGTAGACTTCGCGCACGGATTGGGTTGCGCCCTGCTGCGCCTGTTCGCGCAGCGCTTCGCGCTCGGCGGCCTTACCGTGCTTATCTTTCTTATCGCGCTTACCGCGCTCACCGCGAGCCTGCTGCTTGCGCTGGGCTTCGGCTTCCTCCTGCTCGAGCATTTCCCCCAGGGCGCGCGCGAAATCTTCGGGCGAGCTGGCGCTGTCGTCCACGTCCACGCCCATGGTCTCGCGCATCATGTCGCGCATGAGCTCGAGACCGGCCTCGTGTTCCTCATCAAAACTCGACTCGCCATATTTTTCGTGGAGGCGCTCCAGTTCGGGTGAGCGTTCTTCTTCCAGCAATCCCAGTAGCGTGGTTTGCAGCAAATCAACCACTTTGGCGCGCTCCGCCCTGGTCAAGCGCTTGCCACTTGCCGCTTCGTCCAGTACGCGCACCATGGCGATGCGCAAATCGCGAAATTTCTGCAGCAGCGGCAGCAGGTGCGCATCGTGGCGGCGCTGTTCGACGCCGATAAACTCACGCCAGCGCGCCAGGGTGTCGCGCGCGGCCGCGATGTCGGCGATCAGCTTGTTAAACCGCCGCTGCTCCTTGGTGAGCACTTGGCGGCTGCCGGCAAGCGCCACCGGCGAACCCGCGCCCGCGGGCAAGGCATCGTCATCGAACAAGGAAGTCTGTTTCATCAAATTTCCTTTGGCGTTCGTGGCGAGCCCTGGGCAACGCTTTCCCACTCGATCATTAACGGCATATGTAACTCATTGTCGCATTTAGAAGTTCGTTCTGCGAGTAGCGTTTTTACCGTCAGATTTACCGTCAATCTCATCTGATCCACGAAAACACCTTTCAGCATCTATCGGGATGTATCGAGATCAATCGACGAATTCGTGCAGGTCACCTTTCGAGATGTATCGAGATCTATCGGTTCCCGCGGCGCTCTCTGGCAGCGTCAACGAGCCCTTCTGCTTGTCGAATTGGCGCCCAAAAAGTGCCGGCATCAAACTCGATAACGTATTGTTCAGTCGAGTTTTTTCGACTATTTTTTTACCGTCACGGCGCCAGTGCAGACGCATAAACCAAACGACAAAACCAGAGAAAGCCGGCATCAAATGGTGCAACCTGTTGTCGCAAAAATATTTTTCGATCATTTTTTTACCGTCAGGCTGCTGTGGCAGATTAAAAGCGGCGTCCGCGCGTGACCTTGGAAGTTCCATAATGTGGGATCCGATCGACCTTAGAGACTGAAGTCCAGGTCGAGTCGCCAACACTGGGCGTTGAAGCCACCGAGGTCTGGTCTGCCTCAGGCCATAGTGCGCAGCTCGCGCATCGTCTCGTGGGCGTGGAGGTAGATCTGCTCGTACTTGACGCTCCTCCACAACCGCTCGACGAAGACATTGTCGACCCAGCGCCCCTTGCCGTCCATGCTCACGCGCACGCCCTTGGCGAGCAGCACCGCGGTGAACTCCTCGGCGGTGAACTGCGAGCCCTGGTCGGTGTTGAAGATCTGCGGGGTGCCGTAACGCGTGAGCGCCTGCTGCAGCGCTTCGACGCAGAAGTCACTCGCCAGGGCATTGCTCACCCGGAAGGCGAGCACCTTGCGGCTGAAGAGGTCCACGATCGCCACCAGGTAGGCAAAGCCCTGGGCCATCGGCACACGTGCCATGCGCGACGCAGCCGACATCCTGACTCGGGGTCTCGGCAGCAACCCAGCGTCCGATCGCGTTTAGGGCAAACCGGGGCAACCGACCGGAAATCGATCTACTACCCCCTTTGCCCCCGGTTGTAGCCATGCTCCCGGGGGCGTTTTTTGAATGCGGATTTCTTGCGCCATTACTGATTGCTTCGAGTCTCCCCATCAGGCTACGCAAGTGCCATCCGTCATATAGGCGCCGTCGTGGTGACTACCTTCATCGTCGGCGGCAACAGAGTCGGCGTGTGAGACTCCCCCGCCACCCACGCGTCGATCATATCGGCCCACTCCTGCAGCATGTGCCGGCGCTGCTCGCCGTACTCGGCCTTGTTGTAGACGCCGCGCGATGAACGCCCGTCTTCGTGCGCAAGCGCCTTCTCGATCCAGTCGCTGTTAAAGCCCAGCTCGTTGAGGATGGTGGAGCCGGTGCGCCGCAGGTCGTGCACGGTGAAGGGCTCCAGCGGCAAGCCTGACGCCTTGGCCTTCTCGACCACGGCCTGCGTCACGCGGTTGAGGGTCGCCTTCGACATGCAGCGATCGGCGTCGTAGCGCGAGGGCAACAGGAAACGCGAGCCGCCCGCGCAGGTGCGCAGCGCGATCATGATGTCGAGCGCCTGCTGGGAAAGATAAACGTTGTGGGGCTTGCCGGCCTTCATGCGGGCCTTCGGAACGGTCCAGACCGCGTTCTCGAAATCGACTTCGTTCCAGGTAGCCTCGATGAGCTCGCTCTTGCGCACGAGCGTGAGCAGGATCAGACGCAGCGCGAGGCGGATGGTGGGCAGGGTCGTGGTGACTTCGAGGACGCGATGCATGACGCGGATCTCCGACGGCGACAGCGCCCGGTCTTTTGGCACGAATGTCGCAATCGACGAGGGGCCGACCTCGTCGGCCGGGTTGGGCGCCTTGTCGCCGTGCAGCGCTGCGAACCCAAAGACCTGTTTGACGATGTCGCGGACGTGCACAGCGGTCGCCGGCGCGCCGCGATCCTTCACCTTCGCGCACAGGTTGCGCAGATCTTCGGGACCGATCTCGGCCAGAAGGCGGTTTCGGAACGCGGGCAAGATGTCCCGATCGATGATGCTCTTGCGCATCGCCTTGGTGCTCTCCGCCATCCGCGCGTCTTCGAGCCAGCGGTTGGTGAATTCTCCGAAGGTCTTTGCCTCGGACATGCGGCGCTTCTCGCGCTGCTTTTCCTGGCTGGGTGAAAGCCCCTCGGCAATCGCCTTGCGCGCTTCCGTGCAGCGCTCGCGCGCCATCAACAGCGAAACCCCGTCCTTGGTTCCGTAGCGGCCGACCGTCAGGGTCTCACGCCGGCCATTGAGCCGATAGTCGAGCCGAAAGGTGACCGTGCCCTTAGGCGAGACGGTCACGTACATCCCGTCCCGGTCGGCGACTTTGTAAGTGGTGGCCCCGGGTTTGAGGCCTCTCAACATCCCATCTGACAGCATCACAGCGCCCTCCTTGCGTGCGAACTTTACCGTCACGAAAAAATAGCAGAAACTACTTACTTAACTAATTGTTTAAATTATATTTATTGCAATTATTTTTACCGTCAGTCGCCTTTTCGAGCTGACGGTAAAAATTTCCCAGGGTCCGTGCCCAGGATTTTTACCGTCAGATTTACCGTCAGATTGGAGGGCATCCCCCCGATAGACCTCGATACATCTCGACAGACGTAACAATGAAATATCAATGACTTATAGTCACTTTTCGATAGATGCCGATAGACCCTGAAAGACCCAGAATTATTCCCACTCGATGGTCGCCGGTGGCTTGCTGGAAATATCGTACACCACGCGATTAATCCCGCGCACCTCATTGATGATGCGGTTAGACACTTTCGCCAGCAGGCTGTGCGGCAGTTCCGCCACATGCGCGGTCATGAAATCGGTGGTCTGCACCGCGCGTAGGCTCACCACGTATTCATAGGTGCGGCCATCGCCCATGACGCCCACGGATTTCACGGGAATAAACACCGCGAAGGCTTGCGCGGTTTTGTCGTACCAGCTTTTGCCGTCGGTATCAAAGGTGGCGCGCAGTTCATCGATAAAAATCGCATCGGCGCGGCGTAGCAGATCGGCGTACTCGGCTTTGACTTCACCGAGGATGCGCACACCCAAGCCCGGGCCGGGGAACGGGTGGCGAAACACCATGTCTCGCGGCAGGCCCAGCGCCAGGCCCAGTTCACGCACTTCGTCCTTGAACAACTCGCGCAGCGGCTCCAGCAACTTAAGATGCAGCGTTTCGGGCAGGCCGCCGACGTTGTGGTGCGATTTGATGTTGTGCGCCTTTTGGCTTTTGGCACCGGCGGATTCGATCACATCGGGGTAGATGGTGCCTTGCGCCAGCCACTTCGCGTTGGGCAGTTTCGCCGACTCGCGCTGAAATACCTCGACGAATTCACGGCCGATGATTTTGCGTTTTTGTTCGGGGTCGGTGACGCGTTTCAAATGCCCCAAAAACTGCGCGCGCGCATCGGCGTGGATGACCTTGACGCCGAGATTTTGGGCGAAGGTTTGCATCACCTGCTCGGCTTCGTTAAGCCGCAACAAGCCGTTGTCGACGAACACGCAGGTGAGTTGCGCGCCGATCGCTTTGTGGATCAACGCCGCCGCCACCGACGAATCGACGCCGCCCGACAAACCCAAAATCACTTCTTCGCGCCCCACTTCGGCACGGATGCGCGCCACCGCCTCCGGGATGTAATCCGGCATGTTCCAATCGCCCGCAAGCCCGCAAATCTCGCGCACAAAACGCGTGAGGATGGTAGCGCCCTGCTTGGTGTGCGTCACTTCGGGGTGAAACTGCACCGCGTAAAACTTGCGCGCTTCGTCCGCCATGCCCGCAATCGGGCAAGCGGGGTTGCTGGCGATCACCTTAAAGCCCGGCGGCAGTTCATCGACCTTATCGCCATGGCTCATCCACACATCGAGCAGCCCGTGCCCCTCGGCGTTGGTTCGATCTTCAATGCCGTTGAACAGCGCCGAATGCCCCCGCGCGCGCACTTCGGCGTAACCGAACTCGCGCACCTTGCCGCTGGTAACCTTGCCGCCCAACTGCGCCGCCATGGTCTGCATGCCGTAACAAATGCCCAGCACCGGTACGTTAAGTTTCCACACCACCTCTGGCGCGCGCGGCGTGTCGGTCTCCCACACCGAATTCGGCCCGCCCGACAAAATCACGCCGCTCGGATTGAACTCACGAACAAAATTATCGCTGACATCGAACGGATGCAGCTCGCAGTAGACCCGCGCTTCGCGCACGCGGCGCGCGATTAACTGCGAATATTGCGCGCCAAAGTCCAGGATTAAAATTTTTTGGTGCATTCGTAAACCCGTGAACAGTAAACGGTGAACCGTAAACAGCAACCGCTTAGCGCCGCAGGATTTGCTGATTACTGTTTACCGTTCACTGCTTACTCGACTCGGTAATTAGGCGCTTCCTTGGTAATCTGCACATCGTGCACATGCGACTCGCGGATGCCGGCGGTGGTGATTTCGACGAATTCCGCCTTGCGCCGCATGTCGTCGATGCTGCCGCAGCCGACGTAGCCCATGCTTGCACGCAAGCCGCCCATCAGTTGGTGGATCAGCGGCACCAGGCCGCCTTTGTACGGCACGCGGCCTTCGACGCCTTCGGGCACCAGTTTTTCGGTGTCCAGTTCGTCGACTTCCTGGAAATAACGGTCGGCCGAGCCTTGCTGCATCGCGCCCAACGAGCCCATGCCGCGATACGCTTTGTAGGAACGCCCTTGATAAAGCTCGATTTCGCCGGGCGATTCTTCGGTGCCGCCGAACAGGCTGCCGATCATCACGCAGTAGCCGCCGGCGGCAATCGCCTTGGCTATATCGCCGGAGAAACGGATGCCGCCATCGGCGATCACCGGCACATCGGTTTTAGCCAGCGCTTTCGCCACATTGGCAATCGCCGAAATTTGCGGCACGCCCACGCCGGCGACGATGCGCGTGGTGCAAATCGAGCCGGGGCCGATACCGACTTTGACGCCATCCGCGCCGCTATCGACTAAGGCCCGGGCCGCCGCCGCCGTGGCGATGTTGCCGCCGATCACTTGCACCCGCGAGTAATTGCGCTTGACCCAGCGCACGCGTTTTAACACGCCACCGGAGTGGCCGTGGGCGGTGTCGACCACGATCACATCCACGCCGGCGTCGATCAGCGATTCGACGCGCTCTTCGGTGCCCTCGCCCACGCCCACCGCCGCGCCCACGCGCAAGCGCCCCAGGCGATCCTTGCTCGCGTTGGGGTGCTCGGAGGATTTCAAAATATCCTTCACCGTCACCAAACCGCGCAGCTCGAAATTTTTGCCCACCACCAGCACACGTTCGAGACGATGCTTGTGCATCAGCGCTTTTGCTTCTTCGCGCGTGGCGCCTTCCTTCACCGTCACCAGGCGCTCGCGCGGCGTCATGATGTTTTTCACCGGCTGATCGAGATTGGTCTCGAAGCGTAAATCGCGGTTGGTGACGATGCCCACCACGCGCCCATTGGCGCTCAATACCGGCAAACCGGAAATCTTGTGCTGGCGCGTGATTTGCAACACGTCGCGCACCGTCATCACCGGCCCCACCGTGATCGGATCTTTGACGATGCCAGATTCAAAACGCTTGACCTTGGTGACCTCGCCCGCCTGCGCGGTGGGCGACATGTTTTTGTGGATGATGCCGATGCCACCCTCTTGCGCGATGGCGATCGCCAGACGCGCCTCGGTCACCGTGTCCATGGCGGCGGACACGATGGGAATATTGAGCGTGATTTGGCGCGTGAGCCTGGTTTTTAAGCTAACTTCGCGCGGCAAGACATCGGAATGGGCGGGAACCAGCAGTACATCATCGAAGGTGAGAGCTTTTTGCACCACGCGCATCGTTTTGATCCCTCGCAAAGCGTGAATTATACGCAAACAGGGCGTAAACGTTAAGCAAATGCGTGCGTTAATGGTTTGACGCGATTGAATTATTTGGATAATTTGGAATGAGGCTGTAGCCGCCGCTTGCGTCGGCGGCGTTGCTCAAAACTCTTTCGGGGAAACGCGAGGCAGATATGAAAATCGCAGGTGCAAACTGGGTGGTCATTGTGGCACTGCTAGGGGCTGGTGCACCGCTGATCGCCCATGCGCAGGTGGTGAAATGTATCGGCAAGGATGGCCGCGTCGAATTCGCGTCGAATTGTCCGCCGGGCACCAAGCAAATGGACACCGGCATCTCCAGCAAACCGGCGCCCGCCCCCGCAAAGAGCGAAGCCAAGGGCGACGCCAAAAGCGACGCCAAAGCCGATGCCAAGGGCGGCCCGCAAACGCTCGCCGATCGCGACGCCGATTTTAAAAAGCGTCAAGCCGCACAAAAAGAAGCCGACGCCAAGGCGGAAAAACAAGCCGCGGCGGCCGCCGAGCGCAAGCGCAACTGCGAAGCCGCGCAAAGCAATCTGGTGACGCTCAAAAACCGTCAACGCATGTACCGCAACGACCCCAAAACAGGGGAACGCGTGTTTTTCGAGGAAGCCGACTTTGTCCGTGAACAAGCGAACACTGAGCGCATCATCGCTGAAAACTGCAAGTAAGCCGCCACGCGCCGCGTCAAAATTTCTCGCGCCGCAATACGCGTATGTCGGACTCGTAAGCCATCATCGCAAAGCGCGGAAAAAAATCCTTTTGTAGCCGCAGCAGCAGTTTTTCCGCAACATCGGGCTGCACGATCACCTCTACCTGAATATTGGCGAACTCCTGGATCTCCGCGGTGCGGCTGCCGTGGGCTCCCTCGCCTTCCACGGTAAACAGCGTGTGGCCGTGCGCGCCGACTTCGGCCAGGAGCCGCTTCACCGGCTCGCGCGCCAGCGCTTCGCAAATGATGGTGACCAGTTTCATCGGATAGGTGTCCATACCGCTCTCCTAATACAGCCAGCGCGCCATCGCGTAGCAGGCGGGAATGCCCACGGCGATATTGAACGGAAAGGTGATCGCGAGCGACGCCGTGAGATAAAGCGTCGGATTGGCCTCGGGCAGCGACACCCGCATCGCGGCGGGCGCCGCGATATACGATGCGCTTGCGGCGAGCACACCCATCAACACCGCGCCGCCCAGGCTTAAGCCGGCGAATTTGCCGAGCCACACGCCCAGCAAGCCGTGCAGCAGCGGCATCACAATCGCAAACACCAGCAAAAACGCACCGACGCGTTTGAGGTCATGCAGCCGCTGCGCCGCGACGATGCCCATGTCGAGCAAAAACAGCGCCAGCACGCCTTGAAACGGCGCCACAAAAAGCGCCTCCACTTTGTCCATGCCGGCACGGCCGCACAGTGCACCGACCAACAGCGCACCCACCAGCAAAAACACGCTGCGCCCGAAAACCGCCTCGCGCAGCACGCCGGCGAAGCTGCTTTGGAACAGCGGATCGCCCTTGGGCAGCGACATTTTGCCCAGCAGTACGCCGACGATGATCGCCGGCGACTCCATCACCGCCAGAAACGCAGTGGCGTAGGCCTCGTACGGCGTGCCCACGCTCTTTAAATAATTCGTGGCCGCGATAAACGTCACCGCGCTCACCGAGCCGTAGTGGGCCGCGACCGCCGCCGCATCCACCGCCTTGAACTTGCCCGCGTGTTTGAGCAATGCGTAGCACCACAGCGGGATCAAGGCGCCCAACACCATCGCCGCCAGCGCCGGCAACACCACCACGCTTATGCCCGCCTCGCGTAGCGCCACGCCGCCTTTAAAACCAATGGCCAGCCAGTAGTGTCCGGACGTTGAGTGCCCGAAACGTGCTAATTGGTTGATTGTAAATAAATAACAGATGATTTTTTCTGGTCTCGATTTGAACAGCGCTTT
>VGIF01000008.1 GCA_016868015.1 Betaproteobacteria bacterium
ACGCTGTTCAAATCGAGACCAGAAAAAATCATCTGTTATTTATTTACAATCAACCAATTAGCACGTTTCGGGCACTCAACGTCCGGACACTACTGAAATCAAATACTTATGAAAATAGAAGTCATTTGCACCGGCGACGAGGTGCTCACCGGCAAAATCGTCAACACCAATTTCAGTTACATCACGCAAAAGCTCGAGGACTTCGGCTTGTCGGTCTCGCAAGAGACCACGGTGGGGGACGACCGCGAGAGTCTGCTGCGCGCGTTTTTGTTAGCGGGCGAACGCGCCGACGCGGTGATCGTCAACGGCGGCCTGGGGCCGACGGTGGACGATCTGTCGCAAGAAATCGCCGCCAAGGCCGCGGGCGTCGAACTGGTGTTAAGCCAAGAGTGGCTAAAAACCATGGAAGCGTTTTTCTTGCGCCGCTCGCGCGCGATGCCGCCCAATAACACCAAGCAAGCAATGCTGCCGCAAGGCTCTGAAATTCTCGACAACCCCATAGGCACAGCGTGCGGGTTTGCAGTCAACATCGGCAAGGCGCGTTTCTTTTTCACGCCTGGCGTGCCGCGCGAGCTGCGGCGCATGCTGGAAGAACAAATCATCCCGCGCTTGATGGCAAAAAGCGGCCAGCAAACGGCGGTGTTTTTAAAACGTTTTCATTCGTACGGCATCGGCGAGTCGCACGCCGATGCGTTGCTCAACGGCGTCGAGGCACTCGCGCCCGAGGGCAGCGTCAAGCTGGGCTTTCGCGCGCACTACCCGCAACTTGAAACCAAACTCACCGCGCGCGGCAAGGACATGAACGACATTCGCGCCAAACTCGCGCCGGTCGAGGCCGAAGTGCGCAAGCGCTACGGCAATTTTATTCTGGGCGAGGACGATCAAACGCTCGAAGGCGTGGTGCTCGCCGAGCTGGAAAAAGTAAAAGGCACGCTCACCATCGTTGAATCCTTCACCGGCGGGCAAATCACCGGGCGCATCGCGCACCTGCCCGGCGCGCAGAACGTGATCCGCCGCGGCATCGTCGCGCGCGAGCTCACTGAAATTTGCAACGCGGTGCGTTTGTTAAACGTGCCCGAAGGCATCACCAAAGAAGCCGCCGCGGCGGTGGCGCGCGCGGCGTTACAGGAAACCGGTGCAACCCATGCGCTGGCGGTGCTGATCGATCTCGATACCGGCTCGGACCGCATCGAATTCGCCGGCACCGTGTGCCTTGCGATCGCCACCGCCGATCACACGGCGGTGCGCCGAAGCCGCGTGGTTGGTGGGCGCGACTGGGTGCGCCTGGGCGCCATCGAAATGGGGCTCGATTGCCTGCGCCGCGCGCTGCAGGGCCTGCCCGTGGACGAACGCATTGACTTCGAGAAGGTGGAGTAACGCCCGGGCGCGCTTACTGCGGCCTGATGCCCGCGTTGCGCAACAGCTTGCCCATGCGCGGGCCTGCTTCTTTCACGATTTCGAGCATGCGCTCGGGCGTGGTGTGTTCGGCGAACACGCCCAGGCTGTTAAAACGCTCGAGCACATCGGGCGCCTTGACCACCTTGGCAAGCTCCGCGTTCAGGCGATCCACAATCGCGCGCGGCGTGCCCTTGGGCGCGGCCACGCCCCACCACTGGCGGGGAAACTGCACATCGACACCCGCCTGCGCCATGGTGGGCGTATCCGGCAGCGCCGCCGAACGCTGCTGCGTAGTCACTGCCAGCGCGCGCATTTTACCGGTGCGGATTTGCGGCACCGAAGGCACCATGTCGCCGAACTGCAAATCGGTCTGGCCCGCGACGAGATCGATCAGCGCCACCGCGCCGCCCTTGTACGGAATGTGCGTCAACTTGATGTTCGCCGCGACTTGCAAGAACTCCGCGGCAATATGCGCCGTGGTGCCGATGCCGCCAGAGCCGTAATTAAGCTGGCCGGGGCGAGCGCGCGCCAGCGCGATCAGCGCTTTCACGTCCTTGGCCGGCACGCTCGGATGCACCACCAGCACCGGCCCGGCGGAAATCACCTGACTGATCATCTCGAAATCGGTGAGCGGATCAAACGGCAGCTTGGTATACAGATGCGGATTGATCACCAACCCGGCCTTGGCGGTGAGCAGCAGCGTGTAACCGTCGGCCGGCGAACGCGCGGCCACCGCGTGCCCGATGCTGCCCCCGGCGCCGGGCCGATTGTCCACCACCACCTGCTGGCCAAAAGACGCGCTTAGCTTCTGCGCAATAATGCGGCACAACACATCGGTCGACCCGCCGGGCGGAAACGGCGCAATCAGCCGCACCGGCTTGCTGGGGTAAATCTCCTGCGCGCCGGCCGCTGCCGCAAGCGTCAGCGTGAGGGCGAAAGCGGCGCCTTGCCGCGCGTAGCAACTGCGTTTTTGCATGATTCGGGTTCTCCCTGGTTCTGCCTTGAAATCGAAACGGCGCGGCGATTACTTGCAACAACCATACCACGCCACACCCACTGGGACCGAATTGTGCGGGATTTGCGGCAGCCGCGGCATCACACGCCGCCAAGTACGTAATAGACCGTAGCGCGCGAAAGGGCACGAGGCACCCAAAGGTTAGACGGTCGATAGCGTAACGTGGCACTACGCCCCCCTTCGAGGTCACGAACCGACATTGAAGTTCGAGCGGAAAATCCGCGACCGGACAGACCTCGAGCACAACACCGACATGGCAAAACGGGCAGGCGGTACCTTAATCCACCTTAAGCCGCCTTAAACACCGCCAGGCACTTGGGCGCGTTAAACATCCAGGTTTCCACCCAGTCGAGCACGTCGGCTTTGTAGTTCAACTCCGCCATCGCGCCGGCGAGGCACATCCAGTTGAGCACTTCCTGCTGGCCGGCTTGTTCCATTTGCGCGAGCGGCGTGTTGCGCCACGCGCTGTAGTTGCCGGCGCGTAAGCTTGCGAGCATCGCGCGGTCGCTTTCGAGGTCGGGGTAAATCCAGTGATTTTTCTCGGTGAGAAACGCATGCGACCAGCTCGATGACGCCATCAGCACCACACGCCACGGGCTTTCCTTCAAAATGCGCGCGGTGGCTTGGCCCACTTCAAAGCAGCGGCGCGGCGAGGGCGACGGCGGATCGGGCTCGTCCGAATATTGCGAGCCGCCGCCGCGATTGCGGATCACCGAACTGCCGTAGCAATTCACCGCGATCGGCAGCACCGGATAGTTAAAGCCCGTGCGATCAAGATCGAGATAGAGCAGCGTGTTGGCGAACGCGTGCCCCAGACCGTCTTCATGCAGCGGCTTGTAGGCGTACGACATGTCGATGCCTTCTTCGAGCAGGCGCCGCGCGAGAAAACGCCCCGCCTTGTGGTGCCCCGGCTGCGTGAAGGTTTTGTCGGTGGGTTCGCCCCAGATGTTGGGTTTGCCGCGCAGGCGTTTATACGGTTGATACGCGAGCTGCTCGTACGCCAACACGCAAAACGGCGGGATGATGTCTTCGCGAAAATTTTCGTACTGATCGTCGCCCCACATTACAATCAAGTCGGGGTTAAAAGCATCGATCTCCTCGCGGATGGCACGAAACGAACGGAACACGCGTTCGCAGTGCGCTTTGTGTGAGCTGATGCCCTCATCCTCGCCCCACTCCGCTTGCATCGGCTTGGGCCAGTTGCGCGGATCGCGCATGCGCTCGGGGATGCGTGGATCGCTGTGCAGCATGCGCGCCAGCGGCCACGGCTTGTGTTCGTCGGGCACCAGCCCCGGCGGGTAATGGGTTGCGCCTATGCCTAGTATCTCTGCCATGATGTCGTCCTCCGCGAAGTGAGTTGACCGATAGGACCGCTAAAACATTGTGGCACAAATCGTTGCGCGGCACGCATTCGCACCAGCTTCCGGCAACGCCACAACATTACTTTGCAGCCACCCCGAAATCGCGCCGGCACACCTCAGCCAGCGTCGCCACGCCTTGGCTGATTTCCTCATGGCTGGGGCTGGCGAAACAAAGGCGCAAGCGATTTTTGGCGCGCGTTTTATTGACCGACCACTCCGGGCCTGGGTTGATCGCCACGCCCGCGGCGAGCGCGGATTGGTAGAGCTTCATGGTGTCGACGTTCTCCGGCAGCGTTACCCACAAGAAAATGCCGCCCTGCGGATCGTCGAACTTCACCGCGCCGCCGAAATTTTGTTTGAGCGATTCGGTCAGCGTTTCGAGCTTGGCGCGCAGCGCACGGCGCAGCGTGGGCACGTGCTTGGCAAAATTGCCCGCGCAAAACTCGGCCAAAACCATTTGCTCCAGCGCGCCGGAACCGCCGTCGGTTTTTAACGCCAGCATGCGCGCCATCGCGTCCCACGGCGCGACGATAAAGCCCACGCGCAGCGCCGGCGCGATCGACTTGGAAAACGAGCCGATGTGGATCACATTCGCACGGTCGCTCAACGCATAAATCGCCGGTGGACGCTCGCCCGACCAGGTGAGGTCGGCATAACAGTCGTCCTCGAATATCGCTACGCCATGCGCGCTGGCGAGCCGCAGCATTTCCTGGCGCCGCGCCACCGGCATCACGGTGGCGGTGGGGTTTTGCACCGTGGGGATGGTGTAAATGTATTTGGCGCGCTTGCCTTTTTGCTTCAGATCGTCGAGCACGTTGGCAAGGATGTCCATGCGCATGCCATCGCCGTCGAGCGGCACGCCGATGGGTGTCACGCCCAGTTTGGTCAAACGGTTGATCGAGCCTTGGTAGCAATCTTCCTCGATGATCACCGTGTCGCCGCTCTCGAGTAGTGTGCGGTTCACCAGATCGAGCCCTTGCAGCGAGCCGGAAGTAATCAAGATGTCGTCCGCCGCGCAATTCATGCCCGCCGCTGCCTTGAGCTTGCCCGCCAAAAACTCGCGCAGCCGTAGATAGCCCTGCGGCCCGCTATCGAGCCCGTAAGTCGACAACGTGCGCCCTTCGCGTTTAATCACCGCAGTGGCTGCGGCGATCAGCGCCTCGACGGGCACGCTATCGGCGTCGTTATTGCCGCCGGTGAAATCGAACTTAACACGCCCATTCCAGCGCGCAGCCGCCGGCGGCAGGCCCGAGGGAAACAGTGATGTGAAATCAAATGCGGTGCTCATCGCGGGAACCCCCCTTAATTGTCGGTAATCCGAAAGTCCTGCTGATCAAGGGCCACTGTATCGCCCGCCTTGGGCAGCGTCAACGGCACATCGGCGACTCGCAGCGGCTATTGTCGACGTGTACCAATTGGAATGATGCGCGCAAGCATTTTCATGTGTGATAGGCTGTTGCGCGCAACGACTTGCAGCCCATAGTTACAACGTTACACCGGTAACTCAACCCAGGAGAAGCCACATGTATGATCTCGTGATCCGCAACGGCACCATCGTCGATGGCACCGGCATGCCCAAGTATCGCGGCGATGTCGCCATCCAAGGCAACCGCATCGCCGCCATCGGCCGCATCCCCGAAAAAGGCAAGGAAGAAATCGACGCCACCGGCCACGTGGTGACACCGGGCTTTATCGACGGTCACACCCACATGGACGCGCAAGTGTTTTGGGATCCAATCGGTAGCTGCTCGTGCTGGCATGGCGTGACCACGGTAGTGATGGGTAACTGCGGCTTCACACTCGCGCCAGGCAAACCCACGCAGCGCGACATGGTGCTCTCCAACCTGATTCGCGCGGAAGATATTTCGCCCGATGCCATCGGCGCCGCCGTCGATTGGAAGTGGACCACTTTCCGCGAATACATGAACGAAGTCGACAAGCAGCCCAAGTCGATCAACTACGCCGCCAACATCGGCCACTCGGCGCTGCGCACATATGTGATGGGCGAGCGCGCGTTCGAGGCCAATGCAAAAGCCACGCACGACGATCTTGCCGCGATGCAAAACGAATTGCTCGACGCGGTTAACGCCGGCGCGATCGGCTTTACCACCTCGCGCTCCACCGCGCACAAGCTGCCGGAGCCGGATAACCGCCCGGTGGCCTCGTACAACGCGGTGTGGGACGAAGTCGAGCAACTGGTGTGCAGCATGGGCAAAACCGGCCGCGGCGTGTTCGAAATCGCGCGCGAGCGTGATTCGCGCTCGTCCGACCCGGCGGTGCGCAAGGCGGTGAACGACAAGCTGTCCGACCTCGCGGTAAAAAGCGGGGTGCCGATCACCTTTGGCTTGCCCGCGGGTACCGTGGGCGCGGCCGACATGCTCAAAATGCTCGATACAACCGCCGAGCGCGGCGGACGCATGTTCGGCCAAACGCACACCCGCGGCGTGTCGCACGTGCTGTCGTTCAAGGGCCGCTTGCAGTTCGATGATTTCCCCGAGTGGCAACAAGTGCGCTCGTTGCCGTACGACCAGCAACGCAAGGCCTTCACCGACCCCGCCACGCGCAAGCGCCTGGTTGAAGCCACGCAGCACGGCGGCTACCGCACCGGCGGCGGCGAGCCGCGCCGGCCGCAATACGACAACATGCACGTGGTGCAAAGCGCGGTGTCCAAGAACCCGACCGTGGCGCAACTCGCCGCGCAGCGCGGTGTCGAGCCGGTGGAACTGATGATGGACCTCGCGGTTAAAAGCGACTTCAATCAACTGTTCCAACAGTTCGATGTCGCCACCGTCCCCAAGACGGAAGAAGAAGCGCTCGCCACGTTAAAGCATCCACGCACGGTGATGACCTTCTCCGACTCCGGCGCGCACGTGAGCCTGATCATGGATTCGTCGATCCACACGCATCTGCTCGCCTACTGGATGCGCGAGCGCGGCAAGTTCACGTTGGAAGAAGCGGTGAAGATGATAACCTTCACCCCGGCGATGTTCTGGGGCTTCACTGACCGCGGCATCATCCGCCAAGGCGCGATCGCCGACATCAACGTGTTCAACCCCGACACCATCGCCCCGCAAATTCCCACCATCGAAAACGACCTGCCCACCGGCGCACGCCGCCTGAAGCAAAAATCGGCGGGGATTTTGGCGACGATCCTGGGCGGCAAGGTGTCGTTCAGAAACGGCGAGCACACCGGCTCGCTGACCGGCAAGTTGCTGCGGTCTACGGCGGCGGGGGTGGTGTAACCGCTCTGGACTGATTAAGCTCGCTAAAAACCGGGGCACTGCCCCGGTTTTTTTGCGCATGCTCGACGCGAACGAATAAACTATGATCCACCACATCGAAGCTTGCCTGGCCGCTGACTTGAAGTGATGAACTTAAATTGTGATGTGCTGGTGCTGGGCGCCGGCATGGTCGGTGTTTCTGCCGCGCTCGCCTTGCAGGCGCGCGGACGAGACGTGGTCCTGGTGGATCGGCGGGGCGTGGCGGAGGAAACCAGTCACGGTAATGCCGGCATCATTCAGCGCGAGGCGGTGGTACCGTACAGTTTCCCGCGCGACTGGAAGGTAGTGATCGACTACGCGCTTAACCGGCGAACCGAAGCGCACTTGCATCATTGGGATTTGATGGGCTTGGCGCCGTGGTTGTGGGAACATTTCCAAAACTCGGCACCCGACCGCGTCGAGGCCGCTGCGCGCGCGGCGCGGCCCCTGGTCGAGCGTTGTATCGACGAACACGAAGCGTTGATGCGCCCCGCCGGCATTGCAGACGTGATACGCCATACCGGCTATCTGCGCGTCTACCGCAGTGCCGAACGGCTGGCGGCCGACAGCGCGGCCTCCGCTAGCGCGGCGGCGCGTTGGGGCGTTGTGACCGAGTCCATCGACCTGGCTCGCTTGCGCGAGATCGAGCCGCACTTGCATGGCCCCCTGGTGGGCGGGTTACTCAAACCGCAAGCGGTTAGCGTGTCCGACCCGGGCGCGGTCGGCAAAGCCTATGCGGCGTTGTTTCAGCAGCGCGGCGGGCGTTTTGTAACCGCCGATGCGCGCGCGATCGAGCCCGCGGGTGGCTGTTGGCGGCTTTCCGGCGCACGGCCCGCGATCGAAGCGCGCGACGTTGTGGTGGCGCTGGGACCCTGGTCCAACGAGGTGCTGCGACCGCTTGGCATCGAGTTGCCCCTCATCGGCAAACGCGGCTACCACAAACATTACGCCGCGCAGCATGGCGCCGCGTTGTCCAGGCCGGTGTTTGACGTCGAAGTCGGATACGTGCTGGCGCCGATGGCGCGTGGCATACGGCTGACCACCGGCGCTGAATTTGCGCGCCTCGACGCGGCGCCCACGCCGGTGCAGGTGGAGAAATCCGAGCCGCGCGCGCGAGAGATTTTTCCGTTGGGCGATGCCTTGGATCAAGAGGCATGGCTCGGCCGGCGCCCCTGTTTGCCCGATATGTTGCCCGCGATCGGGCCGGTACCCGGCAAGCCGGGCCTATGGCTCGACTTCGGCCATCACCACCTGGGTTTTACGCTAGGGCCGGTGAGCGCACGCTTGCTCGCGCAACTGATGAGCGGTGAAGCGCCATTCACCGACCCAGCGCCGTATCGGCCAGAGCGATTTGCGTGAGCGCGATCGCGTATACCTTGCGCCACGCGCTTAGAGCGCCTAAAAATGAACCTTCGCCCTTCGACAGGCTCAGGGCGAACGATAGTTCTGCTAGCTATTCGTGGTGAGCCTGTCGAACCGTGAACGACACTAACGCTAACGTTCATTTTGTTAGTCGCTTAGTGCTGACGCACATGCTTAACAATCCGCCGCCGCCGTCCCCACGGCCCCGCGCGCACGACGTAAATGTCACCCTTGGAATCGCCCCAAATGCCGTGGCACGAGCGAAAACTCGGGTCGCCCCACTTTGCAAGCCGTTCGCCTTCGATCGTCAGCACGCTGATTAAGCCCGCGTTGTGTTCGGGGATGTAGACGATATCGTTGGCATCGACATACATCACCGCCGGGCCGATCATTTTGGTGGGCCAAATTTTGAGCAGCTTGCCGTTCTGATCGAACACCTGCACGCGGTCGTTTTCGCGGTCGCAAATCAAGAGGCGCCCGTCGCGGGTGATCCACACCGCGTGCGGCAGGTTGAATTGCCCCGGCCCCGTGCCCGGCTCGCCCCAAGAGAACAGGTATTTGCCCTCGGCTGAAAATTTGTGCACGCGCGCGTTGCCGTAGCCATCGGTCACGAACATTTCGCCCGCGGGCGCGACATCGATGTCGGTGGGCAGGTTGAACGGGCCGCCGCCGTGGGTGACATCTTTATACGCGTCGCTTCTGAAATCGTCGGCCTTCACCCCGGTGTCGGAGCGCGCGCCGCGTTCACCGATGGTGCGCAAGAGTTTCCCTTCGGGCGTGTAGAGATACATCTGCCCGTAATCGCGATCGACAATCCACAGGTTGTCGTTTTTGTCGGCGCGGATGGTGTGCGGGAACGCGAATTGATTCGCGCCCCAGCTCGACAGAAAACTCCCCTCGCGGTCGAACACCACGATCGGGTAGGCCTTGTTGCGGCAAAAGCAATACACGTGATCCTTGGAATCCACCGTAACCGAAGCGGCGAGCACTTCCATCTCGTCTTGCCTGGGCGCCCATTCCTCGTGCACTTCGAAGCGGTGTTTGCCGGCGCCGACCACATAAGGTTTGCTGGCGGCATGTGCCATGGTGTTCTCCGATTGAGTTCGTCCGAGATATTGCGTAGGGTGCGCATCGCACACGCGTTACATGTATCCGCGTGCGCAGTGCGCACCCTACCGCAGCGCTGAAACTAATGTTCGCCCTTGATGCCGGTGGGTGTGGCCGCCGGTAACGGGAAATACTCCGCCACGGGAATTTCAATCACACACGGCGAGCCGCTGGCAAACGCGGTTTTCACCACATCGGCGATGTCGCCAGGTTTCTCGACATAGAACCCTTTCGCACCGTAGACCTCGGCGAGTTTGTCGAAACGCGGGTTGGCGAGATCGACGCCGATGTACTTGGCGCCGAAGTGGCGCTGCTGTTGCGCTTTTTCCGCGCCGTGGCAACGATTGTTGAGCACCACCGACACCAGCGGGATTTGGTGGCGCACGGCCGTGTTCAATTCCTGCGCGGTGTAAAGAAAGCCGCCGTCGCCCTGGATGCTCATCGCCGCACGATCGGGCGCACCGAGTTTCGTGCCCAGGCCCACGCCGTAACCCATACCCAGCCCACCGTGGCCCGCGTAGTTAAAAAAACTGCGCGGGGTTTCGAACCACAGCCGGTCGTACGACAAGCCCGGCGCCACGCCGGCGTCAAGCGTCACCATGCAGTTTTTCGGCATCGCCTTGCGCAGTTCCGGGTAAACCAGTTGCGGCATCATCGGATCGCCGCTCAATTTGCTTTCCGCTTCCAGGCGCGTTTTGCGTGCTGCAGCCAGCGATTCGATTTCGTTGCGCCACGTGGCATTGGCGCGAGCACTTCCGGCTTCACGCCGCACGGCGGCGAGCAGCTGCGCAGCGACCGCCTTAGCGTCGCCGGTAATGCCCACCGCCACCGGATAGTTGCGCCCCACTTCGAACGCATCGATATCGACTTGTATGATTTTGGTGTTGGGATCGAGCACGCTCCAATTCCAGCTCGTGCTCGCTTGATTGATGCGCGTGCCCAGCGCGAGGATCACATCGGCGCGATTCAACGCCTTGCCCGCTTCCGGCGCGCCACGCCCGCCCGGCGGGCCGACGTAAAGGCGATGGCTGTTGGGCACGGCGTCGTGATGGCCGTAGGAAGGCACCATCGCCATATCGAGCGTTTCGGCGAGCGCCACCGCTTCGGCACTGGCTTCGGCATCGATCACGCCGCCGCCGGCGAGCAGCAGCGGACGTTTCGCTTCAAGCAACACTTTCACCGCGCGCTCGATCGCTTGCGCGTCGCCCGCCACACGCAGATCGACGGGCCGATACGCCGAGGGTTGCAACACGTCCGCATCGACGGTTTGCCCATCGAGCAAATCGCGTGGAATGTCGACAAATACCGGGCCTTTTTTGCCGGTCAACGCCGCGCGAAACGCATCGCGCAGCATGGGCATAATGCGTTCGGTCTTGGGCACTTGCACCGCGCTCATGCACAGCGGTTTAAAAATTCCCACGAGATCGAGCGCCTGCGCGCCGTCGCGATACAAATGGTCACGGCTGACATCACCCGCGATCACCACCACCGGCGCGCGCCCTTTTTGCGCCAACGCAATGCCGGTGACGAGATTGGTGGTGCCCGGCCCCGAGGTGGTGATACACGCCGTCGGCTTGCCCGAGGACTTAGCATAACCATAGGCCATGAAGGCCGCGCCTTCCTCGTGGCGCGAATCGACAAAGCGGATGTCGCGGCGCCCGTAAAGCTCGGTGATCATGGTATTGGTGGTGGTACCAACCACGCCGAATATGTGGTCGATCCCTTCGGCATACAGCGCTGCAATAACGGCTTCACCGGCTTTCATTTGGGGCATCGGTTTCTCCTTGCAACTGGTTGTAATGACCTTAAAGGCTTCACCGCGGAGGCGCGGAGACGCAGAGGGCCCGCAGAAAACTGCCATTAGGCTTTGCTTGTCTCTGCGTAATCTCGGCGCCTCTGCGGTGAATCAGTCGATGATCAACATCATACGCCTCGGTAACCGTAAACGTGGCCTAACGTACGTGCGTCGGATCCCAACAGGTGCGCAGACCTTCGTGAAGCGCGTCCAGTTGCCGTAAGTCCTCGGTATCCAACACAAAATCGAACACGTTGGCGTTTTCCTGAATGCGCCGCATATCGGACGATTTCGGGATTGCGGCAACCCCGCGCTGCAACGCCCAGCGGATCATGGTTTGCGCCGCCGTTTTGCCGTGTTTGCCGGCGATTTTCAGCAAGCGTGCGTCGTTCATCTTGTGCGCCCGCGCCAGCGGGCAATACGCCACCAATGCAATGCCGTGTTGGCTGCAAAATTCCAGCAACTCGCGCTGGTACAAAAACGGATTGAACTCTACTTGATTCACCGCCGGCACCACATCGGAATTCGCCATCAGTTCCTTAAGATGCGCCACGGTGTAATTGCTCACGCCGATCGAGCGCGCCACGCCGCGTTTGCGCAGCTCGATCAGCGCGCGCCACGAGTCGCGCCGCTTGCCGGGTTCCGGCCAGTGAATCAAATAGAGATCGATGCGATCGAGCCCCAGTTGTTTCAAGCTTGCTTCACCCGCTTTTAGCGCGCGCTCGTAGCCTTGATCGGCGTTCCACAGCTTCGTCGTAACAAACAATTGCTCGCGCGGCACGCCCACTTCGCGCACCGCGCGCCCGACGTCAGCTTCGTTGCCGTATAACGCCGCGGTGTCGATGTGCCGGTAACCGTGATTGATCGCATGCACCACGGCTTGCTTGCAGCGCGCCATTTGGTACACGCCCAAGCCCAGACGCGGCAGCGTGTGGCCGTCGTTTAGCTTAAGCAGGCTGTCGGCGCGCAAGTCCATGTCGGACGCGTTAATCGCTCAAGGCGATGCCCGCGTCTTTAATCACCTTCGCCCATTTGGCGATATCGGCCTTGATGATCGCGGTCACTTCTTCGCCGCGCTTGGGCGTAATATCCAAGCCGAGCTGGGAAAAGCGCGCGCGCATTTCCGCGTTTTCAACCACGCGCATCGATTCCTGATACACCTTTGTGCGCACCTGCGCGGGCGTGCCGGCGGGCCCAAGCAAGCCAAACCAGGAAACCGCCTCGAAGCCGGGAAATCCCGATTCGGCCATCGTCGGAAACTCCGGGATGTTGGAGGAGCGTTGCAATGAGGTCACCGCCAGCCCGCGCAAACGGCCATCGCGGATGACCGGCAAAATGGCGCCGGCGTTTTGGATGGTGGCGGTGACGCGCCCGCCGATGACATCGGTCATCACCGCGCCCTTGTACGGCACGTGGGTGACATCGATGCCCGCCAGCCCTTTCAGCAGCTCGCCCGCGATGTGCTGCGGCGTGCCGGCGCCGGGCGAGGCGTAGGACAATTTTTTAGGGTTTGCCTTGGCATGGGCTATGAATTCCTGCACGCTTTTAACCGGCACCTCATTGTTCACCGCGAGTATGCTGGGCATGGTGAGCACCATCGAAATCGGCGCGAGATCGCGCAGCACGTCATACAGCGGCTTGGATTGCAGCGACGGCAAAATGGTCAACGCCGCGTTACCCGAAAACATCAGCGTATAACCATCCGGCGGCGATTTCGCCACGCGCGACACCCCCACCGCGCCGGCCACGCCGGGAATGTTCTCCACCACCACCGACGCGCCCCAGGCCTCGGTGAATCGCTGTGCGAATATGCGCGCCACCACGTCGGTCGCGCTGCCGGGCGTGAAGCCGACCACCATGCGCACCGCCTTGGTGGGGTACTCGGTTTGCGCCTGCGCGGCCATCGACGCCGTCCCCAAACACAGGCCGGCTGCGGCGCCCGCGATGATGCTGCTGATGTGCTTGTGCATGAAGCTACTCCTCCTGGTTGATGTAGCGAGAGCTACGCAGGATACTGTAGCGCCGCGCCGCGCGCGCGGTCAACCGTGCTTGGCGCGGCGATGTATGATAGTCATACGACGCTGCACAACCAAACCACTCACTCCGAACGAGGCGACCCCATGGCGGAAAAAACAATCCACCGCGCGCATGTGATGACCGGCGGCTTTCCCGCGGGCTCGAGCGCCGGCCACGACCAGGACTACGCGCGCTTGCGCTTGCTCACGCTGCTCGCCGAACAAGATGTGCCCGCTTCGGTCGGCAACGATTTCGCCGACATCGAAAAATGGCTGCCGGTGAGCCGTTTGTTGATCACCTACATGGCCGGCCCGTATCCGAATGCCGCGCAGTGCGCCGCGATGCGCGCGTGGATCGAAGGCGGCGGCCATTGGCTTGCATTGCACGGCACCAGCGGCGGGCGCGCCGAGCGCGTCGAAGGCGTGCGCCAGCGCCGCACAGTCAAAACCGAACATCACGCGCTGCTCGGCGCATTTTTCCTGACGCACCCGCCGCAGTGTGAATTCCGTGTCGACGTGCGCGATGCCCATCACCCGTTGACGCGCGGCGTTGCCGCCTCGTTTGAAGTGCAAGACGAGCCGTACTTCGTCGAACTGCAAGACCCCGCCTCGACGCACATCTTGTTAAGCGCGCAATACGGCGCCGCCGCGGTGTCGCCGGTGGTCGACAAACTCTACGGCCGCGATAGCTCGCTGCAAGCCGACGGCAAAACGCGCGTGTTGGGCTACACGCGCAAACTGGGCAACGGCGGTGTCACTTACTTTGCGCTCGGCCATTGCCACAACCCCTACTCGCGCGAAGGCCGCGCCGCCGACCCCGCCCATCCGCTACCGGCGATTTTTCGCGGGCCGTGGGAAACGCCGGCGTTCACCACACTGCTACGCAACGCCATCGCGTGGCGCATGGCGTCATAACCGCAATGATTCGCGAGACTCGCATATTATAAAAATATCAATAAAATCAAATACTTAAAATACTGGGGTGTGTCATGCTGCGATTGGGTCTAACCACCGCCGGCGCCGACGGACCGGCGCTCATCAAATTAGTGCGCGAAGCGGAAGCACTCGGCTACGACTCCACCTGGTGCGGCGAATCGTACGGCGTCGATGCCGTCACGCGCCTTGCGTGGCTGGGCGGGCAAACCTCGCGCATCAAATTGGGCTCATCGATTTTACAAGTGCCGGCGCGCTCGCCCGCACTGACCGCGATGACGGCGATGACGCTCGACGCGTTGACCAACGGGCGTTTTACCTGGGCCTGGGCCCCTCCGGGCCGCAAGTGGTCGAAGGCTGGTACGGCGTGCCCTATGGCAAGCCGCTCACGCGCATGCGCGAGTACATCACCATCGTGCGTGCTGCACTCGCGCGCGACGCGCCGCTCTCGTTTGAAGGTGAGCACTATCAAATCCCCTATACCAGGGCGGGCTCCACCGGGCTTGGCAAGCCGCTAAAGTGCATTCAACACGGCCGGCGCGATATGAAGATTTTCACCGCGGCGATCAGCCCGGCGGGGCTCGCACTGGCGGGTGAAGTCGGCGACGGCGTGTTGCCTCTGATCATGGATCCGGAGCGCGACGATCTGATCGAACCGCATGTGAAGAAAGGCATGCAACGCGCGGGCAAGCCGCAGGATTTTAACCACTTTGATATCGCGCCGTTCGTGGCGGTGCACATCGGCGACGATCTCGCGAAGTGCCGTCAGCCGGTGAAAGAGTGGATGGCGCTTTACATCGGCGGCATGGGCGCGCGCGGCAAAAATTTTTACAACGACTACGCAGTACGCATGGGCTACGAGGCGCAAGCGAAAAAAATCCAAGACTTGTATCTCGCCGGCAAAAAAGCCGAGGCTGCGGCCGCCGTGCCGGACAAGTTCGTCGATACCATCGCGCTGGTCGGCCCGCCCGCGCGCATCCGCGAACGCTTGCAGGCGTGGAAAGCCGCGGGCCAACGCGGCAGTGTCGGCACACTGATCGTGGCTAAAGCCGATATCGCGGGGCTGCGGTTGGTGACGGAAAGTGTGTTTTCGTAAGCGCGCGAGCGCTTATCCCGCAAACTCGAACCGCGTATCCTGCACCGTCACGATGCGCGCGCCGCAGCTCCCGGCGATAATACCGTGCGAGGTCTGCGGCGGCACGTGAATCACGTAGCGCTCGCCAACGCGATGCGATTTGCCGTCGACATACGCGTGCACGTCGCCCTGCGCCACCAACGTGAACTGCTCATTCTCGTGCGTGTGCGTGGGCAGCACCGCCCCGGGCGCGAGGTTCAGCACCGCCACTTGCAGCTTTTCGCTGATCAGCAAACCGCCTGCGGCGCCGGCGGCGAGTTTGACCTCCGGCACCATGCGCGCACTGGTGTTGCGGCCTCCACGCTCGCTCAAATCATCGAAATCGTAAACGTAGCGCATGTTCGCCCCGTGCGGGTCGGTGCCGGCCTCGGCCATCATCTGCGCGGTGGTTTTTTTCGGTAGGTGCGCGAGCTTGCCGAAGCCGGGCAGGTAATTCGGCCCGTCGTATTTGCCGTCGACCGGCGGGCCGACGATGCCGTGCCGCGTGTCCTTCATCGCGAAAAACAGCATGTCTTCGTCAGGGCACGCCTGGCCGGTATGCACCGACATTGAGGGCGTGTGCACGATCGTGCCGGTTTTGCCGAAGGTTTGTTTTTCGGCATCGATGTCGGACACCATCACGCCTTGCAGTATGTAGTTGAACTGCTCGTTGGGATGGGTGTGCGCCTTCGCGCCCGAACCCGCCGCCTGCCCCGCCAACGCCACCGCCACATGCGTGCCGTAGAGCACCGCGCCGATGGTGGACGATTTACCCGTTTCCAGCGTCGGCCCGGATAAAATGCGCTTGGGTTCGACACGCGCGCTGGTGGGGTTGCCGGGCGCGGTGTCTAGCTCGTTGTAGCCGTAAATGTATTGCATGAGACGAACGTTGTTGGTTAAAGTAGGGCGCAACTATAACGTAATTTGCCGAGGAGTCCTCATGCCCCATCGCTTGCTCGCACTCTGCAGCACCTGTGTCTGCGCCACCGTAACCGCGGCACACGCCGCCGACGCCTACCCGAATCGTCCGATACGCATGGTGATTTCCAACGGGCCCGGATCGGCGGGCGATATTTTGGGGCGCATCGCATTTAATCGCACGCAGGATATCCTCGGCCAGCAGATCGTCGTCGATAATCGCCCCGGCGCCGGCGGCACCATCGGCGTTGAAATCGTCTCGCGCGCCGCGCCCGATGGCTACACGTTGCTGGCCACCTCCTTCGCCACGCACTCGGTGGCGCCGCACACATATAAGAGCGTGCCCTATCATCCGATCAACGATTTCGCACCGATTTCGCTGTTCGCCGTGACGCAGGCGGGCTTGTGCGTGAATGCCGCGCTACCGGTGAAATCCACGCGCGAACTGATTGATCTGGCTCGCGCGCAGCCGAAAAAATTGTTGATGGCGTCCGCCGGCATCGGCTCCACCAGCCATCTTGCGGGCCTGATGTTCGCCACCGCCGCGGGCATCGAGAGCACGCACGTGCCATACAAAGGCGGCGGCCCCTCGGCGGCCGCCATCGGCTCGGGCGAGGCGAATTGGACGCTGGGGCCGCTGGCGGCGTACTTCCCGCACTGGAAAGCCGGCCGCGCGCGCTGCATCGCGGTGAGCGGCGAAAAACGCTCGGGGATTTTCCCCGATCTGCCGACCATCGGCGAATCCGTGCCCGGCTTTAAGTTCCTTGGCTGGAACGGCGTGATGGCACCGCGCAACACGCCGCGCGCGATCATCGAGCGTATGAACGGCGCGATGGTGAAAGCGTTGCAAACCGCCGAAGCGCGCCAACTCTACGCCGCGCAAGGCGAGGAACCGGCGTGGAGCACGCCGGCCGAATATGCCAAGCTCATTCGCGAAGACTTCGAGCGCTACGGCAAGGTGGTCAAGCAAGCCGGCGTGCGGGTGGACTGAAGGGTTTTTTCGCACATCGAGCATGATAAAAATTAATTAATTAAATCAAATACTTACGATATACCACCCCGATCAAGAAGCGGCGCGATAAAATCGTTGCTGTTAAGCCCTAACGAGGAACACACATGCGAGAAAAGCTGACCACACTCGAAAAAGCCGCCGCGACGATTCAATCCGGCGCGCATTTGGTGATGACCGCCAACCTGCAACGCGCGCCGATGGCGCTGTTACGCCAACTGGTGCGCCAGGGCACCGATAAGCTGCGCGTGGTGGGCGTGGTGGGCGGCGATCTTAATATCGATTTTCTGGTCGGCGCCGGCGCGGTCAACATCGTCGACACCTGCAGCGTGACACTCGGTGAATTCGCGCGCACCGGCCCGAACTTTTCGCGTTACGTGCTGGCCCATCGAATACGCTCGATGGACAACACCTGAGGGGTGTTATTTTCACAGGCCCAGGCTGGGTCTATGGGTGTGCCCTACGTGCCTATCGTCGGTTTGGTGGGAACCGATCTGTTGGCGCGCCGCGACGACATGGTCATCGCCGCCGACCCGTTCGATGGCAAAACCAAATCGGTGGTGGCCAAGGCGCTGCGCCCCGACGTGGCGGTGTTTCATGCGCAAACGGCGGATCGCTACGGCAACGTGTCTTGCGGCTACGAGGCGGAAGTGGTGATCCTCGCGGAAGCCTCCAGGCACGTGATCGTCACCGCCGAAAAAATCGTCGACCGTTTGACCGACAAGGAAGCCAAGGGCGCGTTTATTCCGACGATCCACGTCGATATGGTGGTGCACGCCCCCTTCGGCGCGCACCCCGCGGGCTGTGCCGGACTTTATGCGCCGGATGCGATTGCGATGCGCGAGTATGTGAAGGCTTCGCAGGATGACGCCACTTTCGCGGCGTATTTGCGTGAGCGCGTGTTCGAGGTGAGCGATCATGATGAGTACGTGGAGCGCTTTGTGCCGCGTTCGATGCGGGAGCCGTTGCGGGAAACTGGAAGCTGATTCGTATTTGAACGCACGTTGCCCTCTCCCGCAGGCGGGAGAGGGGAATAAATGGGTTGCATGCCTAAACTCCCCTCTCCCGCTCGCGGGACAAGGGAACACTTGAAGCGCAGCAGAAGCGCCGGGGGAGAGGGAAAAACCTTCCTCACACCACATAACGCATGAACTACAACAACGACGAACTAATGGCCATCCTGCTCTCGCGCGAAGTGCGCGACGGCGAAATTTCCGCATGCGGCGCGTTGTCGCACATCCCCGCGGCGGGCCTGTTGCTCGCGCAGGCGCTGCACGCGCCCAACGCCGATCTCATCATCTTGAACTCGATTTTCAACCCGTTCAAAACTTCGCGCCAGTTTCACTACATCGCGCAGCGCGGCGAACTGGGCTTGTTTTTCGTGAGCGGCGTGCAAATCGACCGCCACGGCAATTACAACCTGCACTACATCGGCCCCGACTCGGAGCATCCGACACAGCGCTTTCCCGGCGGCTACGGCGGCGGCATGATTTATTACGGCGCGCGCCGCACCGTGGTGTTTCGCACCGAACATACCCGCCGCTCGCTGGTGGCGAAAGTCGATTACATCTCCGCCGCCGGCCACACGCCACCCGATGTGTTGCGCCATGGGCACCCGACCAAAGCGATCACACATAAGGCGAATTTCCGTTTTGACAAAGACGCAGGTCTGCTTAACCTCGATACCATCCACCCCGGCTACACATTCGATGACATCCGCGAGAACACCGGCTTCGATCTTGGTGTCGCGAGCGCACCGATGACGCCCGCGCCCAGCGCCGAGGAGCTGCACACGCTGCGCCACGTCGTGCGCAAAACCATGATCGATACCAACACCTACGCGGCGTGGGCGCAACGCACGTTGGGCGCTGCTTAACGGCGCTTTGCAGGATGCTTTCGCGCGCCACAGAACAGCACATAAATTATTGATTTAATTAACTATTTTTTATAACCCAGCAGCGCTGGCGTAGCCCCGCATGGACGAAAAAGAACTCAGCAATCTCGCGCGCGATACTGCCGCGCGGCTGTTCGGCCCACCCAAAAAAGGCGAAGGCGTATACGCCGTGTGGCGCGACTTCGATCCCGAGCTCGCCAAACACATCTCGCGCTTTTTCGTCGGCCGGCTCTACTCGCGCGACGTGTTGTCGCAAAAAGAGCGTGAACTGTGCGCGGTGGGCGCGCTCACCGTACAAAAATTTTGGGACGAGCTACACGTGCATTGCCACGCCGCGCTCAACGTCGGCGCCAGCGCGCAGGAAGTGGCCGAGGTAATTTTTCAAATGGCGACCTACGGCGGCGTGCCGTGCACGGTCGAAGGCTTGAAAACGCTGAAAAAAGTGCTGCAGGAGCGCGGGCAGTGGCAGAACCAGCCTTGATGGCGCATCGCGCCGGCGCGTAACGCCAGGCCTTACAATCGCCCTTCGTCGATGTCCAGGCCCACGCAGTGTTTGCCGACGATTTCGTAGTGCTGAAAGCGCCCTTGGCTATGCTGCGTGATCACGTGCATGTCGTTAAACAAGCGCTGAATCAAGTGGCCGTCAAACACCACTGTGGCACCGCACAACGGGTGTAGACCATCGACCACTTGCGCGGCAAGCCGTATCGCGTGCGTTGCCGCCAGCCGCAAGTTAAGACGCGATTCCAAACTCGCGCTCGGCGCGCTGGTTGACATTGCCGAGGCCCAGATTTCATGCGCCGCCGACAGCAAAAACGCGCGGCCCGAACGCAACGCGGCTTCCGCTTGACCGACGGCCAACTGGGTGATGGCCTGCTCACGCAGCAGGCCCGTCATATTGCGCGGCGCCTTGGAGCCCGCCACCTCGAAAAACGCCTCCAGGCAGTTGCGCGCAAGCCCCAGCGCAACCATGCCATCGCCCGCGGCAAAGCCCAGCGTGATCGGGATCTTATAGCGCGGGCCAGGCGTCAGCACCGGCGCATCGTTTGGAAACACGGTGCGCGCTTCTGGCACAAAGACATCCTTCACCTCGAAGCTGTGAGTACCCGTGCCGCGCATGCCTTTGGTGTGCCAGGCGTCGATCAGTTCCACTTCACCCTTCGGAATCAAACAATAGCGGGCTTCGGGCCTGCCGTTGTGCTGGCGCACCACCCCGTTGTCAATCACCTGCGCATGCGCCGCCACCCATGACGCATGCATGATGCCCGTGCTAAACGGCTGGCGCCCGGTGACGCGAAACCCGCCCGGCACCACCACCGCCTTGGCCGTGGGCGCGGGGGTATTCGACACCACGGCGCGCGGCGTATCCGTCCAGATTTCACGTGCCGTGGCGGGCGCCATGCGCGCCGAGTAACACCCCCAATTCGCGCCCTGGCTGACCGTCCAGGCGGTGCTGGCGTCACCCTTGCCCAATTCCTCGATGACTTGCAAATAAGTCGGGAAATCGGCCTCCAGGCCGCCCACGGCGCTCGCCACGGCCATGCGATAAAAGCCCGCGTCGGCCAGCGCATGAAACAGCGGCTTGGGCAACTCGCGGTTCGCGTCGACTTGATCGGCGTGTTGCCGAATCAGCGGCACGAGCTCGCGCGCGGCATCGATGAGCGATGACTGAGACTTGGAAGACATAGTGCGGAATTTCCCTTCGTCAATTGAACGGCATGCCGCAAAGTGTGCGGCGTTAAGCGCGGCTTGTCTACCCGTAGCGACGCTTAAGCCTGCCTCGCTTCACTGCTTCCACGACGCCGCAGTCGTCTTAATGCTCTCGATGAGACGGCGCGCCGCCGGAGAAAGGTAGGCGCCTTCACGATAGATCACGCTCACCATCCTGCACCAAGCGAGTTCCTTTACCGGCAGCGCCTTCAAGCGAAAACGCCTACTCTCCGATTGAAAAGTCCCGAGCGACGTGTATTCCAGCAGATTCGTCAATGCGACCAACTGCAGTCTGAGCCTGAGCGAGCGCGTTTCGACAGCCACGACTGGTGGCGCAAGACCATTTTCCAGGAAAATGCGATGGAGTCGCTTCTGCGTCAATAGGCTCGATGCCGTTAGCGTCCAGCGCTCCGAGACCAGATCGGCGAGCGTTACGACCTTCCGGCTGGCGAGCGGATGAGAGGCCGCCGCAACCACTGCGAATTGCAGATTAAAGAGGGGGTCTTCCACGAGCCCGTAACGCGGTAGCGCACGCGGCGCGTAGCCCACGATTAAATCCAGCTCGCCTCGGCGCAACGCCGGAATCATGAGGTCGTTATCGGAAATCACGATGTCATACGTTACCTTCGACGTATCTGTGATTAGAGGCGCGAGCGCTTCCACCAGCATCTCTGCCGAACTGACGGGGCCGGCACCGATGCGCACGTGTCCGATTCTTCCGCGACCGACGTCGCGTACTTCTTGCGCAACCGCTTGGATCGACAATTGCAGGTCGCCCGCCCGGCCGAGGAGCACCGAACCCTCCGCGGTCAGCTCTACGCCCTTGGGCGTTCGCTTAACGAGTTTCGCGCCGAACTCGTACTCGAGCCGGCGCAGGCTTTTGCTGAGCGCCGGCTGGGTTAAATCGAGCGCTTCGGCGGCCCGCCCAAGGTGGCCATGCTTGGCAACTACCGTGAAGTATTCAAGATCGCGTAGTTCCATCCCGATAACCAGCATTCATACCTGCATGAAAAATGGTGGCTTGCGCCCATTCGCGCGCGCTGCCAGCATCACCATATGCAGAGCATATCACTCGGGAGATTGTCGATGAAACGGTTTGCATTCATTGCCGCGCTTGCCGCTGGTGCCTTTGGTACTTCGGGTCAGTTGGCCGCGCAAGTCATTGCTTGGCCGCAGAAGACTGTACGCATTTTTGTCGCTACGCCTCCTGGCGGTGGTGATGATTACGTGGCTCGCCTTCTGACACCCAGACTTGGTGAACTGCTTGGTCAGCCGTTCGTTGCGGAAAACCGGCCCGGCGCGGGCGGCTTGATCGCTCAGAATCATGTGATGCAGGCCGCACCTGACGGATACACCTGGTTGCTCGCGGGTGGCTCCATGGCCGGCGCGCGGTATATCAGTTTGGCCGCCAAGTACGACGTGTTGCGAGACTTCACACCTGTTTCGCTTCTTGAATCGTCACCCTTTGTCATGTTGCTCCACCCTGGAGTCCCGGCGCGCACGCTGAGGGATTACATCAACATGGCGCGAACCCAGCCTGGCAAGATGACCTTCGCCACCCTGGGGCCTGGTCAAATGCCCTATTGGGCGGCTCATCTGTTCAACAGCATGGCGGGCGTTCAAGCCCTCGAAGTGCGCTACAAAGCATTCGGAGAGGTAACGGCCGATCTGGTCATGGGTCGTGTCGACTACTTCTTCGCACCCTTTCCCACTGCGATCGCGCTCAAGGACCGGCTCCGTCTATTCGCGGTCACGACGGCAAAACGCTCGCCGACCCTGCCTGAAGTTCCTTCGCTGGCGGAATCGGGCCTCGCTGGATACGACATGCCTGCCTACCGCGGCATCATGGGGCCCGCAGGCTTGCCTGAAGAGCTTGTGCGTTCACTGAACGCTGCGCTGGTGCAAGCACTCGCGATCAGTGAGGTCAGGGATAAACTTCTGTCAGTTGGATCAGTTCCGCAGTCCAGTACACCGCGACAACTTGAAGAAAAGTTTGTGTTGTTGATCGCGCGCTTTAGCACACTCGCCAAGCAAGCGGGACTCAAGCCCGAGTAAATGGCTGAATGCGAGCGGCTGTGCAGTTTTCTCAAACCCAAAAATCCACCACCGACATTCACCGTGCCCATTTCGATCCGTACACGCCGTCAATTCAATCAAGCCGAGAATTTGACCTTTCAAAACCGCGCATATCCCCCATCGATCAAAAACGTATCACCAGTGTGATAAGCACTGGCATCACTCGCGAGATACACCGCGATACCGCCAAAGTCGCCCGCCGTACCCCAGCGCCGCAGTGACACCCGCGGTAACGCGGCCTGGGCGAATTTTTCGTTGTGAAATAACCCATCGGTCATCGCGGTGTCGATCCACCCCGGCTGGATCGCGTTGGTGCGAATTTTGTAGCATGCGAACTCCACCGCGAGGCCATACATCATTGAGTTCAACGCGCCCTTGCTCGCGGCGTAGTGCTGATTGCGCGGCGCGCCGGAAATCGCGGCGAGGCTTCAGGTCACCACCAGCGAACCGCCGTTGCCCGCCTCAATCATGTGGCGGGAAGCGGCGCGCAAGGTGTAAAACGCGCCGTCGAGATTGACCCGCGTCACGCGCCGCCACTCCGCCGTGCTCATCTGGGCGAATGATTTCACCGCGCCGCCGATCACGCCCACGTTGGCGAAGCAGACATCGATATGGCCGAAATGCCCGATCGTTTGTGCAAACGCCCGCTCGACGGCGGGTTCGTCGCCGACATCACACGCGAGCGCGAGCACGTCGGCGCCGTGCACGCGCAGCTGGTCGACAGCCGCGGCATTTTTCGCCGCGTTGGTGCCCCAAATGCAAACTCCTGCGCCAAACTGCGCCAGCGCCTGGGCCATGCCAATGCCGCTGTTACCGCCGGTGACCAGCGCAACCTTGACCTTGAGATCGAAGGCATTAGCTGCCATATCCCCGCGCGCGACTAGCGCCCGTGATAGACCGCTTTGCGTTTTTCCAGAAACGCCGCCACGCTTTCGTGAAAATCCTCGGTGAGGTGCAAGCCACGCGGGCCCACCGCGTGCGCCTTGACGTCGATTTCGTGCAACATCGAGCGCCGCGCCTTGACCACGGCGCGCACCGCCAGTGGCGGATTTTTCATGATCTCGCGCGCGAGTTCCTCGGCGACCATGAGGTGCTCGCCGGGTTCTGCAAGGCGTGTGAGCAGCCCGTGTTTTTGCGCTTCTTCCGCGCTCCAGGCGCGGCCGGTGAGCGACACCTCGGTGGCGAAAAGGCCCGCGCCGAAGGCGGAGAGAGTCATCCAAAACGAGGTGCTGTCCAGCCCGCGCGGCGTTTCGGTGATTTGAAATTTGGCGTCGCGCGCCGCCACCAGCAGGTCCGAATACATCGCGATGCGCACCGCCAGCCCGTACACGTAACCGTGCACCGCGGCAATGATCGGCTTGTTGTGATACGAGCGGAAGAACGGCTCGCGGAAATTGCCGCCGCGCCCCGCCGGGCTGCCGAGTTTTTCCAGCTCCGCCTTGGCGCGCATCTGGCGCTGGCGCACGTCCGCGCCGCTGCAAAACGCGCGGCCGTTGCCGCAGATGATGCCGACGTTGGCGTTGGCATCATCATTCAAACGATACAGCGCCTCGCAAAACGCCTCGCCCACTTCGTCGTTAAACGCGTTTAATTTTTCCGGGCGATTTAACGTGATGTAAGCGATGCCGCCTTCTTCCTTGTATTGCACCAGTGCCATGGCTGTCCTTTCTCCCTGTTGATACGCCGTGCCGGGATGGTAAAACATTTTTCACCCATGCCCGCGCGATTTGCGGCGATTCGTGATAGGCCAATGCGCGCGCCGCGTTGGTGCCATGCCGCCATGCTGGCGCGCGGCCCCGGATCACTGCCGGCGCCGCCCCGCCCGTGCATCGGTTTTTGCCTTTGGACGCACGAATACCGTGCGTTCCGCCGCCACGCTAATCGCGCGCACCGCCGGATGCCGCAATCGGCGTTCGGTGGTAATGGCGTAGAGTTCCTCGGTCACGCCGTCGATGCGCCCGATACCTTCCACGCCGTATTGCGCGCACACGTCATCGGCGATCGCGGTGGGCGCCACAAATAAGCCCGCGCCGCTTTGCCCGAATGCCTTCATCAGCGCGCCGTCGTCGAACTCGGCGACGATGCGCGGATGCACCTTCTGCGCCTCGAACCAGCGCTCGAGCGCGGCGTGTATCGCCACGCCTTCGCCCGGCATCAAAAACGGCGCGTGATCAAGACAGGCGGGGAACCTGCCTTTAAGCATTTTTTCCAGCGGCGGTGCGGCGAACACGGTCAAGTCGCTGGTGCCAAGCAAATGGTTGTACGCGCGCACCTTGATCTCCGGTGGCATCGGGCGGTCGGCGATCACCATGTCCAGGCGATGCACGGCCAAATCGGCGAGCAGCGCCGCCAAGCGCCCCTCGCGGCACACCAGGCGCACCGCCTCCGGCATGTTGAGCACCGGTTCCAGCACGCGATAGGTCACTGATTTCGGCACCGAATCGGCAATGCCGATGCGAAACGGCGGCATCGGCTGCGCTTTTTGATCGCGCACCGCGGCGAGCAGTTCTTCCCCCAGCCCGAAGATTTCCTCCGCGTAACGTAGTATGCGCCGGCCCGCGTCGGTCAACTCCAGCCCGCGGCCCGCGCGGCGTAACACTTCGGCGCCGAGCACCGCCTGGAATTCGGCAAGCTGCCCGCTGATCGATTGCGGCGTGACATGCAATTGCACGGCGGCGCGCGCGATGCTGCCCGCCTTGGCCACCGTCCAGAAATACCGCAAATGCTTAAAGTTAAGCTGGGCCACCTTGGTTAATAATCAGGATTTTTCGATGTATTGATAAATTATATTCGATTTGTCCGAATAATAGCCGCTGCCTAGAATCGCCGCCGTCGTCACCACCCGGCCCGCCAAAAAACACATGGAAAGCATCGGCACTTGGTACTGGTACACCGGTTTCGCCATTTTCGTGGTGGTCGCAATCATCGTCGACTTGCTGGTGCTGGAGTCGAAAGGCGCGAAAAAGGTGTCGTTTCGCGAAGCGCTCACCTGGTCGATCGTGTGGGTGGTGCTGTCGTTTATCTTCAACGCGTTGTTGTGGTGGTATCTCGACGTCAACGTCGGGCGCGAAGTCGCCAACGAAAAGGCCGCGGAGTTTTTCACCGGCTATTTGATCGAAAAATCGCTGGCGGTGGACAACATTTTCGTGTTCCTGATGTTATTCACCTTTTTCGGGGTGCAGCCGCAATTTCAGCGCCGCGTACTGATCCTTGGCATCATTCTCGCCATCGTGTTGCGCGCGATCATGATCCTGATCGGCGCCTGGTTGATCGCCAAGTTCCACTGGATACTCTATGTGTTCGGCGCGTTTTTGCTGATCACCGGCGTGAAGATGCTGATGATGGCGGAAGCGGAACCGGATATCGAGAAAAATCCGATCCTGCGTTTTATGCGCCGGCACATCCCTATCACCAACGAGTATCACGGCGAAAAATTTTCCATTATCCGGGACGGCAAGCGCTGGTTCACGCCGCTCTTCGCGGTGATGGTGATGATCGGCTTTACCGACGTGATATTCGCGGTGGACAGCATCCCGGCGATCTTCGCCATTACGCTCGACCCGTTTATCGTGCTGACCTCCAACGTGTTCGCGATTTTGGGCCTGCGCGCGATGTGCTTCATGCTCGCCGACATGGCGGACCGCTTTCATCTGCTCAAATACGGCCTTGCGTTTATTCTGGTGTTTATCGGCATCAAGATGCTGCTGCTCGACCTCTACAAGATTCCCATCGGCTTTGCGCTATCGGTGGTGGGCATCGTGCTGCTGGCGTCGATTCTGGCCAGCTTGTGGGTAACGCGCCCCGGCGCGGCGCGTGCCGCGCCGGTCAAGGCGGAAAAAGTGGAAAAAGCGGAAAAAATGGAAAAAGGGTAACGCCGACGATGCGACGATGCTAAGGTGCTTGCAGCGCGGCAAGTTCCGCCAACGACAACGGCTTTAACGGCGGTCGCACGTTGAACACACCGATGTCGGTGGCGCTTACGCCACGCGCGTGGGCAATGATCTCCGTCGCCGCCATGCCGCACATGCGGCCTTGGCACGGCCCCATGCCGCAGCGCGTGAAGGCCTTGACTTGATTGGGCCCCATGCCGGCGAGCATGGCCGCCTCGCGGATTTGCTTGGCGGTGATGCATTCGCAGCGGCACACCAGCACATCGTCGTGCGGCGTCAACAAACCCGCGCGCGGCGCGAACACCTGATCGAGGAAGGGGCGTATCGCGAGATGCTGCTTGAGTTCCGCTTGTAGCGGCATGGCTTGCTGATCGCGTTGCGCGGCGTCGATCACCCCCAGCGCGCGCGCCGCTTCCAGGCCGGCGAGCCGCCCCTGCACCGCGGCGGCTTCGGCGCCGGCGATGCCCGCGCCATCACCGGCAACGGCGTAACCTTCGGCATCGAGATTACCCCAGGCATCGGCCACCGGGGCGAACGCGTGCTGCGCCTTGTCCCAACGGTGCGCCGCGTTAAGCGAACGAGTGGTGTGCGTGTTGGGCACGATGCCTTGATGCACCAGCAAACGCGTCGCCGGCATGTCCTGCCAATGACGGCCGGTGTGAACGTGCACCCGATTGAGCGCGCCATCGCCCTTGGCCTCGATCGCGTTGACGTCGTCGATGATGCGCACGCCCGACTTGCGCACCGATTGCTGCAAAGCCATGCCGCGATCGAGATATTCCTTGGCGCGCAAAGCGTTGATGCCGTGGCGCAGCGCGTGCACATAGTTAGCCTTGGGCGTGGTGTCGAGGATGCCCTCGAATTTGCCGCCCGCTTCCAGTGCTTGCGCGGCGTAAAGCCACAACAGCGGCCCGCTGCCGGCGATCCACGCGCCCGCATGCGGCACCCAGCCCGAGGTTTTGTAAAGAATTTGCGCCGCGCCCACCGTCATCACGCCGGGCAAGGTCCAGCCGGGGAACGGCAGCGGGCGTTCCATCGCGCCGGTGGCGATCAGCACGCGTTTGGCGGTGATGCACGAGGCTTTGGCGCCATCGCTCACGTACACCTTGCGATTTTTTTCGAGCTGCCACACTTGGGTGTTGGGCTGATAACGCGCACCGCTCGCGCGAAATTCTTGCGCCAACGCCGCGCAACGCGCCCAATCGTCGTGCGACACACCGGGTTTATTCGCATCGCGCTGCTCGACGCCGCGATAAATTTGCCCACCCGGCGCGGGTTGCTCATCGACCACCAATGTCGATACACCAAGCTTCGCCGCCGTCGCCGCTGCGGCCATGCCCGCCGGCCCTGCGCCGATCACCAGAAAATCACACGCGCTGCTCATGCCCATACCTTCGCTTCGTTTTGCCGCTCGATGCGCATACCCGCATGCACGCGCACCATGCACGCCTGGCGCGAGGGCACGCCGTCGATCACCATCAGGCATTCGAAGCACACGCCCATCATGCAATACGGCGCGCGCGGCTCGCCGCTGACGGGCGACAGGCGCGTATGCGCAAGCCCCGCTTTTAGCGCCGCCGCGGCTGCGCTGTCGTGGGGTGACACCGATACCGGCGTGCCCTCGACATAAACCGTGATCAATTCTTGACTCATTTCAAGCGCCGTCCGTGAAACGCCCCGATCTCGGGTGTGAATTTGCCCCGGTGGATGGCATCGGCCAGCACCTTGGCGTGCACCGCGGCAAGCGTCACGCCTGAGTGGCAAGTCGCGATAAACGCGCCGGGATATTGCTCAGATGCTTCGTACACGGGGCATTCGTCGCGGGTCAATGTACGCAAGCCCGCCCAGGTGCGCACCGCGCGCACATGCGCAAGCGCCGGGAACACGCGCAACTGCCGCCGCACCATGGTGGCGCCCGCTTGCGGCGTGGTGGAAGTATCAAAGCCGACATCCTCGGTGGTGGAGCCGATAATGACCGTGCCCTCCACCGTTTGCCGCACGCCATTGGCCGGCAGTATGCCCATGTCCGCGACACGCTCGGTCACCACGATCTGCCCGCGCTCGGCGATGATCTCCACATCAAAGCCCAGCGCGCGTTCGAGCTTCATGCTGCCGTGGCCCGCCGCGAGCACCACCTTGGGCGTGGTGATGGTGCCGCGCGGCGTGCGCACTTCAAACCCTTGCGCCAGCGGTTTCACTTCAAGCGCTGGCGAGTTGGGCCGGTAGTCCGCGCCGTGTTTTTTGAGCCCCGCGTGCAGCGCGTGCAACAGATTGAGCGGGCTACACGTGCCATCGTGCGGGCCGAACGACGCGCCCAGCACTTCGTGGCCGAACTGCGCGCGCGGCATCAGCCGTTGCAGTTCCGCGCGGTCGATCATGCGCGCTTCGTAGGGGTCGTTGTCCGCCTGTTCGCGCATGCGGGTGATCATTTCCGTGCGCGTTTCGAACTCGGCTTCGCTCAAACAGTAATTCAAGCCGCCCGATTTGACGTAGTGCGTGTTGACACCTGTTTCATCCCTGATCTCATCGGCGAACTGCCGCCAGATGTCGCACGACTTGCGCGTCCAAAACCCATACGCCGCCATGCCGTCACCCTTGCTGTGCAGCCACACCAAGCCGAAGTTCACGCGCGAGGCGCGAATGGCATCGTCGCCCTCGTCCAGCACCACCACGCCCGCGCCGCGCCCGCCAATTTTTGCAAGACCGTAAGCGATCGCGGAACCCACCACGCCGCCGCCGATCACCACCACGTTAGCCATGCTGTTCATAGGTTGCGTTCAATAAAAATGTTCACGCCAACTCAGTGCGTTCGGGCAACTCAACCCCACCACCTCATCCCCACCCTTCTGATTCACTTTAGGTGTGCCCTTATCCCGGCGGAAAGGGCGTTGGACTCTCCCGCCGCGTGCGGCCAGGGTACGGGCAAACGGTGCATGGATTGCCTTGGACACGATAAAAATATTAAATTAAATCAAATACTTACGTTTCTCGCTGTCGATGCATCGAGACCCTGTTCGCTCAGCAACAAACTCTTGCCGATCACCGCGCGCTGCGCCATCACATCGAGCGCCACACGCACCTGAGCGAAAGAGTAGCGGCGATGAATCACCGGTTTTAACGCGCCGCTGTAGAACTGTTCGCGCAAGCCTAACATCATTTGCGCCCAGCGCTGCAAGTTGCGTTTGGTGTAGCCGCGGTACGGCGCGCGCCATCACCGACCATCGCCCCATATAGAAGCGGCCTGTCCAACCACAGACAGGCCGCCACCCTTCGCCCAACCAAAACGCGATCCGCTGCGCGCTACGCCGCCGCAGTAAACTCGCGCGTCAACGGCGCCGCCGGTTTGGGGATGCCATAGAGCTTGGCGCAGTTATCCCACAGGATTTTGCGGCGCTGGTCGTTATTAAGCTCCAAGCCCAAAAACTGCTTCATCGCGTCGGGGAACGCGCCGTCGGAGTGCGGGTAGTCGGTCGACACCACGAAATATTCCGCGCCCATTTTTTTCACCACGTCGACCGCGGGTTCCTCATCGGCATCGAGCGCGATGTAGCATTGGCGCTTGAAATATTCCGACGGCAGCATCGACAGCTTGTGCTCGCAGCCTTGCCCGTATTTTTCCCACTGGTCATCCAGCCGCCATAGCCACCAGTAGACCCAGCCCGCCGTGCCTTCGAGGAAGGCCGCGCGCAGTTTGGGGTGGCGCTCCATGATGCCACCGGTGGTCATACTGGCGATCGCACCCATCAATTCGACCGGGTTGCGTATCGCGTGCGCGATCGGGAAGAATTGCGCGTGCCCGACATAGCGCCGCGCGGCATCGTCTTTTAACGAGCTGTTGCCCGTCGGGTGAAAGCCGATCGGCACATCAAGACTTTCAAGCTCGGTCCAAAGCGGCTCGCACGCCATGTCGTGCAAGTGCTGGCCGTTGACCGGGTTGGGCGTGCCGATCACCGCCACCGCACCCAACTCTTTGACGCAGCGGCGCGCTTCTTCCACCGCTGCGGGAATATTATGCATGGCGATCTGCGCGGCAAATTTCAAACGCTGCGGATCGGTTTTGCAATAATCGTACGCCCAGTTGTTATACGCACGCGCCAGCGCGGCGGCGTAATCGGGCGATAAGTCGTCGTGACACAAAATCTGCCGCCCGCGCGTGCCGTACATCACCGCGACATCGATGCCTTCAATATCCATCGCGGTCAATGTCGACGGCGCATCAAAACCCTGCGCGCGTGCCACCGCAAAATGCGGATGCCGCGCGCGGCTTCTACGCCGCAGTTCACGACTCGAAGCCGCGGCCTCTTGCTGCTTGGCGAAGGCGGGGATCGCCAGGCCCTGCACTTCCATGCCACGGATGGAATCGGTGCCGCCTTTATCGCCTTTTTCGTTCACCACTTTTTTCTGCTGCTCGCCGAACATGCGCGGCGGATTCGCGCGCGCCGAGCCTTCGAGATAACGGTCCCACAAATCGCCGGGCTCCATCATGTGCAGATCGCTGTCGAGTATGTAAAAACCTTCGCGTGCCATGGTTGTCTCCTTTTGCGTGAGTTACCAAAAATTCTCCTTCCCCTTCAGGGGGAAGGCTGGGATGGGGGTGGGGTTTCTGTACGGCGCTGCAACGCTTTAAAACCCCATCCCCACCCTATCCCTAACCCGCCCCTTGAAGGGGAGGGTTGGTGCTAGTTCGCCTCCACTTGAAGTAAAGGCGCATACAACAACACTACTCCCGCCCCACCCACCCCCCATGCACCGGGTGATGCGAGCAAATAAATTCCAGCAGCGCGGGCTGGCCCTTGGCGTTCGCTTCCAGCGCGCGCTTTAACGCCGGTACCACTTCCGACGGCTCGGTAACGCGCTCACTGTGCAAGCCGAGCGCCTTGGCCATGTTGGCGGTGTTGATGGTGCTGGAGTCGGAGACCTGCCACGTATACGGATCGTGCCCCTTGCCCCAGAAGCCCGGGCCATAGCCGGAGAAACCGCCGTTGTTGATGTGGATCACCGTGATGCCCAGTCTATGGCGCGCGGTGGCCTCGAAGTCGCCGATCATGTAGCACATGCCGGCATCACCGGTGATGGCGACACTTTGCCGGTCGGGGAAGGCAAGCTTGGCGCCGATCGCACCGGCCAGACTAAAGCCGAGCGTCGACACATTGCCCCAGCCCAAATGCCCGCGCGGAATCTGCGATTCGTACACGGTGGAAAGTTGATCGCGCGTGTTGCCGGAATCGGCGGTGACGAAGGATTTTTTCGGATCGAGCACTTTCATCAAGTCGCCGATCACGCGATACGGGTTGATCGGCTTGTCGTTCGACTCCATGAAGGGCTTGAACTTCGCGGTGAACTCCGCTTTTTGCGCGCGCACCGATTCAACCACCGCGGCGTTTTTGCGCGCACCGCCCGCTTGCTTTTTGAATTCGTCGATCAACGCGCGCAGCGAGAGCTTGGCGTCGCCGATCACCGCGTGCTTGGTTTCAAAGCTGCGGTTGATGTCGAGCATGTCGACCGTGCATTGGATGATGGTTTTTTTCGCTGGGTCGGGCACGGCGTGGCTAAAGCGGTTGGGAAACAAGCTCGAACCGATCGAGAACAGCACATCGCACTTATTTAAAAAATGCGCCGCGTGCGAACCGCGCACACCTACCGACAGCGGATGATTCTCCGGGAACGCGCCCTTGCCTTTGAGCGTGGTCAGCACCGGCACTTGTGCGAGTTCGGCGAATTCCTTGAGTTCATCGGTGGCGTCGCCGTAATAAACGCCTTCACCCGCGTAAATCAGCGGGTCTTTCGCGCCGAGCAGCGCTTTCACCGCGGCGGCAACGTCGGCGGCATCCGGCCCGCTCTTCCAGCCCTTGGGCGGGTTGTAGGGGAATTGCTCTTCGTCGTATTCGCCCAAATCGCGCGGCAGAATAATCAACACCGGCCCCGGCCGGCCCGAACGCAAATGGGTGAAGGCGCGGCGCATGTAATCGGGCACGAGTTCGGCTTTATCGATTTCGCCCACCCACTTGGTCACCGAGCGAAACGCCTCGGCAATGTTGTAATGCGTGTGCCGGCTCGCGCCCACGCTCACACCTTCGGTGATCACCAGAATCGGCGAAGAATCTTCCCACGCCTGCGCAATCGCGCCATAAGCCATCTGGATGCCCGCGGCGTTCAAATTCGACATTACCGTGCACACGCCGATTTTTTTGCCGTTGTTCACACGCGAGTAAGCATCCGCCACCGCCACCGCGAAACGCTCTTCTCCCATCATCAAAATCGGCACGCCTTCTTCGCCCAACGCATTGTTGACATGGTTGGTGGGGAAACAACTCACCCAAGGTATGCCTTCTTTTTTGAGTATGCGTGCCAGACCGTTCGCCGCTTTGACTTTCATGGGGTGTCTCCCGGTGTCGTGTGAAACGCAAGTGTAAAAGAGGATGCGCTGTTGGGCCAGCGCCAGCGCCAGCGAGTGCCGGGGGGTTTGACCGCGCAGGGACGCGCGATATACATTGCTATTCAGTGACATACGACGCCACACCACAATGTGTGAACGTGCTCGCCGCGTTGAAACCTGGCGCCGAGGCGCAGTTGCGCGGCGTGCTGCGCGCCATCGGTGACGATATCAAAGGCAAGCGCCGCGACAGCGCGCCCGCGCGAGCGCACATCGATTTCAACGCCAGCCGCGCGATTCACTTTGCACGCTTCGCGATTTTGAACGACCCCGACAGCGGCCCCGGCCAGCAGCGCTTGCTCTACGCCGCGGTGTACGACGGCACGCTGGAAAACCATCTCGCTGAGTTAACGCGTATCGCGTCCGATATGGATGCGATCTGGGGCGCTTGCGAAGGCTACAGCGGCGTTGCCGGCTTCGCCGACTTTATCGCGCAACGCACGCAGCCAGCCGAGGCGTTTTACATCGCGTTTCGCCACCACACCGTTACATCAATACATAAAGCCATCACGCATCGGCGCGGGCTACAAGACGCTCACGAATACACGGCGTTGCCGGCGATGGATATGCATCTCACGCTCGGTGAAATCCTGCGCCGCATCGTGCGCGCCTTGCCCTTGCCAATCGACGGCGCGCGAGCGATTTTTCGCTTGGGTTTTGGCACGGTATTTCGCGCGGTGCGGCGCATCACCGTGGGGCTAAATCGTTATTGGTATTTTCGCTGGTTTAATTGGCTAACGCGCAATCGCATGGCGCCGCTGCAGTCACCCTACAGCAGCATCGTGCTCGATAACTTCGCCGCCCCCGCGCCACTCGTGCCCGGCGACGAAATTGCGTCGAGCGAACCGCCCTCATTTCGCGAAGACGTGGTCACGCAAAACCAATTGACGCTGGTGACGCCGCTCGACCCCACCAAAGTCGACAACGTGCGCGCGGTGATGGCGGCGATCGACGGCTTTTCCAAACGCCTCACGCCACCGGGCTCGCTGATCGGCATCGCCACCATCCACTTCGTACGCTGGATGTTGATCGACAACGGCCGTCGGCTGCTGATGGTGAGCGACTACGACGGCTCGTGGGAGAGCTATATCGACGAATTCGCCGAAATGATTTTGTCGGGGCTGGAAGCGATTTGGGAAAACGCCCTCGGCTTCCCACCCGCCGGCGCGCGTGACTTGCCCGCGTTCAAACGATTTTTGCGCAACCACCAAGTGCCGTCGGAAATTTTTTTCGCGCGTATCCGCAAGAGACGGTGCTTAATTTGCGGTATGACACGGCGCTGGTGGCGCGCAAAGCATAACCATTTGATCATGCTCACCGCATCAACAATCCCCGCCCCCATCCTGAAAGACATCCAAGGCCTGATCACCAGCGGCTACGGCCATTTGCACCACACCGCGTATTGGTTCGTGCGCCTCGAGCACGCCGCGGGCGCGCGTGAGTGGCTGCGTCAGCTTGGGCCGACGATCACCACGGCGAAACCTTGGGCGCTCGACAGCCGCGGCAAACCGATCAAACCCGCATCCGCGATTAATCTTGCACTCAGCGCAAGCGGCCTCGCCGCCTGCGGGCTGCCCGAAAACGTGCTGCGCACGTTTCCACCGGAGTTCGTCGAAGGCATGGCCGCCGAGTCACGCGCACGCCTCCTCGGCGATGAAGGCGACAACGCATCGGCCCACTGGGAAATCGGCGGGCCTAACAATGAGCCGCATGCGCTGCTGATTCTGCACGCAAACGATGAAGCGGCGCTCGCAGCCGCCTGCGAAGCGCAGCGCGCCTTACTCTCGGCACCCCAAATCGGCGCGCGCCTCATCACGCACGGCGAGCAATACGCGTATCGCCCGCAATCAGATTGCGAGCCGTTTGGTTTTCGCGACGGCATCGCGCAGCCGCGCATACGCGGTTTTAATGACAGTGGCGGCGCGAGCGTGCCCGCGGGCGAATTCATCCTCGGCCATAAAAACCACTACGCGCTGATCGCGCCCACGCCCGTGGTCGGCGGCGAGCTCGACCCGCAAAACTTGCTGCCGCCGCTCGCCAACCCCTATCACGCCGGCAAACATTGGCGCGACTTGGGCCGCAACGGCTCGTACCTCGTCTATCGCAAACTACAGCAAAACGTCGCCGGCTTTTGGCAGTTCATGAAGCGCGAGGCCGAGCGCATCGACGGCCGCGCAGAGCCTGCGCGCATGATCTGGGTTGCCGCCAAATGCGTCGGCCGCTGGCCGAGCGGCGCGCCGCTCGCGTTAACGCCCAACGCCGACGACGCCCGCTTGGCGAATCGCGATGATTTTCTCTACGCCGGTGATGCGCACGGCTTTGCCTGCCCGATGGGCGCGCACGTGCGCCGCACCAACCCGCGCGATATGTTGCCGCCTTACCCCGCGCAGCAATCGCTCAACATGAGCAAAGCGCATCGTATCCTGCGCCGCGGCCGCGTCTATGGTGCGCCGCTGTTCGACCCAATGTGGTTACAACGCGCATTAACCGACACCGAGCGCGACCAACTGCTGAATCTCACCGACGATGGCACGCCGCGCGGCATACACTTTTTGTGCGTCAACGCCAGCATCAAAAGCCAATTCGAATTCATCCAACAAAGTTGGTGCAACAACCCGCGCTTCGGCGCGCTGAACGACAACCCAGATCCGCTGCTGGGCAATGCCTTGCCGGACCAAGCACCAAGCCGCATGTCTATTCCAGGCAAACCCAAAGGCATACGCACGGCAGAGCTGCCACACTTTGTGACGGTGCGCGGCGGCGGTTACTTTTTTGTGCCAAGTTTAGCGGCGATGCGGTTTATGGGCGCGCTCGCCGTTTGACTGTTGAAAAGGCCCGGGTGCTTTTAAGTAAGCATTTGATTTAATTTATTATTTTTAAAGGTCGTAGAGAACCTTTTTGGAACGGAGAATCGACCGGCTCTCCTTCCATCCCCAACACTGCAAACACGTGCTCATAGGTGCCGCAGCGGATCGCACGTCGGCCAGGAGCAGCCGTTGGCGACGGGCAGCTATCGTGCGGCCGCCCATCCGCGGTTTCTCGGTCCATAGCTTCCGCAATGCCTTTTGTAGTCCGGAAGGAGCGCAGCGTATTCCGGGATCGTATTCGAGCATGGTCCCGTATCGCCGCAGCCGGGTAGCAGGCGGCACATTCTTCTTCACGGTCAATTTACACAACCGACGGCGTACCTTGCTCGTCGAACATGCCGATGCGCTGCGCAAAGTCGTGCGAGACGTACAAACCGAATCGCGGTTTGTGATCGACGCGATGTTGGTCCTGCGTGATCACTGCCATGCGGTATGGACCTTGCCAGTCGACGATGCCGCATACGCCCGGGGCTTTCAGCGCATCAAGGCGCGTTTCACCCGGCATCTTGTGTGCGCCGGGGTCAACCTCGCGAAAGGCGCACGCGGGGAATTGGGCGTGCGCTTCGCCGCAAGGCACGTTTGGTGAGTGATACCGCGCTCCCTGGAATACGCTGCGCTCCTTTCGGGCTACCGATTCCTCGCGACGCGCACGACAACAACAAGCGAGCGCTTTACCGCAGTCGCTTTAGGTGTCGGGGCGGCAGCAACGGGGCGTTTCCCGCCTCCTACTCGCCCTGCATCCCCGCCGCCAAAATCACCGCCGCCCGTTTGCCGTGTTCGGCGTGAATAAACGCCGTGTATTGCCCGATGATCGGTTCCGTTGGAGCCGCGCACGTCTTGCGGCTTTAGCGTGCGCTTGCCTCGGCATTCGAGGGTTGTTGAATTTCCTTGGGCGTTTTCATCAATAAATTCTAAGTATTTGATTTAATTAACTTTTTTATTTTTACGCTAATGCAGCCTGTTGAATCCGCGCGCGCTCGCATCACGCAGCGGACACACGCACCCGACTCACGCACGCACACGCGCACTGGGCGTGCACGCTCACCGCGCCATCAACTGCCGGCGCCACATCGCAAACATCAGTTCCCAATCGCGATTGGCCGCGGGCTTGTCGTGAATATCGCGGTCGGGCAGTGCGTAGCCGTGATGCGTGCCGGGATGAAACACCGAGTGGTATGTCACCGGCGCGCGCGTCATGGCCTGGCTAAGCGTTTCTATCGTGCCCGGCCCCACCCACGGGTCGTGCTCGGCGAAGCCGCAATAAAGCTCGCCCTGCGCTTTTAACGCGCTCAGGTGCGGCGAATCGTTGCCCTCCACCACCAGCCGCGTGCCGTGCAAGCTCGCCGACGCGCGAAAGCGCTCGGGAAAACTCCCCGCCACGCGCAACACATGGCGCCCGCCCATGCAATAACCGATGCAACCCATCGCACCCGCGCGCACCGGCTCGCCGCCGCTCAAACAATCGAGCAGCGCGCCGGTGTCATCCACCGCCATCGCATCGGAGAGCTTGAACATCGGTGCGCGCACGCGCGAGCGGCGTTCCTCGTCTAACGCATCCAGCGAAATCATGCGGCCGTTGGCATCGCGAAATTCGTGCCGCACGCGGCCCCAGCGGTAATATAAATCGGGCACCGCGCAGTAATAGCCCACGGTGGCGATGCGCCGCGCGATATCGAACAGCTCCTCGCGCAAGCCCCACACGTCCATGTAAAGCACGATGGCGGGGAACGGCCCATCAGCCTGCGGGTGGGTGACAAAGGTTTCCATGGTGCCGTCGCGGGTCGCGACGTTGAGCGTGCGTTCTATCATGGTCTGTCTCCCGAAGGCGTTTGCGCCACGGCGAATACGCCGCCGGCGCCATCAAGCTTGACTGCATGGTCTCCAGCAGCGCGCCGTGCTCGCGTAAAAACGCGCGCCACGCCGCGGTTTGCATGATGTCCGCGGGCTGTGCCGCCGCCGGATGCGCGCTTAAGTGCACCACCTCGTTCACATCACCGCTGTTGCCGGTCCACACCGCAATCGATGCCGCGCCTAGCGTTAGCGGCAATTCGTTTTGCAACAGCCTGGCGAACGGCTGCGTTTTGCCCGCGCGCGTGCGAAAAATCCGCAGCTGATACAAATGGCCGGGGGTTGCCGGCGGCGTGGGCGCGGCGAGCGGCGTCAACAAACGCGAGAACTGCCGTTGCATCAGCGGCTGCGAATGCGCAAGGTAGTCGTTGCGCCACCAATCGAGCGCCGCCAATTTCGCGCGCAGCACTTCGCGTGTGGCGACACTTTCGTGCTCCCACAAGTTAAAAACGCCGTTCATCGCGCCGATTTCACACGACCAAAAACCGAGCAGCTTGCCATAATCGTTGCCGCGTCTGGGCACAGCGACTTTGCCCGCGTGATCGATGTAATCGTCGATCTTGCCCGGCGCGATTTGGTAAAACCGTAATTCGTGCAGCATGGGGTGGCTGTTGGCGTCTTAAAAAATAATCAATTAAATCAAACACTTATGTTACATCACTCGAGGCGCGGCGCGAATGGCGCCGGGGCAACACGCGCGCCGCAATCTGTGCGCGCCGCGCACTAAGCCTTCGCCACGCGCGCCGGCCGCTCTTGCCACATCGGCTTTTGCGCCGCGGCGTTCCACCCGGCGATGCGTCCGAACACGATGCACTCGGCCAGATTGCCGCCGCCCTGGTACACAAACTGAAACACCGAGGATATTTCGCCCGCGGTATAGAGCCGGGGGATGGGCTGGTCATCCCAGTCGAGCACTTCGCGCCGCGGGTTGGCGCGTATGCCGCCCTTGGTGTTGGGGCCGCCCGGATACAGCGGGATGGCGAAGTACGGCGGCGCGGTGAGCGCGCCCATGGTCTTGGGCTCAGCATTCCATTGCGCGTCTTTGCCGGCTTCGCAATATTGATTCCAGCGCGCGACTTGCGCTTCGAGCGTGGCGGCATCCATGTTCTGGCGGTTTTCCGGATGCGCGCGGATTTTCGCGGCCAGTTCGGCCAGCGTGTCGCCCTGCAAAATCCAGCCTTTGCGCAGTGCGTTTTGATTGCCGTGGTCCCAATCGATGCCGTTGTAGGCGGCCGCGCTGGCGCTCACGATGGCGCCGCCGTTCATGAGCCGGGTATCGAAAATCATCCACGACGGAATGCGCGGATATTCGAGCTTCTCGGTGTCGAACAGCATCGCCTCTTTCCAGAAGATGTAGCGGCTGGGGTCCTTGGTGATGCGCCGTTCGGCGGCATAACGCCTGCCATAGTTGTCGACCACGATTTCGTGCGGTTTGCCCACGCTCGAGGTATTAAGCCCCAACTTGATGTCGTGGCGCCGCTCGGGGATCGCCATGATCACGCGCCCGGCGACGCTGCCGGCCTTGGCCATCGCCGCGCCGACTTTTAATGCCATGCGAATCCCGTCGCCGGTGTTGGCGGGCGTGCCGTAAAACGCCCAGCCCTGATGGCCGGGGCCATCGAGGAAGGCCTTGCGCATTTTGACGTTGTATTCGTAACCGCCGCTGCAAATGATCACCGCGCGGCGCGCGTGATAGACGATGGTCGCGCCATTGCGCTCGGCGATCACACCGATGATTGCGCCGCTTTGCTCATCGACCATCAATGAGCGGGCGGCAGTGTCGTAGTGAATCGGAATGTTGCGCGCCTCAAGCCCCGTCAACAAACAGGTGTGAAACGCCTCACCCGCCTCCTTGTCCTGCTTCGCCTCGCCGCTCACGCGCCCGGTTTCGCCCGCGACGTAGGCTTCGTCCTTGTAGGTGCTGCGAATGCACGCGTATTTCGCCTTGTCCGCGCCGGGAAAATGTTCGAACGCCGCGCCCAGGCTGACGAAGGTTTTGAACTGCGGGTCGAGGCTTTGCATGAAGGCCTGGTTGTGCGGCGCGTATTGAGCCCAGGCGTCGGCCAGCGCATCGGAGAATTCCGGCTGCGCGCCCTCGACCACTTGCGGCAGATTCTCCCCGCTGAACATGGCCTTGGCGTAGGCCTTGATCGACTGGTAATCGCCATCGGGCGCGGGGCTGTGAAAACCGCCGCCGCTCATGCGTGTGTTGGAGGCGTGGGTGGCCCGCGGCTGCTTTTCGAGAATGATCGACGGCACGTTTTTCTCATGCGCCGCGATCGCCGCGCATGCGCCGGCGCCGCCAAAGCCGATGATGACGATGTCGGTGTAGTGTTCCTGGGTGGGCTTCATTTTTATTTACGGTTGGGTGAAACGGGCGGCACAAGACACAGCCGCGCGCCATCGGGCAGACTGGCGAGCGGGCTTGGTGATCGGGAATGTTGTGTTGAATGCCCGCGAGAAAAAGCTCAAAGCGTCAAGTTCACATTGCAAGATTTTACCGGGCGTAAGCCCTGCAATGCGCCGATTAATTATGTTACAGGCAGCGGGTTTTTTCTAGCCGCTTAGTGGACCTTTAACCCGCACGTGAAACGGTTTACAGGCAGCGCCGGGGGGCGTAGGCTTGATCGTTAGCAGGTATTGCGGAATCAGTAGGTGAGTTCTTTTTCACTCAGTTCACTCAGCAGAGGGGGCTTCACTCATGCAAATCAAGCACGGTCTGATCAGTTGTGATTCACACGCCCAGTTGGATAAAGATGCGTGGACCAAACGCATGTCCAAGGCGAAATTCGGTGATGCGATTCCGCAGATCCGCGATACCACCAGTCGCGAGCACATGATCCATGCCTCGGATAAACCGGTGCAGCGCTGGTTTGTCAACGGCAAGGTGGTGGGCGAGCGCGGTACGGTGAATTGCCCCACCGCAATGGGTGACCCGATGCGCAAAACCTATCCGCAGCGCTGGGAGGAGGTGCCGGTGTTTGTCTACGATCCGGCCGAGCGCTTGAAGGCGCTGGACCGCGATGGCATCGATGCCGAAGTGCTGTTCCCCAACGACCCGGTGCAAAGCGCGGCTTTCTTGCAGGGCGACGCGGAATTCGAGCTCGCTTGCGTGCAAGCCTACAACGACGGGCTGGCGGAATACACGCAGGTGAGCGACCGTTATATTCCGCTGGCGCTGATCCCCTATATGAGTGACATCGACGCCGCGGTGAAGGAAACCGAGCGCGCCGTCAAGAACGGCCATCGCGGCATCACCATGGTGGCCGAGCCCAGCATGGTGCGCAAACAATTCAAGCACTTTAACGACCCGTGGTGGGATCCGCTGTGGGCGTGCTGCCAAAGCCTTAACGTGCCGGTGCACTGGCATGCGGGCGCGGGCATCGCGCTGCGCGTGCCGCGCTGGAAGGGCTACACCGCCAACCAAGGCCAGGCGATGGGCCCGGCCGGCGGCTTCTCGGTGCAAGCGCAGTTCATTCCCAATCTGATTTTCTCTGGCGTGCTCGATCGTTACCCCAAACTCAATTGGGTGTGCGCGGAAACCGGCATCGGCTGGGTCAATTACATGCTGGAGACCTGCGATCACGAATGGGAGCGCCGCCACCTGTGGACGCAAGGCATCCTCACGCGGCCGAGCGAACTCTTCCAGCGCCAAATTTATGTCGATTTCTGGTACGAACGCGCGGGCATCGAGTTGCGCCACAAGATCGGCATGAAAAACATCATGTGGGAATCGGATTTCCCGCATTCCACCTCGACCTATCCCGAATCGCGCGCGTTTATCGACCGCACCTTGCAGGGTGTGCCCAAGGCCGAGCGCGACCAGTTGGCCTACGGCAACGCGATGCGCCTCTACAACCTCGCCTAAACACGTTAAGGGATGAAGCTCAAATGACTCTCAAATACGGATTCATCAGCGCCGACGATCATGTGCAGGAGCACCCGCAGGTGTGGACCAAACGCATGTCCAAGGCGCAATGGGGCGATCGTATTCCGCACATCGAGCGCCAAAGCGACGGCAGCGAATGCTGGGTGGTGGATGGCAAAAAGATTGATCTTTCGGGCGTGGCAATCGCCGGCGCGGCGATGGCCGACCGCGCGCGCGAACCACAGCGCTGGGCGGATGTGCCGAGCGTGGTGTCCTCGCCGCGCGAACGGTTGTTGGCGATGGATGCCGACGGCGTGGATTATTCGGTGCTGTATCCGTCGGTGGCGGGGCGCGCCGGCGAAACCTTCGGCCGTCTCACCGACCCGGCGTTGGAACTCGCCTGCGTGCAGGCCTACAACGACTGGCTGATCGAGGAATGGGCCTCGGTGAGCCCGCGCTTTATTCCGCAGTGCATTGTGCCGCTGGCCCCGGTGGATGCGATGGTGAAGGAAATCGAGCGCGCCGTCGCCAAGGGCCATCGCGGCGTGGTGTTGCCCTCGGTGCCGATGATGCTGCGCGACGTGCCGCATATTAACGAACCTGTGTACGACCCGGTATGGCAGACTTGCCAGTCGCTCAATGTGCCGGTGTGTTTCCACGCTGGCGCGAGCCGCGACATTCAGTTCCCGGCGTATTCGGGTTTCTCGCCTGAAATCGCTTCGGCGCTGGAGGCAATCACGCGGCCGGTGAGCACGGTGCTGGTGGTGGCGAACTTTTTGTTTGCGCAAATCCTCGATCGTTTTCCCAAGCTCAAGGTGGTGTTCGCCGAAACCACGCTGGCGTGGGCGGCGTATGAGTTGGAGCTGGCCGATCACCAATTCGAGCGCCAACGCCTGAACACGGAGGGCTACGACCTGACACCCTCGCAACTCTTCAAGCGCCAATGCCACTTTGTCGGCTGGTTCGACACCACCGGTTTGAAAACGCGGCAGCACATCGGGCTCGATAGCATTTTGTGGAGCACGAATTTCCCGCAAAGCACGTCGACCTGGCCGGAAAGCCGCCGCGCCATCGCGCGCAGCTTTGAGGGCATTCCCGACAACGAACGCCACCAAGTGCTCGCGGGGAACGCGGCGAAGCTCTACAACGTGGCGGTGCACTGAAGGCCGTGCGCGGCGCCGGGGCCGCTTCGCTTGATGGCGCGCGAGCAGGCACAAATAAAAAACCACCCGCACGGGTGGTTTTTTACGTGGCGTCCCCACGGGGATTCGAACCCCGGTTACCGCCGTGAAAGGGCGATGTCCTAGGCCTCTAGACGATGGGGACTTCTAGGCGCGGTATTACGGATATTACGATTTGCTGCGTACAACGTGCTGCGTAAGATGTGCTGCGGTGATACGAGGTGAAGCTGGTGGAGGTAAGCGGGATCGAACCGCTGACCTCTTGCATGCCATGCAAGCGCTCTCCCAGCTGAGCTATACCCCCACAAAAGGCTGCGCAGTATACCGGAGGCGGCGCGCACTGTAAAGGCGAACGCTCTACGCGGGGAAAGCCCGCAGTTGCTTATCCAGACGCGCGAGCACTTCGTCCTTGCCGATCAATTCCAGCGTCACATCCACCGACGGCGTTTGCGTCTCGCCGGTGACCATGACGCGCAACGGCATGGCGAGCTGCGGCATCTTTATCTTGAATGCGCCAAGCACCGCTTTGACGCAGGCGCCGATGTGGGCGCGATTCCATTCGATACCGGCCAATTGTTCGCGCAACGCCAACAGCGCGGGCTTGATGTCGGCGCTGTAATGCGCGTGCTTTAACGCGTCACTGGGCTCCAGCGCGCGATAAAAATAAACCGCCGCGTCGGCCAACTCCTCGATCGTTGACACACGCTCCTTTAACAACGCCACCACGTCGGTCAGCGGCGCGCCGCGCGCGACATCGCAACCGTCGCGTTGCAAAAACGGTTGCGCCAACGCCGCCAGGCGCGCGTTATCGGCCTGCCTGATGTATTGCTGGTTGAGCCATTTGAGCTTGTCCAGATCAAAGCGCGCCGGCGAGCGGCTGATGTGTTCCAGATCGAACCATTGAACCAACTGCTCGCGGGTGAATTTTTCATCGTCGCCGTGCGACCAACCCAGACGCGCCAGATAGTTCAGCAGCGCTTCGGGCAAAAATCCATCCTCGAAATACTGCATCACACTCACCGCGCCGTGGCGCTTGGAAAGCCGCTCCCCGTCCGCCCCCAGGATCATCGGCACGTGGCCAAAGTGCGGCAGCGGCTTGCCCAGGGCGCGGTAAATGTTGATCTGCCGCGGCGTGTTATTGACATGATCGTCGCCGCGAATGACATGCGTGATCTGCATGTCGATATCGTCGACCACCACGCCAAAGTTGTAAGTGGGAATGCCATCGGCACGCAAAATCACCAGGTCGTCAAGCTCACCGTTGGCAATGGTGATCGGCCCCTTGACCAGATCATGCCAGGTGACTTCACCGCCATCCGGGTTGCGAAAACGAATCACCGGCTGGACACCCGCGGGCGGCGTTTTGCCCTTGGCGTTTTCCGGGCGCCAACGTCCGTCGTAGCGCGGCTTTTCGTTGCGCGCACGCTGCTCATGGCGCAACGCATCGAGTTCCTCCGGTGTTGCGTAGCACGGATAAGCGTGGCCGGCGGCAATCAAGGCATCGGCCAGCGCGCGATAACGCGCAAGCCGCTGCATCTGAAAATACGGCCCGTCGTGGTCCAAATCGAGCCAGCGCATTCCATCGAGGATCGCCCGCACCGATGCCTCGGTGGAGCGCTCGCGATCGGTATCTTCCACGCGCAAGATAAACACGCCGCCGTGTTTTTTGGCGTAAGCCCAGCAGTAAAGCGCGGTGCGCGCCCCGCCGATGTGCAGATAACCGGTGGGACTGGGCGCAAAACGGGTGCGAATCATGATGATGCGTTATACGACGAATCAAAAAAGCGCGCATTCTACGCGATACCCCGCGATGCGCCAGGCATGCCCGTGCGCCACTTTCAAAAACATCAATAAAATCAAATACTTACAAAATTTCTTCGAAAATAAAAACTCAACAAAATCAAGGACTTAGATACGATGCCGAAATGATGCCGGCGCGCCCGGCAGCGCTGAGAGGTTAGCGGGCGTAAGGCGCAGAAATTACGACCTGATCCGATTGATGGCGTCGGATCGCTGCCAGAAAAACCTGGGTGAGCCAAGGCGATGCCTTGCTACCGTTCCGGTTGTTCGACGTTCAAGGGCCGGTATCGGAGATGAACCGCCGCTCGCGGCGGCCACCCGCGGACGGCATCTCGGTAGAGTAGAGATGTGGCGCGGTAGCAGTAGGTTTGGTTTGTCTGTTGCCGCCCCTTTCGTCTGGCGGTGCCCAAGGAACCTTGCCATAACCCCGTTTCCACATCCCCCTCATCGAACCGGACGT
>VGIF01000009.1 GCA_016868015.1 Betaproteobacteria bacterium
TTGTTGCTGGTAGGCACTCAGCGGACGAATGTCGAGGACGACCAGCCCGCTGCAGATGCTGAGGGGTGTCTGACGCACACTGCCGGGACTCTGCGGCAAGGGTCCTTCGGGATTTATTCGACCGTGACCGATTTTGCGAGGTTTCGAGGTTTGTCCACATCATTCCCGCGTTCGAGGGCCGCGTGATACGCCAGCAACTGCAGCGGTATGGTGTGCAAAATCGGCGACAGCATGCCCGCGTGATCGGGCATGCGTATGACGTGTAGCCCTTCAGCCGGCATGATGCGGGTGTCTTGATCGGCGAGCACGTGCAGCTCGCCGCCGCGCGCGCGCACTTCTTGCAGATTTGATTTGAGTTTTTCCAGCAGCGCGTCGTTGGGTGCGATCGCCACCACTGGCATGGTTTTGTCGACCAGCGCCAGCGGGCCGTGTTTCAATTCGCCGGCGGCGTAGGCTTCGGCGTGGATATACGAAATCTCTTTGAGCTTTAACGCGCCTTCCATGGCGATGGGCCAATGAATGCCGCGGCCCAAGAACAGCGCATGCTGCATGTTGGTGAATTTTTCCGCCCACATTTTCACTTGCGGCTCGACGTGCAGCACCGTGGTCAGCGCCGAGGGCAGGTGCCGCAACTCTTTGAGCAACTGCGCTTCGCGCTCGGCGGTGAGCCGGCCTTTGAGTTTGGCCACCGCCAGTGTGAGCAACGCCAGCGCCGCCAACTGCGTGGTAAAAGCCTTGGTCGAAGCGACACCGATTTCCGGCCCCGCGCGCGTCAAAAACCGCAAATCGGAGGCGCGCAACAGCGCCGACTCCGGCACATTGCAAATCGACAGGCTATGCTTGTGGCCCAGCGACTTCGCGTACTGCAACGCGGCCAGCGTATCCGCGGTTTCACCCGACTGCGAAATGGTGATCACCAGGCAGCGCGGATCGGGCACCGAATCGCGATAACGGTATTCGCTCGCGATCTCGACGTTACACGGCACGCCCGCAATGCCTTCGAGCCAATAACGCGCCACCACGCCGGCGTGGTAGCTGGTGCCACAGGCGAGTATAAGCATTTGATTTATTTGAGATAATATATTTTCGGCTTCAACCCCGAACAGATTCGCCGAGAGCGTTTGCGCGCTGGTCACCATTTCCAGCGTGTTGGCCACCGCCATCGGCTGCTCGAAGATTTCTTTTTGCATGTAGTGCCGGTAGCTACCGAGCTCGACCGCGTCGGGTGTGAGTTGCGACACATGCACCGCGCGATTGGTGGCGTTGCCTTTATCGTCGAAAATTTTCGCGCCATCGAGTGTGAGCTCCGCGCAATCGCCGTCTTCGAGGTAGATGATTTTTTGCGTCACTTGCACCAGCGCGGAGGCGTCGGAGGCCGCAAACAACTCGCCTTCGCCCACGCCCAGCAACAGCGGCGCACCGTGACGCGCCACCACCAAATGCGTTTTATCTTTTTCGTTGAGCACCGCGATCGCGTACGCACCGACCAGCTCGCTGGTGGCTTGGCGCACCGCTTCAAACAAACCGCGCCCCGTTTTCACATGCGAATGCACCAGATGCGCGATGACTTCGGTATCGGTGTCGGATAAAAATTCATAGCCCAGCGCGCGCAGCTTTTGGCGCATTGCCTCGTGGTTTTCGATAATGCCGTTGTGCACCACCGAAATGCCGCCGGAGACATGCGGATGCGCGTTACGTTCGGAGGGCACGCCGTGCGTCGCCCAGCGCGTGTGCGCGATGCCCAGATCGCCGCTGACGCCTTGCGAGGCCGCCATTTTTTCGAGTTCCGCCACGCGCCCGGTGCTGCGCACGCGTTGCAGCGTGCCATTTAACACCGCCACGCCGGCGGAGTCGTAGCCGCGATATTCGAGGCGCTTCAAACCCTCGATCAGGATGGGTACTACATTGCGTTTGGCGATGGCGCCGACGATGCCGCACATGAGCTTTCTCCGTTAGGCGTGAGGCGTTAAGCGTGAGGCGTAACTCAGCACGTTGAAACCAACGCGTTTAGTTGAAATCGGTGACAGTGCCGTTGGCCTCAAGCCTCACCCCTCACGCCTTACTCTTCTTCACCGGCCGCTTCCAATCGGCGCGATGAAGTTGCGTTTTGGTATTGAGAATCAGGCCTTCGGGCGGCGTGTTCTTCCACACCGTCGTACCGGCGCCGACCGTGGTGCCGCGCGCTACGGTCACCGGCGCCACCAGCTGCACGTCGGAACCGATATGCACGTCGTCCTCGATCACCGTGCGGTGCTTAAAAGCGCCGTCGTAGTTGCAGGTGATGGTGCCCGCCCCGATGTTGCAGTTTTTGCCGACGCTGCTGTCGCCGATGTAAGTGAGGTGATTCACTTTGGACGCAAAACCGATCTCGCTCGCCTTCACCTCGACAAAGTTGCCGATGTGCACTTCGTCTGACAACTGTGTGCCCGGCCGTATGCGCGCGTACGGCCCTAAAATACAATTGGCGCCGATATTCGCCTCGACCATATGCGTGAACGGCTCGATGCGCGTCGCCATGCCGATGGCAACATTATTCAACACGCAATGCGCACCCAGGCGCACGCCGTCCGCCAGCGTGACTTTGCCTTCGAACACGCAGCCCACGTCGATGAACACATCCTTGCCGCAAGTGAGTTCGCCACGCACGTCAATGCGCGCCGGGTCGGCGATCGCCACGCCTTGTTCCATCAATTTGTTGGCGTTGCGTTGCTGATACACGCGCTCCAACTGCGACAGTTGCGCGCGGTTGTTGATGCCCTCGACCTGCGCCGCGTCTTCACACACCACGCCCTCGACCGGCACGCGATCCCTGATCGCCATCGGCACCAGGTCGGTGACGTAGTATTCCCGCTGCGCGTTGTTGTTTTTCAACTTACCGAGCCAGCCGCCAAGCCTGACGGTGGGGTAGGCAAAAATGCCGGTGTTGATTTCGCGAATTTTGAGTTGCGCGCCGTTGGCGTCTTTTTGCTCGACCACGCATTTCACTTTTTTCCGCGCGTCACGCACCACACGGCCGTAACCGTGCGGGTTGTCGAGCACCGCGGTTAACATCGACACGCGATTGACCGCGCCTTCGATTAGCGGTTTTAACGTCGCCGCTTGAATCAGCGGCACGTCACCCAACAGCACCAGCGTTTTGCCGCCGGGCGTAAGCTCCGGCAGCGCTTGTTGCACGGCGTGGCCGGTACCGAGTTGCGGCGATTGATTCACAAACACGACATCAGGCGCGGCGGCGACCTTGCGCACTTCATCGGCGCGATGGCCGGTAACCACAATAATTTTCGTCGGCGACAATGCCCGCGCCGCGTCGAGCACATGCGCCAGCAGTGGCCGCCCGGCGAGGGTGTGCAGCATTTTGGGCAAGTCGGAATGCATGCGCTTGCCCATGCCCGCGGCCAGAATCACAATGTTCAGAGGGGCGCTGGGGTTTCTTTGGCTGGTTTGGCTCATGGAATCATTTTCTCATAGCCGCCGAAACGCGCATTGTGACACATTGCTCAAGCATTTGTTTTTGCGAAACATTTACGTGTAAGCCGCACTTGGTGCGCCGCCACAGAATGTCCGCCGCCGAGCGCGCCCACTCGTGCGTCATGAAGTAGTCTACCTCGCGCGCGTAAAGCGTGTGGCCGAAATGTTTACCGAGGTCGGCGGGGGTTTGTGCGTCGCCCAAGACTGCGCGCGCCGCGGCGCCGTGGCGCGCGGCGAGCGCGTGCAACAGCGGCTGCGATAACTGTGGATGATCGCCAGCGAGTTGCTGCACATAGGCAGGCAAGGACTTGCCGCGTAGCGCCCCGCCAGGCAATAGCGCGGAGTGCGTCCACGGCGCGTTCATACGTGGGAGCCACGGTTGCAATTTCTCCAGCGCGTGCTCGGCGAGTTTGCGATAGGTGGTGATTTTTCCGCCGAACACCGACAGCAAAGGCGCTTCATTCGCGTCACCATCGACACGCAAGGTGTAATCGCGCGTGATATGCGAAACGTTTTTTTGGCCGTCGTCGAACAACGGGCGGATGCCACAGTAGTGCCACACCACGTTCGCCGGCGTGAGGGTGCGCGCGAAATAGCGATTGACGGCGCGGCATAAATACTCGATTTCCTCGGCACTCGCGGTGCACTCGCCGGGTTCACCCTCGTGCGCGACATCGGTCGTGCCGATGAGGGTGTAGTGCTCTTCGTACGGGTAGACGAAGATCACGCGCCGATCGTCGTTTTGCAAAATAAACGCGTGGTCGCCCTCATACAGCCGCGGCACGATGATGTGGCTGCCCTTGACTAATCGCAGCTTAAAATCGAATTTCTGTAAGTAGTTGATTTTATTGAATATTTCTTTCCTCCACGGGCCGGCGGCGTTGATCAATGCGCGCGCGCCGATGTCGACCGGGGGGGCGTTTTCCGGTTGCAGCGTGACGCGCCAGTGCGTGCCGTCGCGCTCGCCCGCGACACATGCGGTGCGCGTGAGGATGGTGGCGCCGAGCTGCGCTGCCGCGCGCGCATTGGCGAGCACCAGCCGCGCATCGTCGACCCAGCAATCGGCGTAGACGAAACCTTTGCGCAAGCGCGACTGCAATCCGCTGTTATAAGACGGCGTGCGTAGATCGATGACTTGCGATTTGGGCAGCCTGTCGCGCCGCGCGAGGTAGTCGTACAAAAACAAACCGATGCGGATCATCCACGCCGGGCGCAGCTGCGGCACATGCGGCATGACGAAGCGCATGGGGTGCACGATGTGCGGTGCGGCGCGCAGCAGCACCTCGCGCTCGCCGAGCGATTCGCGCACCAGGCGAAATTCGTAGTGCTCCAGGTAACGCAGGCCGCCGTGCACCAGCTTGCTGCTGGCCGACGAGGTGTGTTGCGCGAGGTCGTGTTGTTCGCATAACAACACTTTTAGGCCGCGGCCCGCCGCGTCGCGCGCGATGCCGGCGCCGTTGATGCCGCCGCCGATGATGAGGAGATCGACTTCGTTGGGGATGCTGATCATGCGGCTTGCGTAGCGTGTTTGCAGGGACGATGCCTTATCCAACGCCGTCGTTCCGGCGAAAGCTGGAACCCAGGTTGTGCTTTGGCGCGAAGCACTTAAATTTTGCGCCTGCGGCGTGGGTTACGTCGTTCCCCCATCCTACCTTCCCCCGCTCGCGGGGGAAGGGGATACCAGCTTTCGCTGGAATGACAATGTAGCCAGCGGGGCGCCCATATAAAAATGAAAAGGGCAGCAAAACGCTGCCCTTAGGTTTGGATATACCCCGGTATCAACGCCTGCCGCGCAACTTCCTCGCCGCGGCAATTTGCGCCGCCAGCATCGCCAATTCCGCTTCGACCACCGCGACTTCTTGTTTGCCTTGCGCGTTTTTCTTGGCTTCTTCGGCTTGTTTCAAAGCTTCCACGGCCTTGGCCTCGTCGAGGTCTTTGCCACGAATCGCGGTATCGGCGAGCACCGTCACCACCTTGGGCTGCACTTCCAGCACACCCCCGGCAACGAACACAAATTCTTCCTCGGCCTGGTTGGGGACTTTGATGCGCACCGCGCCGGGTTTGATGCGCGTGATCAGCGGCGTGTGGCGCGGGTAAATGCCGAGCTCGCCGGCTTCGCCCGGCAGCACCACGAATTCCGCCTCGCCGGAGTAGATTTGCTCTTCGGCGCTAACGACGTCGACGTGTAAAGTGTGTACCGCTTCAGCCATGTTGATCCCCGGCGATTACTGCAGGGTTTTCGCTTTCTCGAACGCTTCTTCGATGGTGCCGACCATGTAGAACGCCTGCTCGGGCAGTGCATCGCATTCGCCGTTGACGATCATCTTAAAGCCTTTGATGGTGTCTTTCAGCGACACGTATTTGCCGGGCGAGCCGGTAAACACTTCGGCCACGGTAAACGGCTGCGACAGGAAACGTTGAATCTTGCGCGCGCGCGCCACGGCGAGTTTGTCTTCGGGCGAGAGTTCGTCCATGCCGAGAATCGCGATAATGTCGCGCAACTCTTTGTAGCGCTGCAGCGTCGCTTGCACCGAACGCGCGGTGTTGTAGTGTTCTTCGCCCACCACATGCGGGTCGAGCTGGCGGCTGGTGGAATCGAGCGGGTCCACTGCGGGGTAAATGCCGAGCGCGGCGATATCGCGCGACAGAACCACGGTCGAATCCAGGTGGCCGAAGGTGGTGGCGGGCGAGGGATCGGTCAAGTCGTCCGCCGGCACGTACACCGCTTGGATCGAAGTGATCGAACCGGTTTTGGTGGAGGTGATGCGCTCTTGCAGGCGGCCCATTTCTTCGGCGAGCGTCGGTTGATAACCCACGGCGGAAGGCATACGGCCCAACAACGCCGACACTTCCGTGCCCGCGAGCGTGTAACGATAAATATTGTCGACGAAGAACAACACGTCGCGGCCTTCGTCGCGGAAGGCTTCGGCCATGGTCAAACCGGTCAGCGCCACGCGCAAACGGTTGCCCGGCGGCTCGTTCATCTGGCCATACACCATGGCCACTTTGGATTCGGCGAGGTTGTCGGTTTTCACCACGCCGGCTTCCTGCATTTCGTGATAGAAGTCGTTGCCTTCGCGCGTGCGCTCGCCCACGCCGGCAAACACCGACAAGCCGGAGTGCTTGGTGGCGATGTTGTTGATCAACTCCATCATGTTCACGGTTTTGCCCACGCCCGCGCCGCCGAACAAGCCCACCTTACCGCCCTTGGCGAACGGGCATACCAGGTCAATCACCTTGATGCCGGTTTCGAGCAGGTCTTGCGAGGGCGAGAGTTCCTCGAACGACGGCGCTTTTTGGTGGATCGACATTTGCTTGGTGGCGTTGATCGGGCCCACTTCGTCGATCGGCCGGCCCAGCACATCCATGATGCGCCCGAGGGTCGCCGGGCCCACCGGCACCGAAATCGGCGCACCCGTGTTGCTCACCATCATGCCGCGGCGCAAGCCGTCGGACGAACCCAGCGCGATGGTGCGCACGATGCCGTCGCCCAACTGCTGCTGCACTTCGAGGGTTAGCTCGCTGCCATCCATTTTGAGCGCGTCATACACGCGCGGCATTTGATCGCGCGCGAATTCGACGTCGATCACCGCGCCGATACATTGAACGATTTTACCTTGTGCCATGTTCAATTCCTAATCTGTAAACTGCAAATCTAACTGCTTCACCGCAGAGACGCGGAGACGCAGAGGTTACGCAGAGAACGGCATAAAACGATTCTCTCTGCGCCTCCTCTGCGTCTCTGCGCCTCTGCGGTGAAGTTGTTCGAACTCATACTGCCGCTGCGCCGCCCACAATTTCCGACAATTCCTTGGTAATACTCGCCTGCCGCGACTTGTTGTAAATCAACGTGAGTTCGTCGATCACGTTACCGGCGTTATCCGACGCGGCTTTCATCGCCACCATGCGCGCGGATTGTTCGGAGGCCATGTTTTCAGCCACCGCCTGGTAAATCAGCGACTCGACGTAGCGCGTCAACACTTGATCGAGCACCAGCTTGGCATCAGGCTCGTAGATGTAATCCCACGAGCCTTCCGGCGCACCGAGCGCATCGCCCGATAACGGCAGCAACTGCTCCATCACCGGCTCTTGCTTCATGGTGTTGATGAACTTGGTGTAAAAAATCATCAGCCGGTCGAAGCGGTCGGTGGTGTAGCCATCGAGCATCACTTTCACCGCGCCGATCAGTTTTTCCATTTGCGGCTGATCACCCAAGCCGGTCACTTGCGACTCGATCTTCGCGCCCAAGCGCTGCATGAAACCCAAGCCCTTGTTGCCGATGGTGCAAACTTCGATTTCTTCGCCTTCGGCTTCCCATGCTTTGATTTGATTGAGCGCCATGCGCAGGATGTTGGTGTTCAGGCCGCCGCACAAGCCTTTGTCGGTGGTGATAACGATGATGCCGACGCGTTTGACCGAATCGCGCGCAACCAAAAACGGATGCCGATATTCCGGATTAGCGTGGCTGATGTGCGAGGCGACGTTGCGGATTTTTTCCGCGTACGGACGCGCCATGCGCATGCGATCTTGCGCCTTGCGCATTTTGGAGGCCGCAACCATTTCCATCGCCTTGGTGATCTTGCGCGTGTTTTGCACGCTCTTGATCTTGGTGCGGATTTCCTTCGAGCCGGGCATGGGGCGTTACGCTAACTATTTGATTTAATTGATATTTTTATAGAGCCGGTGCCACAGCCTAAAACGAGCCGTTGGCCTTCCAATCCTTGATCGCTTCGTTCAGCTTGGCTTCGTCATCCTTGGACAAATCCTTGCTGTCTTCGATGCGGTTGACCAAATCGCCGTACTTGCTCTTGACGTAATCGCGCATAGACTTCTCGGCGCCCAACGCCTTTTTGACATCGATGTCGTCGAAGTAGCCGCCGTTCACCGCGAACAGCGTCATCGACATTTCCCACACTTGCAGCGGCTCGTACTGCGCTTGCTTCATGAGTTCGGTAACCATGCGGCCGCGCTCCAACTGCTTGCGCGTGGCTTCGTCGAGGTCGGAAGCGAACTGCGCGAACGCCGCCAGCTCGCGATATTGCGCGAGTGCGAGACGCACGCCGCCGCCCAATTTTTTAACGATCTTGGTTTGCGCAGCACCGCCCACGCGCGACACTGAAATACCGGCGTTGATCGCCGGGCGGATACCGGCGTTGAACAAGTCGGTTTCCAAAAAGATCTGGCCGTCGGTAATCGAAATCACGTTAGTCGGCACAAAAGCGGTCACGTCGCCGGCTTGGGTTTCAATCACCGGCAGCGCGGTGAGTGAGCCGGTCTTGCCCTTGACTGCGCCCTTGGTGAATTTCTCGACGTACTCGGGGTTCACGCGCGCCGCGCGCTCCAACAAGCGCGAGTGCAAATAAAACACGTCGCCGGGATACGCTTCACGGCCCGGCGGACGGCGCAGCAGCAGTGACACTTGGCGATAGGCCCAGGCTTGCTTGGTCAAGTCGTCATAAATAATCAGCGCGTCCTGGCCGCGGTCGCGGAAGTATTCGCCCATGGTGCAGCCGGAGTAGGGCGCGATAAATTGCATCGCGGCGGACTCCGACGCGGTCGCCGCCACCACGATGGTGTATTCCATCGCGCCGTGCTCTTCGAGCTTGCGGATCACGTTTTTGATCGACGAGGCTTTTTGGCCGATCGCGACGTAAATACAAATCAGGTCTTTGCCTTTTTGATTGATGATGGTGTCGATCGCCACCGCGGTTTTGCCGGTTTGACGGTCGCCGATGATCAGCTCGCGCTGGCCGCGGCCGATGGGCACCATGGCGTCAATCGATTTCAAACCGGTTTGCACCGGCTGCGCCACCGATTGGCGCGCGATCACGCCCGGCGCGACTTTTTCGATCACGTCGGTCATCTTGGCATTGACCGGGCCTTTGCCGTCGATCGGCTGGCCGAGCGAATTCACCACGCGGCCGATCAGCTCCGGGCCGACCGGCACTTCGAGAATGCGGCCGGTGGTCTTGACGGTGTCGCCTTCGGAGATATGCTCGTACTCACCCAGAATCACCGCGCCGACGGAATCGCGCTCGAGGTTAAGCGCCAGGCCAAAGGTGTTTTTCGGAAACTCCAACATTTCGCCTTGCATCACGTCAGCCAAACCGTGGATGCGGCAAATGCCGTCGGTCACCGAAATCACGGTGCCTTGCGTGCGCGCTTCGGTGGTGCCCGCGAGGTTCTGGATGCGGCTCTTGATGAGTTCGCTGATTTCGGAAGGATTGAGTTGCATGGTTTTTACTCCGTGTCCTGCTCTTAATGGGTCACTATGACGTAAGTGAGGCGGTCATGGCATCGAGCTTGCCGCGCACCGTGGCATCGATCACCTTGTCGCCGACGATGATTTTGACGCCGCCGATTAACGTGGCATCGGTCTCGACTTGCGCGGTCACCTTGCGCTGGTATTTGGTTTCGAGCTGCGCGACGAGCTGCTTCACTTGCGCATCGTCGATCGGCAGCGCAGAGATGATTTTTGCTTCGAGCACGCCTTCTTGTTCACGCTTTAACGCCTCGAAATGCGCGCGGATGTGCGGCATCAGATCGAGCCGGTTATTGCTCACCAGCACCTGCACGAAATTGCGCGCTTCGCCGGAAACTTTATCGCCGACCACGCCCAGCACCAAGCCTTCGAGTTGCTGGCCGCTGATGTTGGGGTCGCTGATCAAACGCTGCACGTTTTGATCGGCCACCACGCCGTCGATATTCGCCAGCGCATCCGACCACGCGGCGAGCGCGTTGTGTTGCGCAGCCAGCTTGAAAACGGCTTCGGCGTAGGGGCGGGCGACGGTGACGGGTTCGGCCATGATCCGTGGTTACAAGCGGTAATTACAGTTGGCGTTGCACGTCGGCGAGCAGCGCGGCGTGCGCGCGGGCGTCGACTTCGCGTTTCAAAATTTGCTCGGCGCCGGCCACCGCGAGTTGCGCCACTTGCGCGCGCAGGGTTTCCTTGGCGCGCGAGACTTCCTGCGCGATTTCGGATTTTGCTGCGGCAAGCTCGCGTTCGCCTTCGGCCTTGGCTGCCGTCTTGGCTTCTTCGATCATCTGGCTTTGGCGTTTTTCAGCCTGTGCGACGATCTCCGCGGCGCGGGCGCGCGCCTGTGCGATCTGCTCCTCGGCCTGGCGGGACGCGTTTTCCAGCGATTTTTTGCCTTCTTCGCCCGCGGCAAGGCCGTCGGCGATTTGTTTCTGGCGCGTCTCGATGGCACGCATCAGCGGCGGCCATATGAACGCCTTGCAAAACCAGATGAAGGCGAAGAACGCGATCGCCTGAACGATCATCGTAAGGTTGATGTTCATGGTGTTTCCCTACGCACGTGCGTGCGAACGAACCGGTTACCCGAGGCTACCCAGGAGCGGGTTGGCGACGGCGAACCACAAGGCAAGACCCACACCGATAATGAACGAGGCGTCGATCAGGCCCAGCAACAGGAACACTTTGGCTTGCAGTTGCGGCATCAGCTCAGGCTGGCGCGCCGCACCTTCGAGAAAGCGGCTACACATAATGCCTACGCCAATACAAGCGCCGGCCGCGCCCAGGCCGATCATCAGGCCGATACCGACGCCGGTATAGGCCTGAATCATGGCGATGAATTGCATTTTTTCCATCATTTTCTCCTGTCAAAAAATGTAATTAAATCAAATACTTATGTATTAGTGGCTTTCGTGTGCCATGGCCATGTAGACGGCGGTGAGCATCATGAAGATGTAGGCCTGCAACGCAACAATCAGAATGTGAAAGATCAGCCAGCCCAAGGCGAGCACGCCGCCGAAGATCGAGCCCATGAGCCCCGAGGCCGCCCACATCCACAGCAGCAGAAAGATGATTTTGCCGGCGTAAATGTTGCCGTATAGCCGCAGCGAGTGTGACAACGGTTTGGACAGATATTCAACCGCATTAAACAGCAGGTTAAGCGGCCACATCAGCGGGTTGGAGCCAAACGGTGTGCACGTCAGCTCGTGCACCCAGCCGCCCACGCCTTTAACCTTGACGTTATAGAACAGCATCAAAAACCACACCGACAACGCGAGCGCAAAGGTGGTATTGACGTCTGCGGTGGGCACCGGGAACCATTCTTTTTGCTGCATCACCTTGCCGGTAAACAGCCCGACTAAATCGATGGGGATGAACTTGGTGGCGTTCATCAAAAACACCCACACGAATACGGTAAGCGCCAGCGGGCCGACAAAAGCGCGGCTGCCGTGAAAGATGCCTTTGACTTGCTCGTCGACAAAGCCGATCAGTAGCTCGACAAAGGCCTGGCGTTTGGTGGGGACGCCGGACGTCGCGCCGCGCACCACCCACCACAAAAACCCGAAGCCGATCACGCCCAGGAAAACAGCGGTAAGAAAGGTGTCGATGTGCAACGTCCAAAATGGGCTGTCGCCCAGTTTGATCGTGCGATTAGAAAGATGGTGACCGATATAACTGGTCGGAGTGAGTGCTTCGCCGGCGGCTGCCATCGTGATCTCGGGGACGAGAAAAAGTAACGCTTTATTCTTTAACCAAAATCGCCATGCGGAAAATGATCACCGACACGACGAACGACAAAAACAACACGGGATGCAGCGCGGCCTTGTAGACCGACAGCAGCCCTCCAAGCAACACCACGATTAGCAGGACTCGAATGGCTTCCGCCCTGAAAAGCGTGCGCAGGGTTTGCCCTGCTGTTCTTATGCGGCTACCCCCGGTGAGCAGGGCGTAGGCCAAATCCGCGATTTGGTTGGATAGCCCCCCCAAAACCGCGGATATCGCGCCCGGCCACCCGGCGACAAGCCCGGCGCCCAACGCGATGACGCCGGTTGCGTACAGCTGCCAGCGCAAAACGGTGCGTATGGGTTTGCTGGTGATGCGATTCAACATACGAAACGGTGACCGAGCAAACTTGTTGATTGTACGTGTTTTTGTGGTGCGGGGTCAAATTTGCGGCAGCGCAAAAAAGTGGCAGGGCGCGGCGTCACAACATGAACAGGTGTTGCGGCGTGGCGTTGCGTACGGCGGCCAGCGGTATGCCCTGATCGAACGTCACCAGCGTGCCCTCATGCTTAACCGCCAGCGCCAGCAAATACAAATCGGTGATTTGGTTGTGGCCGTGCACGCGGTTGAAATCCACGGCAGCATCGTCGCGCAGCGTCACGTCATCCGCCCAGAATTGATGATCGAGGCTCGCGCACGCGTGCATGAGCTGCGCGCGTACGCGCTGCAAGCCGAGCGCACCGCGGCGGCCGTAGCTTGGCAGATTCAGCACGCGGATCACGCCGTTTTCCACCAGCGGACTGGTGGCGATTTTGATGCCGGGCGTATCGATTAACGCGTTGGCTTGCGGCGAGGCAATGTGCGCATCGTCGAACAACGCTACCCACACATTCACATCAAGCAGCAAGCGGCGTGTTGTGGGCAGTTCTGACGCAAGCACGCCATAGTGCGCGCGCGGCTCGCGCGCAGTGAGCACCACCACCGTTAAATGCCTTCGCGTTCCATCAACTCACGCACATGTTCGACGGTGATCACTTCGTCACGCGCGGGCAGCAGCGCGAAGCGGCCGCGCAGCGGTGCTACATCGTAGGCCGCGCCGACGGTTTGCGCACGCGCGCCTTGGCGGATCAGCATCGATACCGCGTCGCCCAGCGAAATATGCTCGCGCGCGGCGACGTGTTTGGCGACCAGCAGGGCGTCTTCGGCGAGAGTTATGGTGGTGCGCATGGCGAGGTCCGGTAAATCACACATCGCATCATAACATCATTTTGATGCGATGAAAACACTCGAAAAGCGGTGTTACTGAACATGCCTAAGCCATAAATAAAAACACAATAAAATCAAATATTTATATACGTCTCGGCAAAGGCTGATACGGTGCCCGCTAATTCGCCGGCTGCGTCTTGCTGGCGTTGCGCGACACCGCGTGGATGTCGGTCGGGTTTTCGTAAAACGTCTGGCCAGGGCCTAGCTTCACCAGAGGCCCGCCGTCGACCTGCATTTCGACCGTGCCTTCCAGCACATACACAAACACGTTGCCGTTGTGGCGATGCCGCGGGGAGCTGGCGCCGGGGGCGTATTCCACCGTCAACACCTCGGCTTCCTTGCCGTCCAAGCCGATCAGCGCTTTGCTGATGAGGACGTTCGCCCGGCTTCCCGCCGGCGTTTGCGCTTGTGCGACAGAGGTGATGGACAGAAAAATAGAAACGATGGCGGCGATTGGTTTCATCACGATCTACCTTCGCTGCAACGTTAACCGGCCGAACTAGCGTTTGAGTTTTTCAATCAAGCTGTCGAGTTGCTCAAGGCTGCGATACTCGACGATCAACAGGCCGCGCCCCTTGCCCTTTTGCTTGAACTGCACGGCGGTGCCGAGCTTTTGTGCAAGTTCCTCTTGCAGCCGCTCGACATCGCGGTCGACCGTGCGCGGCACCCGCGGTTTGGGACGCGACACCAAATCGCCGACGCGCTTTTCGACCTCGCGCACATTCAAACCCTTGGCGGCGATTTCGTTGGCGAGTTCGACTTGACGCAACGCGGGCAAGGCGAGCAGCGCGCGCGCGTGGCCCATGTCGAGTTTGCCGATGGCGAGTAAATCGCGCACCGGCGGGGCAAGTTCCAGCAAGCGCAGCAAGTTGGTAATCGCGGTGCGCGAGCGGCCTAGCGCTTCGGCCGCGGCTTGGTGGGTTAGGCCGAATTCATTGGTCAGGCGTTGGATGCCGTGCGCTTGCTCCAGCGGATTTAGATCTTCGCGCTGGATATTCTCAATCAGCGCCACCGCCAGCGCTTGGTTGTCGGGAATGTCGCGCACCACCACCGGCACCGCTTGCAAACCCGCCATGCGCGCGGCGCGCCAACGGCGTTCGCCGGCGATGATTTCATGTTTGCCGCCGTCGATCGGCCGCACCAGAATCGGTTGAATGACGCCCTGCGCTTTGATGGATTCGGAGAGTTCTTTCAGCGCATCGGCGTCCATGCGGCTGCGCGGCTGATATTTACCGGGCTGCAGTTGATCGACGCTTAACTCGCGTGGCGTGTCGCTCGAACCGGGTGTTGCCGCCGGCGCCGCGGGTTCGTCGCCTCCGAGCAGCGCATCCAGCCCGCGGCCCAAGCCTTTGAGTTTGGCCATAGCGACTACACCGCCGTCACGGGCGCAACCGGGGCGCTCTGCCGATTCAACATCTCACCGGCGAGCGCCATATACGCCTGCGCGCCCTTGGACGCGCGATCGAAATGCATCACCGGCAGCCCGTGGCTGGGCGCTTCGGCAAGCCTGATGTTGCGCGGGATTACCGTGCGGTAGACCTTGTCGCCAAAGTGTGACACCAGTTGTTGCGACACTTGCTGCGCCAGCGTGTTGCGCGGGTCGTACATGGTGCGCAGCAGGCCCTCGATTTCCAGCGTTGGATTCAAACGCTCGCGTACTTTTTTCACCGTTGCGACCAGGTCGGACAAACCCTCCAGCGCGTAGTACTCGCACTGCATCGGGATCATCACCGCTTGCGCGGCGGTGAGTCCGTTGACGGTAAGCAAATTCAACGCCGGCGGACAATCGATCAACACGTAATCATAATCGGCGGCGTGCTTGGCGATCGCGTACTTCAAGCGCGTTTCGCGGTGCGCGAGCTCGACCATTTCCACTTCGGCGCCGGCGAGTTCGCGGTTAGCGGGCACCACGTCATAGGCGTCATTGCCGCCGCGCACACGCACTTCTTCTATGGTTTTTTCAGACAGCAGCACGTGATACACCGTTGCTTGCAACGTGCGCTTGTCGATACCGCTGCCCATGGTGGCGTTGCCTTGCGGATCGAGGTCGACCAGCAACACACGTTGTTTGGCCGCGGCAAGACTCGCCGCGAGATTAACACCGGTGGTGGTTTTACCCACGCCACCTTTTTGATTGGTAATCGCCAGGATGCGCACGATAAGTCCTATGCTGCTGCTTCAATAAACACCAGATGACGTTGCGCGTGCACGCCGGGCACGTTCAGCGGCACCACGCGGCTGACTTTGAAATCACCGGGTAGCTGCGCGATTTCTTCGCTGGGCAGCGCGCCTTTCATCGCCAGCAACGTGCCGCCGCGCGCGATCAAATGCCCTGCCAGCGCCACAAACTTTGCCAGCTCCGCGAACGCCCTCGAGACTACAAACGTAACACCTTGATTTAATTGAATATTTTCTACGAGATCACAAATGACGTTAACGTTGGCGAGTGGGAGCTCGATGGTGGCTTGTTGCAGGAAGGCGGCCTTTTTTTGGTTGCTGTCGAGTAGCGTCACTTGCGCATTGGGCAAAGCGAGCGCGAGCGGTATGCCGGGCAGCCCCGCGCCGCTGCCCGCGTCGAGTATGGTTTTGGCGTTGCGCACATGCGGCGCCACCGCCAGGCTATCGAGCAAATGATGGGTGAGCATTGCTTCGGCATTGCGGATGGCGGTAAGGTTGTAGACCTTGTTCCACTTTTGCACCAGCGCAAGATAGTCGAGCAGCTTTTGTTGCGTTTCGCGCGGCAGTTCGAGTTGCAGCCGCGCAAGCCCGGCTGCGAGCGTCATCGGGGCAAGCGCGGTGCTCATGCGCTTTTGCGCTGGCCGACAAAGCCGCGCTTGGCGTAGACCATCAACACCGAAATCGTCGCCGGCGTAATGCCGGAAATGCGCGCGGCCTGGCCCAGGGTTTCGGGCTGATGCGTGGCGAGCTTTTGTTGCGCCTCGATCGACAAGCCGGAGATTTTGGCGTAGTCGATATCCGGCGGCAGGCGGGTATTTTCTTGCTGTGCGCTGCGCTCGATTTCTTCCTGTTGGCGCTCGATGTAGCCGTGATATTTGGCCTGGATTTGCACTTGCTCGGCGACGGATGGGTCGGTCACCGCCGGGCCGGCGCCCGGCAGGCTCATCAGCGATTCGTAACTCACATCGGGCCGGCGCAGCAAATCGAGCAACGCATATTCGCGTTCCATCGTCTGGCCGAGCACGCGCCGGGCAGCGGCGTCGCTTACGATACGCGGATTGACCCAGGTTGATTTCAAGCGCTCCTGCTCGCGCGCGATGGCCTCGCTTTTTTGCTCGAAGGCGGCCCAGCGCGCATCGTCCACCACACCCAACTTGCGGCCGATTTCGGTGAGACGCAGATCGGCGTTGTCTTCACGTAGCGAAAGCCGATATTCCGCGCGGCTGGTGAACATGCGGTACGGCTCCGACACGCCGCGGGTGATGAGATCATCGACCAGCACGCCAAGATAGGCCTCGTTACGTTTGGGGCACCACGCCTCTTGTTGGTGCACCAAGCGCGCTGCATTCAAGCCCGCGAGCATGCCCTGCGCCGCGGCTTCTTCGTAGCCGGTGGTACCGTTGATTTGCCCGGCGAAAAACAAGCCACCGACGGCCTTGGTTTCTAGCGAGCTTTTTAAGCCGCGCGGGTCGAAATAGTCGTATTCGATGGCATAACCCGGGCGCGTAATGTGCGCGTTTTCCAAGCCCTTGATCGAACGCAGCAGCGCGTACTGCACGTCGTACGGCAGGCTGGTCGATATACCATTGGGATAAAACTCGTGGGTAGTCAGCCCCTCGGGCTCGAGGAATATCTGATGCGAGGTTTTATCCGCAAACCGCGTGATTTTGTCTTCGATCGATGGACAGTAGCGCGGGCCGATGCCCTCGATCACGCCGGTAAACAACGGCGAGCGATCCAGGCCCGCGCGAATAATGTCGTGCGTGCCGGCGTGGGTGTGGGTGATCCAGCACGGCAATTGCGGCGGATGTTGCTCGCGTGTACCCAGGAATGAAAACACCGGCAGCGGGTCGTCGCCCGGCTGCTCGGTCATCACCGAAAAATCGATACTGCGCCCGTCGATACGCGGCGGCGTGCCGGTTTTTAAGCGCCCCACGCCCAGATTCATTTCGCGCAGCCGCTCGGCCAGCGTCAGCGCCGGCGGGTCGCCGGAGCGGCCGGCTTGGTAATTTTGCAAACCGACGTGCACTCGCCCGGCAAGAAAGGTGCCCGCGGTCAACACCACCGCGCGCGCGTGAAACTTGATGCCGATTTGCGTGACGACACCCGCCACGCGGTCGCCTTCGAGAATCAAATCATCGACTGCTTGCTGAAACACCTTGAGCTTGGGGTGATTTTCCAAGCGCCCGCGCATGGCCTTGCGATACAACACGCGATCGGCTTGGGCGCGGGTGGCGCGCACCGCCGGGCCTTTGCGCGAGTTGAGGATGCGAAACTGAATACCCGCCTCGTCGGTCGCTTGCGCCATGGCACCACCCAGCGCATCGATCTCTTTGACCAAGTGGCCCTTGCCGATGCCGCCAATCGACGGGTTGCACGACATCTGGCCCAGGGTTTCCACGCTATGGGTCAACAGCAGCGTGTTGCAACCCATGCGCGCGGCAGCCAGTGCAGCCTCGCTCCCGGCGTGTCCGCCACCGACTACAATAATATCATATAAATCAATTATTTGCATTATAAAGTTGGGGCGCGCGAGGTACGCATTATAGCCAATAATGCAGGCGACTGATAGCGCTTTTTTGGGCGATGTTTCACGTGAAACATCGCCGATAACGGACTACTTACCGATGCAAAAACGCGAAAAGATTTCACCCAATAGATCGTCCGCCGTAACTACGCCGGTAATCGACATCAGTGCCTCGTGCGCTCGGCGCAGCTCCTCGGCAAACAACTCTTGCCGCGCACCTTGTTCGCCGGCGTACGCGAGCTTGGCCTGCGCGGCACGCAATGCTTCCAAGTGTCGGGCGCGCGCCATAAACACCCCTTCCACATCGCCCTGCCAGCCAATGGCCTCGGCAACAGCCTGCTGAAATTCCGCCAGCCCCGCTCCGGTTTTGGCGGAAAGCACCACGCTTGATTCGACCTGCTGTCGGCGCCCCGGCGCCCATCCCGCCAGATCGCATTTATTGTAGGCGCGCAATCGCTTCAGGTTCTTGGGTAGCCGCTGGAGGATGGCCTGGTCCGCCTGCGTTTCGCCCTTGCTGGCATCGATCACCAGCACAGCCAGATCAGCCTGTTCAATAGCCGACCAAGTGCGAGCGATGCCGATTCGCTCCACCGGGTCGGTCGAATCGCGCAGGCCGGCGGTGTCGACGAAATGCACCGGCACGCCGTGGAGGCTGATGCTCTGGCGGATGGCATCTCGCGTAGTACCGGGAATTTCAGTGACGATGGCCACTTCTTCGCCCGCCAAACAGTTCAACAAGCTCGACTTCCCGGCATTGGGCTGGCCCGCCAAAACCACCAACGCACCCTCCCTTAGCAGGCTGCCTTGGTCCGCCGAAGCCAGCAATCGCTGCAACCGACTACGCACCGCTTGCAACCGCTGCATTTGCTCGGAACGAGTACCCGTATCGACTTCTTCTTCCGGGAAATCCAGGGTGGCTTCTGTCAAAGCGCGCAACTCCAATACCTGTGCCGCGACCGCATTTATTTCGGCCGAGAACTCGCCGTGGATAGACCGGCTGGCACAGCGCGCCGCCTGCTCGGTCGCGGCGTCGATGAGGTCAGCTACGCCCTCGGCCTGAGCAAGATCCATTTTGCCATTGAGAAAAGCGCGTTTGCTAAATTCCCCCGGCTCCGCCAGACGGGCACCCAGCGCCAGGCAGCGCTTGAGCAGACGCTGCAACACCACCGGGCCGCCGTGGCCTTGGAGTTCCAGCACGTCCTCACCGGTATAGGATTTGGGCGCCGGGAAAAACAACGCGATTCCCTGATCGATGGCGCTGCCTTCGCCATCGCCGAAATCACATAAGGTGGCGGCGCGGGGCTCAAGCCTCCGAGCGCAAAACAATTGCGCGAATCCAGCCAAGTTCGCGCCCGACACCCGTACCACGCCTATGCCCGCCCGGCCAGGCGCCGTGGCTATCGCCGCGATGGTATCGGTGATCGCCATACCTGATGTTTCACGTGAAACATAGGTGTCAGTCTTAGCCCGACTTATTCTCGCTCGGCTTGGCTTCCGCTCTTTCGACCGCCGGCTTTTTCGCCGCACCCTCGATCTTGCGATTGATGTGCCACTGCTGCGCGATCGACAGAATGTTATTCACCAGCCAATACAGTACCAACCCCGCAGGGAAGAAGAAGAAAAAGATACTAAAGGCGATCGGCATGATCTTCATTACCTTCGCCTGAATCGGGTCTGGCGGCACCGGGTTTAGCCGCATCTGGATCACCATCGACAGCCCCATCAGCACCGGCAGGATGTACCACGGATCGATCGACGACAAATCCTGAATCCACCCGTAGAACGGCGCATGCCGCAGCTCCACCGACGCCAAAATAACCCAATAAAGTGCAATAAAAACAGGCATTTGTACCAATATCGGCAAACACCCGGCCATCGGGTTGACCTTTTCCTTCTGATACAGCTCCATCATCGCCTTTTGCATGCGTTGACGGTCGTCGCCGTAGCGCTCCTTCAACTGCTGCATCTTGGGCGCGATGACTTTCATCCGCGCCATCGCCTTGTAACTGGCCTCCTGCAGCGGGTAGAACACCAACTTGATCAGCACCGTCAACAAAATGATCGCCACGCCCCAGTTACCGACCCAGCCATGGATCCACTGCAACACCCAAAACAGCGGCGCCGCAAAGATAGTGAGAATGCCGTAATCCACCACCAGCTCCAGCCCTGGCGCGAGCTTTTCAAGCGTCTTCTGGTCCTGCGGCCCCGCGTATAGCGGTGCGGACAGCACGCCCTTTTGACCCGCGGCTATCGGCGTGCCGACCACCTTCACCCCCGCCGCGTACAAACCGCTTTCCAGCTTGCTGGTATAAAACTCGCGCTGGGTTTTTTCGCTGGGCAGATACGCACTCATGAAATAGTGCTGAATCATCGCCACCCAACCTTCTTCCAGCAGCCCCGTGCCGTACGGTTTTTTACCCTTGTCGATATCGTCGAAAGCGACCTTCTGAAATTTCTCCAATCGCGTAAACACCGCCGGACCGGTGTAGGTGGGCAGCATCATCGAATCACCATCCGGCGCCTTGCGATCGCGCACGAGCTGGTAATAGCCGAACGTCTGCAGCGGTTTATCGCTAGCGTTTGTGATCTCGAACGACACGTCGATCAAGTAACTGCCACGGGTAAAACGGTATACCTGATCAATCTTGACGCCGTTGGCTTCGGGGGCCGATAAGCGCACCTCCAGTTGATCCGCGCCCTCTTTCATCACGAAGTTATTACCGGTCGTGGTGTAGAGGGTGTGGTGATTGGGCATGCCCTCGCCGATCAAACCCGATTGCGCCACGTAGACATGATCCGCGGTGTTTTGAAACAACACGAACGGCTTGGTCTTATCCAGTGTTCCCTTGTGTTGCTTAAACTCGATATAGCGGACGTCACCACCCTTGGTGCTGATCTGCGCACGCAGCAGATCGGTCTCGATCTTGATAATCTCGCCACCCGCGCCCAAGGCGGTACTGGGCACCTTGGCCTCAGCCTGCGGCGAGGCCGGCGCGCCAGCCGCGCTTGGCACCGCAGGCGCTTGCGGCACCGGTATTGCGCTAGGCTCTGTTTTGCCGTTGGCCTTTGCTTCTACCTTGGCCTTGGCCTCAGGAATCGCAGGTCCGTGCTGCGCTCGCTGATCACTTTGATAAGCGTCCACCAACATGAACGCGGAGAACACAAACACAAAAAACAAAATAAGCCGCTGCGTATCCATTACTTCTTTACTCGTAGTTTTATGCGAGCCCCGTACGCGGCTATTTGCCACGACGTCATTGCCGTCCCGCCGTGCAGCGGGCAGCCACGTCCCGCAAGAGCTTATCCAGTTCGCCGCGGACCTCCGCGCTACCCCTACGGCGCAAATCATTCCTCAGTTGCAACACCAAGTCGAGCGCCGGCAGCTTGTCTCTCACCGCGCGAAATGCTTCGCGCGCCAGCCGCTTGGCGCGATTACGGTCAACCGACCGCCGCGCCGCCCTCCGCCCCGCGATCAGCCCAAGTCGCGCACCCGTCAATTGGTTAGTGCTCGCTTTCAATACAAAGCCCAGCCCAGACCGCCGAAAGGGTGCTGCCAACACTGCGCGAAACTCCGCTCCCTTGGTGAGCTTGCGTGTATTGATGGCCTTCGGCCTGTGCGGCGATATCGGCACCAACAATTTTGTACCGGACGGTAAGGTTGGCTACGCGATCGCCTAACTAAGCTCCGTACAACCACGCAGCAAGCATTAACTAACACTAAACCGATAACGAGGCACGGCCCTTGGCGCGGCGCGCGCGCAATACCGCCCGGCCGCCCTTGGTTTTAAGCCTCGCCCGAAAACCGTGCGTGCGTGCGCGCTTTATTTTGGACGGTTGATAGGTTCTCTTCATGACTTGCCCTTAGAAAAATACGATAAATACTTGTCGGAACATTGATGAGGTGCTGCCGCTGCTGCCTGTTACCCATAGCTCGTTTCACACGCGATGCGTCTTCGGTCTTCGTAGTCTTCGTGCCAAGTCCACCTAAGCAACTGCTGTGAAAGCGGCCTCCGCGCGTTCGCCAACACCCTCTCGAAGGAGAAACTAGCCCACTGATTCGAGCCCAAAGAAAACCGTTAATTACATCGCGTTTACCCCCTACTTGTCAATCTACGGCTCATTTTTTAGGCACGAACCTTTTGCAACCCTTTCATTGTTTTACGCTTTCCATAATGGCGTTTAGCTTGTGGATAACTCACCTTGAACCACGTAAAATCAATACCGATTTTGGGGCTTACCAAGCATCGCTCAGCGGCACCGGCGTGTCGTAATGCGGGTGTTTTTTGAACGTTTTAGCCTATTTTCCGCAACAACTCAAAGCCCTCCACACTGCACCCGCCGCCCGCAAACCATGAGCCCCTTTTGGACCGCCTGCCTCGCGAATTTTGAACAGGAGCTGCCCAACCAGCAGTTCATCACTTGGATTAAGCCCCTTAGCGCGCAGGTGCTCAACGGCAGCAAAGTAACCATCGTCGCCCCCAACCGCTTCGTACAGCAGTGGGTGCGCGACAAATACTTGAGCCGCATACGCGAGCTAGCCTTGGCGCACTTCGGCCACCCGATAGACCTGGATCTGTTGCTTGCGGAAAAAGGCATCACAACGAGCAACGCGACCCCCGAAACGCTGCCGCTTGCACAAACTGCTCCCGCCCTCCCGGCCGCCCCCGCCCCGGTGTCTTCAGTAACCGATCGCGTCACCCAATTGCCGCGCGACCTCACCCGGCTCAATCCGGCGTTTACCTTCGACACCTTTGTCACCGGCAAGGCCAACGAGCTCGCCCGCGCAGCCGCCTCGCAAGTGGCCGAAAAAATCGGCACCGCCTATAACCCGCTATTCATTTATGGCGGCGTGGGTCTGGGTAAAACCCATTTGGCCCACGCCATCGGCAATTATTTCCGCCAACATCACCCCCAAGCGAAGATTCGCTATATCCACGCCGAGCAATATGTCTCGGACGTGGTGCGCGCCTATCAGCACAAAGCGTTCGACGATTTCAAGCGTTACTACCATTCGCTCGACATGCTGCTGATCGACGACATTCAGTTCTTCAGCGGCAAGAGCCGTACCCAGGAAGAATTTTTTTATGCGTTTAACGAATTAATCGAATCGCACAAACAAGTAGTCATCACCTCAGACGCCTATCCCAAGGAAATAGCCGGCATTGAAAACCGCTTGATTTCGCGTTTTGGCTGGGGCCTCACCGTGGCGATTGAACCGCCCGAACTGGAAATGCGCGTCGCGATTCTGATCAAAAAAGCGGCTCACGACTCCATCCCGCTAGCCGATGACGTCGCGTTTTTCCTCGCGCGCCACATCCAGTCGAATGTGCGCGAGCTGGAGGGTGGATTAAAGCGTGTGCTGGCATACGCCCGCTTTAATCAGCAAGAACTCAGCGTCGATTTGTGCCGCGAAGCGTTGCGCGACTTACTCGCCATGCAAAATCGCCAAATCTCCATCGAGAATATTCAAAAAACCGTCGCGGACTATTACAAAATTAAGGTTTCGGAGATGTATTCCAAAAAGCGCACGCGTAACGTCGCTCGCCCGCGCCAAATCGCCATGGCGCTAGCCAAGGAACTCACGCAAATGAGCTTGCCCGATATCGGCGAGGCTTTCGGCGGCCGCGATCACACGACAGTCCTGCATGCGTGCCGCAAGATCATGGATTTGCGCACCACCAACGGCGATATTAGCCGTGATGTCAACTCCTTACTGAAAGTATTACGGTTCTAAACGGTGTAGAGACCATTTTGCTTTGTTGATAGCCAGCGGACACTTTGTGCATAACCCCAGATTATCGCCTCACTAGAAAAACCATCCACATTGTTTGCGCGATTAAACGTTTTGTTATCCATAACCTTACGCCCGAACTTAAGCGTTTTAGCTCAAGGTATTGCCAACTTATCCACAGCAAAACAGACGCCTTATTAGACTTATTGGTTTTATTAAAGAAATAAATACATGAAACTACTTCAAATCGAGCGCGACGCTTTATTGTCACCGCTCCAAGCGGTGACCGGCATTGTCGAAAAACGCCACACCCTGCCGATACTCTCCAACGTTCTAATCGAACGTAAAAGCGATAAACTGAATCTCATCGCCACCGACCTCGAAATTCAAATCACCACCTCATGCGACGTCGGCGGTAAGGCAGATGATCAAAGCTTGACGCTCTCCGCGCGCAAGCTGCAGGACATCTTACGCTCGCTGCCGGAAGGTTCGGAAACCACGCTGGATCTGCAGGCCAATAAGGTCCAACTCAAAGCGGGCAAAAGCCGTTTTAACTTGCAAACCATGCCGGCGGATGATTTCCCGAAAATGGCCAATGCCGGCGACCGCCAGGCCGGCTTTTCGATTTCGCAAAAACTGCTGCAAGAGCTGTTGCTGCTGGTGCAATTCGCGATGGCGCAACAAGACATACGCTACTACCTGAACGGGCTGTTGCTGGTGCTGGACGGTGACAAAATCAAAGTCGTCGCCACCGATGGCCATCGCCTAAGCTACGCCGAAGGCAAGCTCGACGGTGCCAGCGACAAGCGTGAAGTCATTTTGCCGCGCAAGGCCGTGCTGGAACTATCCCGCCAATTGGGGTCGACGGACGCCGCTGTAGACATCGAGATTTATGCCTCGCAAGTGCGTTTCCGTTATGGCGATAGCGAACTTATCACCAAAGTCATTGACGGCAAGTTTCCCGACTATACACGGGTGATTCCGGTCAACTACCAACAGAAAATTACCGTCAACCGCCAGGATTTGCTGCATTCGTTGCAACGGGCGGCAATTTTGTCCAATGAGAAATTTCGCGGCGTGCGTTGGATGTTAACCGCGGACAGCCTGCGGATCTCCTGCACCAACACCGAACAAGAAGAAGCGCAGGAAGAAATGGAAGTGAACTACAACGGTGACGCGCTGGATGTCGGTTTTAACATCACTTACTTGCTTGACGTACTTAACAACGTCAGCAACGAAAACGTCGAATGCGCGTTTGGCGACGCTAATAGCAGCATGCTGATCACGCTCCCTGGACGCACGGATTTCCGTTATGTGGTGATGCCGATGCGAATTTAAGTTATAATAATAACTATTTGATTTTCAAGAATTTTTAAAGTAGCAACGGCATGGCTGAAAACAAGAATCGCAAGGAACAAAAGGGCAACGGCGAGGACTACGACGAGTCCAGCATCAGAATGCTCAAGGGCTTGGAAGCGGTGCGTAAACGCCCCGGCATGTATATCGGCGACACCAGCGACGGTACCGGTCTGCACCACATGGTTTTCGAAGTGGTCGACAACGCAATAGACGAAGCGCTGGCCGGCTACTGCAATGAGATCACCATCACCATACATACCGATAACTCGATTAGCGTGGTCGACAATGGCCGGGGCATTCCCACGGGCATCCACCCGGACGATGAACAAAAACGTTCCACCGCCGAAGTGGTAATGACAGAGCTTCATGCCGGCGGCAAATTTGACAGTAATTCGTACAAGGTTTCTGGCGGCCTGCACGGCGTAGGTGTATCGGTGGTGAACGCGCTCTCCGAATGGCTAAAACTTACCATCCGGCGCGAGGGTAAAACCCATCAAATGGAGTTTCGCCACGGTGAAGCCGTCGCGCCCTTGAAAGTCACGGGTAAAAGCGAGCGCCGCGGTACCGAAGTGCATTTTTTGGCGAGCAGCGAAACCTTTGGCAAAGTCGAATTTCACCACGACATCCTGGCGCGGCGTTTGCGCGAGCTTTCGTTTTTGAACCACGGCGTTAAAATCGTGCTGCACGATCAACGCACCGGCAAGGAAGAAAACTTCGCGTTCGGCGGCGGTATCAAGGGTTTTGTCGAATACATGAATCGCAGCAAGTCGGTGCTGCATCAGAATATTTTCCATGCGACCGGGGAAAAAGACGGTATCTCCGTTGAAGTCTCGATGCAATGGAACGATTCCTACCAGGAATCGATGCAATGTTTCACCAACAACATCCCGCAGCGCGATGGCGGCACCCATCTCACCGGCTTGCGCGCGGCGATGACGCGCACGTTGAACAGCTACATAGAGCAAAACGAGCTGGCCAAAAAAGCCAAGGTCGACACCACCGGTGACGACATGAAAGAAGGTTTGACCGCCGTATTATCGGTGAAAGTGCCAGAGCCCAAGTTCTCCTCCCAAACCAAGGAGAAGCTGGTCTCCTCCGAGGTGCGGCCGGTGGTGGAAGAAATCGTCGCTGCCAAGCTGATGGAATTCCTGCTGGAAAAACCCAACGACGCCAAAGTAATTTGCAGCAAGATCGTCGACGCCGCGCGCGCGCGCGAAGCCGCGCGCAAGGCACGCGAATTGACGCGCCGCAAAGGCGTCATGGATTCGTTCGGTCTATCCGGCAAACTCGCTGATTGCCAGGAGCGCGACCCTGCTCAATGTGAACTGTATCTGGTGGAGGGTGACTCCGCCGGCGGCTCCGCCAAACAAGGCCGCGACCGAAAATTCCAGGCGATCCTACCCTTGCGTGGCAAGATTTTGAACGTCGAAAAAGCGCGTTTTGACAAACTCTTGTCATCCACCGAAATCACCACGCTCATCAGCGTGTTGGGCACCGGCATCGGCAAAGACGAATACTCCGCCGACAAACTGCGGTATCACCGCATCATCATCATGACCGACGCGGACGTCGACGGCGCGCACATCCGCACGCTGCTGCTGACCTTCTTCTACCGGCAAATGCCGGAGCTGGTGGAGCGCGGTCATATTTACATCGCGCAGCCGCCGCTGTTCAAAGTGAAACACGGCCGCACCGAGCGCTACTTGAAAGACGAACACGAGCACAAGCAATACCTGCTGCGACTCGCGCTGGCGGGCGCGCAACTGTTCCCCTCGCAAAATGCCCAGCCGCTGGAAAAAGCCGCGCTGGAAGCGGTGGCCAAGGACTACTTGCTCGCCGAAGCAGTGATCGAGCGCGCCAGCCGCCTGGCCGACGAGTCGGTGTTGCACGCACTGCTCAAGCAACCGACCGAACTTGATCTGTCGGATGAAGCCGCGGCCAGGAAAAGCGCCAAGGCCATCTCTGCCCTGATGCAGGGTGATGACTCGATCAAAATCGACGCTGTCTACGATGAAAAAACCGAGCAGCACATTATCCAAATCAAAAAAGTGCAGCACGGTGTGCAACACCAATCGCGTCTTGACAACGATTTCGTGCAAAGCGGCGACTACGCGCAAATCAAAAAGACCGCCGCGGTGCTGCAGGGCCTGCTATCCGAAGGCGCCCACATCAAATTCGGCGAGCACCAACAGGTAGTGAAGGAATTACGCGAGGCCATCGACTGGGTGCTAAACGAAGCGCAGCGCGGCGTCAGCGTGCAGCGTTACAAAGGCTTGGGCGAAATGAACCCCGAGCAGTTGTGGGAAACGACGATGGACCCGAAAGTGCGCCGGCTACTCAAGGCGCAAATCGAGGATGCCATCAGCGCCGACGAAATTTTCTCCACCCTCATGGGTGACGCCGTCGAGCCGCGCCGCAATTTCATCGAGAGCAATGCCTTAGGGGTGCGTAACCTCGACGTTTAGCGGCCGGGCGCGAGATGCGGAATTTGTAGCGAATAAAGCGGTAGTTCTGCCCCCGGTGCGCAGAAGCTGGCGAGAATTCCTCGATTAATGCATTGAAGCCAGGAACATCGATAGGCTTGAGTTCCCGCGCCAGATCGATCGCGAGATGCCCAGTTAAAAATCATGAATTTCTCGGAAACGATAGCCAATCTTAACCGCGCTTCGGCCTTCGAGTTGTACCGATTGCGCGCCGCCATCGATCGTGTCCTTCATCGACCGGACTGGATGATGGCGGTAAGAGCACGCCTGCGGATTGGTCAGGCCATTCAATACTTCGACTCAGTTGCCAATCGTGCCCAGCAGGGGCAAGTGTTGGAACTGCGGCGCAAACAAGTGGTGGTGCTTGATATTGCCACGCGCAAGCGCTGGCTGATTTCGTACGCCGCGATCAACCTCGACGGGGCAGACGTGGAAATTCGCGAAAAGCCCAAACAAGGATTGGGACGAAATGAAGTTGCCGCCGGCGATATCGTTGGCTTTATGGATCGCAACCAGCAACAGCGTAGCGGTCGGATCGTGAGACTCAACGACAAGACCGTTACCCTGCTGTGCGGCCAGCAGCAGTGGCGGGTCGCCTATGGTCTGTTGCACCGTGTGGTGGACGGCGATAGCGCGCAGGGCGAGCTGCGGGAACTGGATGTCCAATATCAGCCGCTTGATACCCCGCGCGATAGCTAAAGCCAAGTCAATTCCAGTCGCGGCTATTCCGGTAGATCGTTCAGTTCGTAGCTGGTGCTGCGCCCGCCCCCATCTGATTTGCGCAGCACGCCACGCGCAAGCAGGTCGTTGATGTCGCGCAGCGCCGTGTCCTGCGCGCACTTGGTTGCGCGCCCAATCCGCCAAGCGTTTAACCCGTTACGCTTTGCCGTGTTGAATAGCCGCCCAAATTTTCGCGAGCGTTAATGGCATGTTCAGATGTGTGATGCCCAGGGGGCGCAAGGCGTCCATCACCGCGTCCACCAAGGCCGGCAGCGCGCCCGCCACGCCGGCTTCACCCACGCCTTTCACGCCCAGCGGACTTACGCTTGATGGCGTGGGGTGATGCAGCAAGGTCATGTCGCGGATCAGGTTTGCGCGCGGCATCACATAATCCAGAAAGCTTGCCGTGAGCATTTGTCCGCTGCGGCGATCGTAATACGCGTGTTCGCCGAGGACTTGCCCCGCGCCCTGCAGCACCGCGCCGTGCACTTGGCCTTCGACGATCTGCGGATGGATCACGGTGCCGAAATCGTCGACCGCGACATACGACACCACGTCGACGAAACCCGTCTCCGGATCGATTTCCACTTCGGCGATATGGCAGCCGTTGGGGTAGGTCGAGCCGTACAAGGCTTCGCCGATGAGGCTTAACGGTTTGTCCGCGGCCAGCGCGCTTAACGACAACGCGCGCGTGGGCTCAACGCAGCGGAATACGCCATCGGCATAGTCGACTTGCGAAGGCTCCACGCTCCATTGTTCGGCCACCGTACGCTTAGCCTGCTCGATCAGTTGATGCGCCGTCACATGCGCCACCGAGCCGTTACCCACCGCGTTGCGCGAGCCGCCGGTGTGGTTGCCGATCAACGGCGGATCGTTCGCGCCCTGGCGCACGCTGACGCGCGCCGGCGCGATCTGCAACGCCCGCGCGACTACCAGCGCCAGCGTGGTCTCTTGCCCCTGCCCTTGCGCGTGCGAGGCGCAGTGCACCATGACCTTGCCATCGGCGCCGACGATGATGGCGATTTGATCCTTGTCCACCGCGCCGGCGCTGGTGTTTTCGATCACCGTGCAGATACCCCGGCCGCGCAATTTACCGGCGGCGCGCGAGGCCGCCGCGCGTTGCGCAAAACCATCCCATTGCGCCGCGGGCAAAGCCTTTTGCGTGAGGCCTGCGAAATCTGCAATCTCGTAGGTGGAATCCACCGGCGAGGTGTACGGGAACGCCTCACGCGGGATCCAGTTCTTTTGGCGCATGGCAACCGGATCGAAGTTCATTTCCACCGCCGCGCGGCTCACCAGGCGCTCCACCACGTACGCGATATCGGGCCGCCCGGCGCCGCGATAGTTGCCGATGGGCGCGGCGTTGGTAAAACACACCCGCCAACGCCCATACAACGCCGGGATTCGATACGCGCCGGTAAAACACGTGATCGGATTGCGGATAGTGGCCGCGGCGCCCGGCGGCGTCATGTACGCGCCGACCTCGGCGATCCAATCCAAGCGCAGCGCAAGTATCCGGCCATCGGCATCGAGCGCCAATTCGCCTTCGACCACGCTGCCGCGGCCATGGGTATCCGACAACAACGCCTCGGTGCGTGTCGACACCCACTTCACCGGCCGGCCGGTGGCGCGAGCCGCGAGCATCACCGTGCAATACTCGGGGTAACCCATGCTGCGGCTGCCGAAACCGCCGCCGACATCTTGCGCGACGATGTGAAATTTATCTTCAGCGAGCCCGGTATAACCCGCCAACTGCAAGCGCAGCATGTTCACACCCTGCACACACGAATTGATGTGGTAGCAGTCCGCTGCGCCGTCGTAAGCGATGAGACACGCACGCGGCTCCATCGGGCTGGGCACCACGCGTTGGCTGTCGAGCGTCAAGCGTGTTACATGCGCGGCGCGCGCGAACGCGGCAGCGACGGTGGCTGCATCGCCCGCTTCGCATTCGAAGGCCTGGTTGCGCGGAACACCCTCGTGCAGTTGCGCCGCATCGGGCGCGAACGCGGTTGCGGGGTCGATCACGCACGGTAAGTCTTCATAACGTATGGTGATCAACGCGCCTGCATCGCGTGCGATGTTTTCGCTATCGGCCACCACCAGCGCCACCGGCTCGCCGACAAAACGCACGCGTTCATGCGCCAGCACCGGGCGCCGCGGGCGCTTGGCGCGCTGGCCGTCCGTGCCTTCGAAGGTAAAAAAGCTCACCGGCTGCACATAACCCGCGCGCACGGCGTCTTCACCGGTGATCACCGCGTGCACGCCTGGAGCGCGGCGTGCCGCCGTGACATCGAGTTCGACGATGCGCGCATGCGCCCGATCCGAGCGCAAAAAATAGCCGTAAAGCTGCCCCGGCAAATTCCAGTCGGCGGCAAAGCGGCCGTGCCCGGTGATCAGCCGCAGGTCTTCCAGGCGCGTAACGCGCATGCCGTCGACGGTGAACGATGCATCGTTACCCACGGCGAGCGGCCACGCGCTAGCGCGAGAAGGCTTACCCGTGATGCGCCTTAGTCACGCCCTCGGGCAATTGCGCAAGCTCGATCAAACAACCGTCGGTGCCTTTCGGATCGAGGAACGCGATGCGGCAGCCCGCGTGGCCGATGCGCGGCGTTTGATCGAGCAGCGGCACGCCCTTCGCTTTTAACTCGGCGAGCGCTTCATCGATGTTTTCCACCTCGAAGCAAATATGGTTGATGCCGCCCTTGCCCTCGGCGACCATTTTGGCGTGGCGGCTGTCGGGCCCGATGCCGGAGATCAACTCCACCATCGACTCCTCGCCCACCGGATAAAGGCCAAGCTTGCGTATGTTATTCGCCTCTTCGCCGCCGAACTTAAGTCCAAAGCAGCCTTCCCACAGCGCGCGGCTTTTTTCCACGTCCGCCACCACCACCCCGACATGTTCGATGCGTTTGATTTTCATGGTTGCTCCTGATTGACAGCTGAAGTGTAGCGGTTTTCGCCGGCGTGCTTAGAGCGTGTTACGCAACTAAGTATTCTGCGCAAAATCAAAACTTTGCAGAAAATATCAAGCACTTACGCGTAGGGTGCGCATCGCGCACGCGTGGCGATCGGTGACGCGTGTGCGATGCGCACCCTACGCGGATTAAATTCCCGCAAGCTCATGACAGGCTACAAGCCACCCGCGGATAAATCATAACTAGCTGATTTAATTGATCTTTTTATGAGACCATCACGTCGCGCAAGCAAGCGCAAATGAGCGTAGGGCGTTGCATTCAAGTGCTTGTGAGCGTGGGAAACGCTGCCTGCTGCAGGTTCACCACGCGCGCTACTACCGATCTACCGCGTATCAGCAACTCACCCGCCGCAATCGGCAGCGTAAAACGCCGCGGCCCCGCGCTGCCGGGGTTGACGTAAAGCACGCCATCGTGGGTTTCGATCTTGGGTTTGTGCGAATGCCCGGAAATCACCACGCGCACGCTGGCGGCGGTGGGGTCGATATCGAGCTGCGCGATGTCGTGTATGGCTTATAGCCAGGTATCGCTGAATTTCACCAGCTCGGTTTCGCACACGCGCTCGGCCCAGGCGCCGGTGTCGTTGTTGCCACGCACCGCCGTCACCGGCGCAATCTGCGCCAGCGCTTGCAGGATATCGGCGTGCCCGATATCACCGCCGTGAATAATCGCATCACAGCCGCGCAAAAACGCCGTCGCTTCCGGCCGCAGCAGGCCGTGGGTGTCGGAGATAAGGCCGATGCGGGACATGGCGTGGTTACTATTTATGCGCTTCCATATAAGCGCGCGACAGCGCGTTCATGCGCGATTGATAGCCCGCGCCCCGAGAGCGAAACCATTCGATCACGTCGGAATCGTCGCGTAGCGACAGCAATGATTTACGCGGCACCGGTTTTAGACCTTTGCGCGCGACGGATTTAGCGAACATTTCGGGTGTGAATTCCGGCGCATCGCCGTCGTGCACGATCACGGCGTCGGTGAGCTTGCGCAGACAGTTTAAATTAGTACGGGATTTGGGAGAAGTAGAAACGCGCTTCATGTTTGGTCTTGCGTATGGAAATGATACGGATGCTATCTCCGCGTTCCGTGTGAGTGACCGAGATCACTTGGTCTTAGAGCAGCATCAGCGTAAGAAAACGTTGTTCGCCGTATGCACCGCGGTCGTCTTCCACCGTAAGCGTAAAACCGCGAAAGATCTTTTCCGCGTCCACGAAATCTATGCCGTGCTTGCGCAAATGTATGGGGCGCGCGGGGTAGTTTTGCGCGCGCACCACTGCGCAACATGTAACAAATAAAATATTCAATAAAATCAATTACTTACTAAACATCCTGTATCAGGCTTTAGGATGCTTTGCATGCCATTTTGGCGCAACGCGCTTTGCTGACGATCATGCGCCCCGCGTGCTTTCGCCCACACGCCGCGCTAGCGCGATTCGCCAAAGCGTATGCCGATCGCCGCCATCGCCTGCAGCGTCTGCGGGCCCCAGCGCCGCACGATTTCTTCGCCGGTGGAGGCAGCGTGATACACCGCATCCTGCTTTTCATCCGGATCGGGTTGGATCATCACCAGCAAGCGCCCGAGTTCGTTTCCGACGTTTTTGAAATCGCGATAAACACCCGCTGGCACCGAAATAAAATCCAGCGGCTCGAGCACGGTGGAAAACTCACCCTTCTCGCCCCAGGTGATTTCAAAGCGGCTTTGCACGCAAAAAAAGTTTTCCACCGAGCCGGTGTGTTTGTGTAAGCCCGCGCTGTCGCCCGGCGGGCATTCGGCGAGCGTCACAGTGAGCCCCGGCGCGCCTTTTACCGGTGCCACCTTGCTGCGGCCTTCCCAGCCCGCGGGCGCCATGATCGGCATCACCTTGTCGGGCGACATCATCATCACCGCTTCTTGAGGCACGCCGCTGTCGGCGTTGATCGAATCTTTGTACGGCACCAGCGTTTTGTAACGCGCGATGCGTTGCTTGATGGTGTCGTTCAGTGGGTTGTGGCCGTCCATGGCTGGAGCTCCTGAGTTAAACGATGGTATGCACCAGTATCGCAGCGCCGCTAAAATTTCGCGCGCCGCCGGCGGTTCGATGGTCAGCACCGCACCGCGCAGCGGCAGTTGATCGGCACGCCCGATCAAACACTGCATGCCCGTGCCCGCCTTTCCGCATGCTGAGATGCCGACGTTTAAGGCGAACCGCAGGCGTAATATGGTAGCGCGCCCGCACCACACGCGTGGCACAATTTCGAAGAGAAGGGATGCCTCATGCTCGCACGCAACTGTAGCGCCGTGTTGCTCGCCGCCGCAGCCCTCGCCAGCACCCCGTTGGCGGCGTGGGCGCAAGCGCCTTACCCCGCACGACCGATCCGCTTGATCGTGCCGTTCCCGCCTGGCGGCAGCACCACCATCGTCGCTCGCATCATCGGGCAACGATTGACCGACGCCTGGGGCCAGCAAGTGGTGGTCGACAACCGCGGCGGCGGCAACACCATCATCGGCTCGGAGGCGATGGTGAGGGCCGCGCCCGATGGTCACACCCTGCTGCATGTTACCAGCACGCACACGATTAACCCAAGCCTGCTCAAAACGCCCTACGACGCGGTGAAGGATTTCACGCCGGTCACCACCATGGTCGCCACGGAAATTTTGCTGGTGATCAACCCGCAACTGCCCGCGCATAACTTGCAGGAATTCATCGCGCTCGCCAGGGCCAAACCGGGGGCGCTTAATTTTGCGTCCTCCGGCAGCGGCACCTCCAATCACCTGGCGGCGGAGTTGTTGTGCCTCATGACCGGCATGAAAATGCAGCACATCCCGCACAAGGGCGCGGGGCCGGCGACTACCGATCTGATGGGCGGCCAGGTGCAGATGTTCATGAACAACGCGCTGCCGTTAACGCCGTTTGTGAAAACCGGGCGCATGCGCGCGATCGCCGTCTCCGGCGAAAAGCGCTTGCTGTCGCTGCCCGATGTACCGACGTTCACACAGGCGGGCTTGCCCGGTTACCAGGGCAGGTCATGGCAAGGCATCATGGCGCCGGCCAAGACGCCGCAACCCATCGTAGACAAACTCGCGCAGGAAATCACGCGCATCTTGCGCCTGCCCGAAGTGCACGATCAATTCGTGACCATGGGCGCCGACCCGTTGATCAGCACGCCCCAGCAATATGCGGACTTGATCAAGACGGACTTGGTGAGATATGCGAAGCTGATCAAGGAAGCGAAGATCAAGCTGGAGTGAGCGGGCTTGCCTGCATTCTTGAGCCGCGCATAATTTGCGGCACCTCGCGGCTTAAACTTTTTCCTCACCCTCGAACCCTCTTCCGAGGGGAGAGGGAAGACACCACCCTTCTCACCCGGAGAAAGAACGGGGATGAGGGAGCATCTGTTAGGGAATATGCAATTTTCAGAATCAAAAGGTGCAACATGCCCAACCCCCGACGCTCCTGGATGATCGTCCCCGCCCACGACCCCGCGGCGGGTGCGCTCGTGGCCACGCACAACGCCGACATCGCCGTGCTCGATCTCGAATACAGCGTTGCGCCCAAGCACAAAGAAGCCGCGCGCGATGGCCTCGGCGCGCTGGTTAAAAAACTCGCCGACAGCCAAGTAACAGTGTTCGTGCGCATCGGCCGCGGCACGCGCTGGGCCGATGTGCGCGCGGCGGTGCATCGCGGCATCAAAGGTATCGTGTTCCCCGGCGCGGATTCGCCGGAGGAAGTCACCGAAGTGTGCGAACTCATCACCAGCATGGAAAAAGCACGCGGCGTCGATGTTGGCGCCACCGAACTTGCGCTGATGTTCGAATCCGGCAAGGGCTTTTGGAACGCCGCGGCCATCGCGCAGGCGAGCCCGCGCGTCACCACGCTGGGCGTGGGGCGCATCGACCTCACGATGCGACTGGGGCCGGTGCCGCAAAACGAGTTTCGCTTGTATCGCTTTTTGATGACGCGTGCGCTGGTGCTGGCGCGCATGCTCGGTAAACAGCCGTTGGGCGCACTGTGGCGGCCCGGTTCGCGCGGCGGTGTGGCCGATGACGCGGCCACGGCTAAGGCCGCGCGCGAAGCCAGGCTGATGGGCTTTACCGGTTGTGTGTGCGCAACGGCCGCACAAGTGGCGCCGGTCAACCAGGGATTTCAATCATGATGCCCGCCAATTTGCCCGAAATCCCCGATCAAATTTTCGTCGGCGAAATGCCCATGCCTAAGTGCATACGCCGCTCGGTGTATGTGTTGTCGATGGACGATCCGCGCTTGGGCGACAAAGCCTACGCCTCGTGGGCCGATGCGATTTTGCTCGATTGGGGCAAACAACCCGGTCACGATTGGCAAGCGGACCTTAAGTCGCGGATGCCCGTGGCGATCGGCGCGGTAGTGAAGGGCGGCGCGGAGGTGTTTGTGCGCATCAACGCCGCCAGCGCGTTGGCCGAGCTCGACGCGGCGGTGTTCAGCGGCTTGACCGGCGTGGTGGTGAAGGGTGTCACCAGCGCACAAGAAATCGCGAATATCGCGCAGCGCCTCGACACCCTCGAAGTAACTCGCGGCATCGCCAAGGGCGCGACGGCAATCGACATCGAAGTCGATACCGCCGCCGCGGTGTGGCTCTCGCTCGACATCGCGCGCGCAAGCGAACGCTTAGGCTGTTTTCTGTTGAACGAGCCGGTGTTGTGCACGGCGCTGGGCATGCAAACCACGCCCATGCTCGAGTTCGATCCGCTGGAATACATCAAATCGCAGCTCATCACCGTGGCGGTGTCGGTGGGCGGTATGGTGCTCGGCATGAGTTACCCGCTGGGCCTCACCGAAGAAAACGCTGCCGAGGATGTGGTGAAAGCCGCGATCAAGCGCGCGCGCGACACCGGGTTCAAGGGGGCGGTGTGCCCGCACCCGGCGTGGATCAAGCATTGCAACGACGGTTTTCGCCCGACCGAAAAAGAAGCGGAGACTTACATCAAGATGATCGAATTGTTCGCCGACGGCATCAAGCGTGGCATGGCCTCGGTGCCGATGGACGGCAAAATGATCGACGTGCCGGTGGATTTGCGCGCCAAGCTTTATCTGAAGTGGGCGCTGCGTGCGCAAGCGCGCGATGACGCCAAAGCCAAAGCGCATCAGTCGCCGGCGGCATAAACGTTCGCAGGGAACCAACATGAATAATCGCGTAGCCCGTGTATCGATGTTCGTCACCCCTACCAACCCGCGTTTTATCGACAACGCGTGGAAGCGCGGCGGCGACGTTTACATCCTCGATATCGAAGACTCCATCGCGCCGGCGGAGAAAGAACGCTGCCGCACGCTAATTCGCGAATCGATCGACAAGGCGAGCAAAGGCGGCGCGTCGATTTACGTGCGCGTGAATAAACCGTTTGTCGATGCCGATCTGCCGTACGCGGTGTGGCCGGGTGTGGCGCGCATCATGCTGCCCAAAACCGAATCGGCGCAGGAATATCAACGCGTGCATGAAATCATTTCGCAGCTTGAAAAAGAGCGCGGCTTAACACCCGGCGACATCGAGTTGTATCCGATGATCGAATCGGCGCTGGGTGCGGTGAACATTTACGAGATCCTCACTTCCACGCCGCGCAAACTGGGTTCGTTCGGCGGTGGTACCGGTTACGACATGGCGATGAATCTGGGCATCGAAATGTTCGCGGCCTTCGATCAGTATGCCTGGCCCGCGGGCAACATTGCCTTGGCCTGCATGGCGCTCGATATCGAACCCACTGGCGGGGTGTTCGTGCCGAATGAGTCGGGCCGCGTCGATCAAGGCGATCAGGCGGCGAAACAAGCCGCGGCGTTACACGCGGCCGGCGTGCATCACGCCAGCGCCTTGCATCCGAATTTTATCGAGCCGCTGGTCAAAGGCTTGTCGGCCAGCGCGGAGGAAATCGCGTGGGCCAATAAAGTAATCACGGCGTACGAAAAATTCATCGACGAAGGCGAAGCCGTGAGTGAACTCGACGGCAAAGTCATCGACCAATACGAATACGATCTCGCGCAGCGCACGCTGGCATGGGCGGCGGCGTGCGCGGCAAAAGATGCGTACAAAGCGCAAGCCCTGGCGCGCACCCGGGCCGCCGCGGGAGATTAAACATAACCCATTGATTTTAAACACTATTTTTAATATTTAAAGTCTTACCATGAAAGCGTTGGTCATCGGCGGCACCGGCCCCACCGGGCCGCATGTGGTGAATGGGCTGCTCGCGCGCGGCTACGCCGTCACCATTCTGCACGGCGGCCAGCACGAGGTTGAGTTCGATCAAGAAGTCGAGCATATCCACACCGATCCGCATTTCGCCGAGACGTTGGAGCCTGCGTTAAAAGGGCGCAGTTTCGATCTGGCGCTGGTGACTTACGGCCGCATGCGCATCATCGCCGAATTGATGAAAGGCAAAACCGGGCGCTTCATCGGCGTGGGCGGTTCCAGTGTTTACGCGCCGCGCAACGATCCGCGCTGGGGGCCGCTCGGCCAGCCGCATCAAATTCTCGAAGACAGCCCGCGCTGCGACGACCCCGCGGGGGCGAAGTTCAATTACCTGATGTGGGTGAGCGAAGAAACGGTGATGCGCGCACATCGCGAAGGCCATTACAACGCGACTTACTTTCGCTACCCGCTGGTCTACGGCCCGCACGCGCCGGGCAACCCCGATTGGAGCATGGTGCGGCGCGTGCTCGATGGCCGCAAACACCTGATCATCGCCGCCAACGGCCTGATGCGCCGGCGCGGTTACGCGCGCAACGCCGCGCACGCGTTGCTGCTGACGGTGGATAAACCCAAGGAATCCGCCGGGCAGTTTTACAACATACGCGACGATCAACAGTTCACCCAGCGCCAGCACGCCGAGTTCATCGCGCGGCATTTGCAGCGCGAGTGCGACATCGTCGAAGTGCTGCCGCTGCTCGCGCAGCGTGTCTACCAGGGCAGCAGCGATCAAACCCGCGCGCGGGCGGTGGAGTTCGATATCGGTAAAATCAAAACGCAATTGGGCTACCGTGATCTCGTCACACCTGCCGCGGCCCTCGCCGCCTCGGTCGATTGGCTCGTCGCGAATCGCCCGGCGCCCGGCGGCGAAGTCGAACGCCAGTCGGGCGACCCGTTTGCTTATGCGGCCGAGGATGCGCTGATCGCCGCGTGTAAAACGGGCGAGGCCGCCGCGCTCGCGGTGCAATTCCCCGACATGCAGTTGGGCCACATGTATCGCCACCCGAAAAAACCCGGTGACGCGTGGGCGCCGCCGGCGCGCGGCGCGCCGGTGCCGGGATAAACGACTCGCGGGCACCACACTCGTTTTCTCATCCCATGTTACTCACCGAATCGCAAAGCAAGGACATGCTGCGCGCGCACGGCATCGCCGTGCCCGAGGGCTTGTTGATCCGCAAGCCCGATCAAATCAAACGTTGGCGCGGGGAACTCCCCGTCGCGATCAAAGCGCAAGTGGCTTCCGGCGGGCGTGGCAAGGCGGGCGGCGTGTTGCGCGCCAACGGCGTTGCCGAGGCGCAATTCGCGGCGAAGCAACTCTGCGACATGAAATTTGGCGGTGAAGCGCCGCGCGCGTTGTTGGTGGAGCCGTGGGTCGCGCACGAGCGCGAAATGTATCTCGCGATCACCATCGATGTCACTGCCGGCGGCTACGTCGTGCTGTATTCGCCCAAAGGTGGTGTCGAAGTCGAAAACAACGCGCCGCTGCAATATGCGTTCGGCTCACCGCGCGCGTTTCGCGCGCACGCGCTGCGCAAGTTGTTGGGTGAAGCCGAGCCCGACGCGGGCCTGCGTGAACGCCTGATCACGCTGGTACGGCGCATGCTATATCTCGCCACGGCGGCGGACGCGATGACGGTGGAAATCAACCCGCTCACCGTGGTCGACGGCAAGCTCATCGCGCTCGATGCCAAAATCGTGCGCGACGAAGCCGCGGCGTTTCGCCACGCCGATCTCGCGGCCGAAATGGAAGATGCGCGCAAGCGCGAGCCCAAGGCGATGGCGCGCGCGCTCGCCGACAATTTGATGATGGTGTGGCTCGACGGCGAGGTGGGCCTCATCTCCGGTGGCGCGGGCATGACCATGGCGGCGATGGACATGATCGCCGACGCGGGGGCGAAACCCGCGTGTTTTCTCGATTGCAGCTCCAACCCCACGCCGGCGGGGTACAAGTTGGCGTTCAGTATTCTCGATAGCGAACCGCAAGTGAAAGCGATTTTGTTCAGCATCTTCGGCGGCGGCACGCAAATCGACCGCGTGGCGCTCACCTTGCACGATGTGTTGAAAGCGCGCAAAAGCAAAAAACCGGTGGTGATCCGCATGAATGGCACCGGGCGCGAGGCGTGTGATGCGTATATGAAAGAAGTCGGTTTGTTGAATCACGATTCGCTGGAAGCTGCGGTCGCCGACGTGGTGCAGAAAGCGGGCGCCGCATGAGCGTGCTGATCGACCAAACCTCGCGCGTGCTGATTCAAGGCATCGCCGGAAACTTCGGCAAGTTTTCCGCGCGCGATCTCAAATCTTATGGCACGCAAGTGGTCGCCGGCGTCGCGCAAGGCCGTGAGGTGAAAGAGGTCGAAGGCGTGCCGGTGTACCCCGACGTGCGCAGCGCATGCCGCGAAACCGGGGCGAATGCCATCATCACCTATGTGCCCGCGGTGGTGGCATTTGATGCCGTGCTCGATGCCTGCGACGCCGGCTGCAAAGTGGTGGTGTATCCCGGCGACGGCCTGCCGGTGCAAGACGCGATCGAAGTGCGCGCGGCGGCGCGCGCCAACGGCGCGGTGATTGTCGGGCCGAATACGCCGGGGGTGATTTCACCGGGCAAAGCCAAGCTTGGTTTCATGCCGTCGTTTTGTTATACGCAGGGCAGGCTGGGCGTGATTTCGCGCAGCGGTTCGTTGTCGTACGAGGCGTGCTTGCGTTTGACCAACGCCGGCATTGGCCAAAGCACGGTGATCGGCATCGGCGGCGATCCGGTGAAAGGCTTGAATGCGGCCGAAGCGGTGGAGCTGTTGCACAACGACGCCGACACCGACGCGATACTTTATTTGGGCGAGATCGGCGGCAACGACGAATACGCCGTGGCGCGCTATGCCGCGCGCGCCGGCGCCAAGCCTACTGCTGCGCTGATCGTCGGCAAAGCCGCCCCGCCGGGCAAAAAAATGGGCCACGCCGCGGCGATGGTCGGCTCGCACGCCGATTCGCATGGCGCGAAAGTGGCCGCGCTGCGCGCGGCGGGGGTGCGGGTGGCGGATAAATTGGCGGGGCTCGCTGCTGCGGCGCAGGCCGCGCTTGATGCGGCTAAATCATAAGTAGACGTTTCATTTGCTCGAGGCCACAGAAAAACCACCACTGTCGTTCCCGCGTAGGCGGGAACCCATATCACAGCGGCACTTGAGACGCTGCATGGATTCCCGCCTACGCGGGAATGACAGCGAGGGATTTCACGGCCGTTGCTAAATGACACTGACCAACTCGTGCAAATCTTCGTAAAATCCGCCTTCTTAAATTTCCTACTCACCGAAAAGCAATGACTGCACTACAAGCAGCAAATAGCACCGACCACTTCATCGAAGCCAACGGCGTCAACCTGCACTACCTCGATTACGGCACGCGAGGCCGCCGCCCGATGCTGTGCCTACACGGCGGCGCGGCGCACGCGCATTGGTTCGATTACGTCGCACCCGGTTTCACCGCGGAGCATCATGTTTACGCCATGGATTCCCGCGGCCACGGCGACAGCGCCCGCGCCGATGCGAAAACTTATACGTGGCACACCTTCGCCGCGGATGTGAACGCGCTCGCCGAAAAACTCGATCTGCAAGACTACGTGCTGGTGGGCCACTCGATGGGCGGCATGATTTCGCTGGTGAATGCCGCGACGCATCCGGGGCGTATCGGGGCGCTGATCATTGTCGACAGCGTGATGCTAATGCCGATGGAGCGGGTGACCCGCATGAACGCCTTCGGCACGGTGCCCGCGCGAGCGTACGCCACGCAAGAGGAATTGATCGCGCGTTATCGCCTCGAAGGCGGCGAAAAGCAATTGACGGCACCCGCAGTGCTGCGCCGCATGGCCACCTACGGCAGCCGCCAAAACGCCGACGGTACCTGGCAGCACAAGTCCGATCGCGGCGTGTACGCGAATTTTTCGCAGATCGAAGGCGTGCCGTTTTGGGAAAAAATCAAAGTGCCGGCTCTGGTGATCCGTGGCGGCGCGCATAGCCCGCGCTTCACGCCGGAGATGATGGCTGAGATTCACGCGCGCGCGCCGCAGGTGCAAGTGGCGACGGTGGACGATTCGGATCACCATGTCACGCTGGATAATCCGCAGGGGTTTATCGAGGTGGTGCGCAATTTTTTGCGCGCGTGATCGGCACGTCAGTAACGGCGCGGCGCGATGGGTTTACGTGGCAGAATGCGTATTGCGAGGTAACCTCACACCGTTGCAAGGAGTAGGCCCATGAGCTTCGCCAACCGTACTGTCATCGTCACCGGCGCCGCCGGCAATCTGGGTAAAGCCGTGGCGCAAGCGTTTGCCGAGCAAGGCGCGAATCTGGTTTTGGTGGATCTCAAACGCGACGCTCTTGCAGCGGCATTCGGCGCAGAGAACGATCGCCGTCTATTCGCGCCCGCCAATCTGCTGGAAACAGCCGGCGCAACCAGCGTCACCCAAGCCGCGCTCACGCGCTACAAACGCATCGACGTGTTGTGCAACATCGCCGGCGGTTTTCGCATGGGCGAGGCGGTGCACGAAACCTCGAACGAGAACTGGAATTTTTTGTTCGACATCAATACGCGCACCTTGCTTAACATGGTGCGCGCGGTGGTGCCGCACATGGTCGCTGCGGGCGGCGGTAAAATCGTAAACGTCGGCGCGTTCGCCGCGCAAAAAGGCGTGGCGCAAATGGGCGCCTACACCGCATCGAAAGGCACGGTAATTCGCATGACCGAGGCAATGGCTGCCGAGTTGCGCGATAAAAACATCAACGTCAATTGCGTGCTGCCGACGATCATCGACACGCCAGAGAACCGCGCCGCCATGCCTAAGGCCGACCCGGCGAAGTGGGTGGCACCGGCGGATTTGGCCAATGTGATTGCATTTTTGGCATCGGACGCGGCGCGCGCGGTGCATGGGGCGGCGGTGCCGGTGACGTCGCTTAGTTAGCACGTTTAAAAAATGCCAATAAAATCAAATGCTTATCAAATATCCCGAGTTATAACATTGTCTTGACCGACCTCGCCGGAAGGCATAACATTGTTAGTCCGTTGATTAAGGGTGCTGCATGAAGACATCGATTCGCAAAATGGGCAATTCGCAAGGGGTGCTGATTCCGAAACCGTTTCTCGCGCAGACCGGCATGGATGTGGGCGAGGTCGACATTGAAATCGAAAGCGATGCGATCGTGATTCGCAAGCCCGCGAAGAAAACGCGCCAGGGCTGGGCGGAAGCCAGCAAAGTCATAGCGGCCGCACGCGACGACGGCCTGGTCTGGCCGGAATTTAGCAATGAAGGCGACAAGGATCTTACGTGGTGAAACGGGGTGAAATCTGGCTGGCTGCGCTAGACCCCACCGTTGGCAGCGAGATTCAAAAAACGCGGCCTTGCGTAATCGTGTCCCCGCGGGAGATGCACGACTATTTGCGCACGGTAATCGTGGCGCCAATGACCACCGGCAACAGGCCGGCGCCCTATCGCATACCCATTACCTTTCGCCGAAAATCGGGACTGATCTTACTGGACCAAATCCGCACGCTCGACAAAACGCGTTTGGTCAGGAAAGTGGGCGCTGCAAGCGACAAAACCTTGGCCGACACGTTGCGTACACTGCAAGAAGTGTTTGCTGAATAAACTGGAATATTTCGAGAGGGAATCCATGGATGCACTCAAACCCGGCCTCAAAGGCGTGAGCGAACTCACGGTCGCTCGCGAACACTGCACCTCGCGCGGCGGGCCGTTCGTGTTTATGACGCCTGCGATGGTGCAGTTTTGCGAACTGTCGTGCCATAAACTGGTGGCGCCGCTACTCGCGGCGGGGCAGAACTCCGTCGGCACCGTGGTGCACATCAAACACCTCGCGCCCACGCCCGAAGGCATGAAGGTGCGCGCGGAAGTTGAATTGGCGGAAGTCGATCGCCGGCGTTTAAAATTCAAAGTGCAAGTGTTCGATGAAATGGAACTCGTCGGTGAATGCGAGCATGAGCGCTTTGTGATCGATGTCGAAAAAGCCGGCGAGCGGCTGGCAAAGAAAATTGCGGCGATGAAGAAGTAACCACGAAAATTCAACAAGCACCATCAAAGCAAGGGAAAGCCTCGTTTACCACTTCTGTCGTTCCCGCGCAGGCGGGAACCCATAGCACAGTACCACTTGCGACACCGTAGGGATGCCCGCCTGCGCGGGAATGACGCCGTGGTCTAGTCGCGATTTTTGAGAAGGAAACTCAAAGGAAGTCCGATGACTCAAAACACCCCTATCACCGACGCCGCCGTAAACTTCGTCGCCGCCACCCCCACGCGCACCCTCGCCCCCGAAGTGCTCGACGCCGCCAAAATGGCGCTGGTCGATTGGTTCGGCTGCGCCTTGGGCGCAGTCAACGAACCCGCCGCGAAAGCGGTGCGCAAGGTCGCGCAAAGCTGGGGCCAAATCAGCGCGGGCGGCAAGGCGCACATGCTGTTAGGCCCCGCGCTCGCGCCCTCGGCGGCGGCACTCGCCAACGGCACCATCGTGCACTGCATGGATTACGACGACACGCATCTGGACGGCGCCGGCCACATCAGCGGGCCGACGTGGGCGGTGGCGTTGGCCCTAGCCGAGGCGCACGGCAAGAGCGAACGCGAGGCGCTGGCGGCGTATGTCACCGGGTTTGAAATCTCAGCACGCTTGGGCGCGGGCGGCTTCGGGCGCAAGCTGCAATACAAGGGCTTTCATCCCAGCTCGGTGTTCGGGCGCTTTTCGGCGGCGGCGGCCGCGAGCGCGTTGTTGGGACTTGACCGCGGGCAGATCGCGCATGCGCTGGGCGTGGCGAGCACCACGGTGAGCGGGCTTAACGCCTCGTTTGGAACCATGAGTAAACCCTTTCACCTGGGCAAAGCCGCGATGGACGGCATGCTTGCCGCCGACATGGCCAGTGCAGGCTTCGAAGCCGCCACACATCTACTCGACGCCGAGAACGGCATCTCCGGCACGTTGGTGCAAGACCAGTCGGTCAAAATCGAGCCCACCGAATTTTCCGATGGCTTGGCGCTGCTGCGTAATGCCTACAAACCGTACGCGTGTTGCAAAGCCACGCACGCCTGCGTGGACGCCGCGCGCAAGTTAAGCGCGAACGTTAAGCCGGGGCTGATCCAGCGTATCGTGTTGGGCGCCTCACCGATGACGCTAGCGGTGGCCGCCAAACCCAACCCGCAGACGCCGCTCGAAGGCAAATTCAGCGTCGCCTACTGCGCCGCGTTGGGGCTATCCGGCTACGCCGCAGTGGAAAGCGATTTCAACGACACGCGTCTGCGTGATCCGCAACTGCGCGAGCTGATTAAAAAAAGCGAAGTGCGCGAACAACCCGGCACCGAGCTCACCGAAGGCTTTGTCGAAGTCGAACTCACCGACGGCCGCAAACTGCGCGAGCATATTCCGCTCGCACTCGGCAACCCCGGCAACCCAATGAGCTGGGCGGGGATGGAAGCGAAGTTCGCCGGGCTGGTGACGCCGGTACTGGGGAATGAGACGCGCGCGCTGTTTGACCTGCTGCGGCGGTTTGAGGAGCCGGGGACGTTGGCTCGCGTGATGAAGATGGTCGCGCGCAGTTCGATTTGAGAAAACGCGTTGGCGAGTAGGATTGGTTTCACAACCAATACGGGTCGTTCCCGCGCAGGCGGGAACCCATAACACAGTGCCATTTGAATCACCGTATGGATTCCTGCCTGCGAGGCTGTTACGAAACTCATTTTGAAGTTTGATTTTGGGGTCGTCAGACCATTGCCGAGGTGCCAATCGTCGATCCTGGCGCGATCTGAGAGGTCGAAATTTTTGAGTACCCC
>VGIF01000010.1 GCA_016868015.1 Betaproteobacteria bacterium
TAGCGCGCCACGCAACGACGAAACGTCGTCAACGGAATGTGCTGCGTGAGTTGCGCGAACACGAGTTTGCCCAGGTTCATCGATATCTCCTGCGAGTGAGTTGCTCGCAGGATCGCAAATCGAGAAAACGCTGTTCAAATCGAGACCAGAAAAAATCATCTGTTATTTATTTACAATCAACCAATTAGCACGTTTCGGGCACTCAACGTCCGGACACTACTGCAACCGGATATAAGTGCAGGCGATGTTAACCATAGCCCTGAAATTTTTTGAGAGCTTTGCATATCGGGTGGCGCCACATCTCTACTCTATCGGGCAGCCCGAATAGCGCTTGCATCGAACACTACACTAGCGGGGAAGGAGGGCAAATCTGGAAACCCTGCGCTATGATTGCGTCTTCCGTATCGTTTTCGCCCCAAAGGACGCGTGATCATGCAAGTTGTTTCCAGTCTCGATGTCGCCGCGCGGCAGCGTGAGATTACATTGCCGCTGGGTGGCGGCAAGGCGACCAAGACCCTGTTCATCGGCACTTGGGAGAAGCCGCAAACACCGGTCGTCGGCATCTCGCCACAGGCCTACACCGTGCACCAGGCCTGCGAAAACATTACCCACCCGCACTATCACCAGACCGAACAGTGGCAAGTGATCGTCGAGGGCGCGGGGAAGCTGGGCCGCACGCCTGTCGAGTCGGTGGCGTTGCACTTTACCGATCCGTATACGGCGTACGGCCCGATTGTGCCGGAGAGGCAAGGGGTCACCTACTTTACCCTGCGCGCCCGCTCCGACCCCGGGGCGTGCATGCTTGCCGATCGTGGCGTCAAGGAAGCAATCCGTCCCTCGAAGCGGCGCTTCATCCTAAAGGGGCAGGACGATCTTCGCATCAGTGCGGCCGACGCGATGAGATCAAGGATCGAGACCGCGCTCGACGTGGTCGTCGAACCGCACTCTGACGGGCTCGCCGCCTGGATGTTGCGCTTGCCGCCGGGCGCGAAAGCTCAATGGCCCGCGGAATGCGGCGGCGCCGGAAGGCACCTGATGGTTGCAGCAGGAACATTGCTTTACAACAACAAGCCCCTGCCTTACGAATCGATCGCCTTCGCGTATCCAGCCGAGGGCGGTCCGCACGCACACGCGGGACCGGACGGTGCTGAAGTGCTGATCATGCAGTACCCGCAACCGGATCCGGCATTACTCGATGGCGCCTGCGCGCCCTACTCAACGGACGGGCGCTAAACCAGTCGCGCTGCACGGTGATTGTTTCCATAAAACCCGAAAAGCGAAGCGAGATATTCGGAACTCGCCGCATTTTCGGAAATTGCAGCACGTTGCGTAAAATGCGGATCCTTGCCGAGAGCGCTGTGCGCAGGACTCCGGCCACAGCGATAGTTCAGGTCCCGAGTGCGCATCCCGTCCCCGATACTTGATAAACTGTTTATGTTCCGTCAGTAGTGTCCCAACGTTTTTCATAGGAGAGGGAGCTGATTTTGCCCAATCGCCTCGTCTGTCGTTGGCATAAGTAGTTGATGCAAAGGTGCTTTCTCAAATACGTTCAAGCTCAAGATTTGTAGAATTTCATACAGGCTCTGCGGCAAATGCAAGCGCTTCTTGACGATGGCGATCAGCACGTAGGTGCACACCGCAATCCAGATTTGCGTCTTCACGGCGTTCTCGGTCGTGCCCAGGAACGCCTTGATACGCAAATGCTGCTTGACCCACTTGAAGAACAGCTCGACTTGCCAGCGCTGCCGGTAGAGCGCAGCGATCAATTCGGGCTTGAGCGCCAGATTGTTGGTCAGAAACACCAGCCGCTTGCCGGTATCGTCCTTGGCCACCACCCGTCGCAGCACGCTGGGGTAATCCTTGCGCGAGTAAAACACCGTCAGCATCCCGGTTTGGTCGCAAATAACCGGGGTGTTGGTCCGATCCACCGGCAGGGAATAACGTCGCTTGAATCGGGTGTTGCCCTTGGCGCGGGTGACGAAGAAGGCTTGCGCCTGATGAATGGCATACAGGCGGCGGAAATCCAGATAGCCCCGGTCCATCAGATAATAGGCGCCCGGCTCGATGGTGAGCTCGTCCAGTGCGTTGACGTCGTGAGTCTTGCCATCGGTAATGTGAATGAAGCTGGGAATCGCCCCGCGCAAATCGAGCAGGGTATGCAGCTTGATGGCGGCCTTGGTGGAACGAAACGGCGCCCACGGGTAAACCGACAGGCACAGGTCGATGGTGGTGGCATCGAAGGCATACACCGTGGCGTCCAGATCGACGGCCAGCGGATCGGTGGCATACAGCGGGCGCGCCATGCCAATCAGGTGCTGGGCCAGATCGGCTTAAATCTGCCACGGGCGAGTAGCATTGGCATTGGCGAGCGTGTTGCGCGAGACCGTCTTGCAGCGAAGTCCCATGTGGTAGAGCAGCTTGGCACGCGCGCGCAAATTCACTTCGATGTCGCGCAGGGACTCGCGCCCGGTCATCTGGGCAAACGCCATGGTCAGGAATTGATCCAGACAGGAGAAGTCCTTGACCTTGTGTTCCCCGTCGTAAGCCGCCACGCAACGGCGAAACGTACTCAACGGCAGGTAGGCCATCACTTGCGAAAACACCAGCGTTCCTTGATACATGGCGGTCCTTTGCAATCCAATGCAAACGACCATCAAGCCCGTTCTCGCTGTTCAAGTCGAGACCAGAACAAAATGCCACTTTCTCAAGCAAATTCATTAACCTATAACCGTCTTGACCGCTAACGTTGGGACACTACTGATGTTCCGTCTCTTCAATTGCGGCTTTGCACCTGGGGTTGAACAAGCCTCAAGCTTAAGACGCCTCTGTTGAGGCACGGCAGATCAATCCATGATGTCTATCCCCTCGGCGCACGTCACTGACCAGGAACACAGATGAAAACTCGCGTAACCGAAATGCTAGGCGTGCGTTATCCGATCGTGTGCGGCGGCATGATGCGGGTCGGCCGCGCGAAGCTCGCCGCCGCGGTATCCAACGCCGGTGGACTGGGCATCATGACTGCGCTTTCATTGCCCACGCCCGAGGAAGTGATCAAGGAAGTCGAGCTGTGCCGCACCATGACTGACCAGCCGATCGCGGTGAATCTCACCATCCTGCCTACGATTAAGCCGGTGCCTTATGAGGATTACGCCCGTGCTATCGTCGCGAGCGGGGTGAAGATCGTCGAGACCGCAGGCAACAATCCCCAGCGCGTCATGCCGATCCTCAAAGAAGCCGGGATCAAGGTCATCCACAAGTGCACCTCCATCCGGCATGCGAAGAAGGCCGAGACGCTCGGTTGCGACATCATCAGTGTCGATGGTTTCGAGTGCGCCGGCCACGTCGGCGAAGACGACGTACCGAACATGCTGCTGCTACCGCTCGCCGCCGAACAGCTCTCGGTGCCGTTCATCGCCTCCGGCGCGATTGGCAGCGGCCGTCAGCTTGCCGCCGCGTTGGCCCTGGGTGCGGACGGCATCAACATGGGAACGCGCTTCCTCGCCACCCAGGAGTGCTGGATACACGACAACGTCAAGCAGGCGCTGGTGCGAGGCACCGAGCTCGACACGCAGCTCGTGTTTCGGCGTCTGCGCAATTCTTCGCGCCTGTTCAAGAACGCGATTACCAAGGAGCTGGTTGCGCTTGACGCCGACCCGACCAAGACGTTCGAGGACATGAAGCACCTGGCCGCGGGTTCGCGCTCACCCGCGGTGTTCGAGAAGGGCGAGCTCGATGCCGGCACCTGGAGTTCCAGCGGGGTGATAGGCTTGATTCACGACGTGCCCACTTGCGCGGAGCTGATCGAGCGCATTGTTGCCGACGCCACCGAAATCATCCGCAAGCGCTTGCCTGCGATGGTGGCGGGTTGATTGGGAATACGCGGCTGGGGGGGGCAGGCTTTGCGGTCAGCTTTTGTGCTTCGCAACCCTCGGGTTTATCGAATTAATGGTAAGGCCGATTGCGCTCACGTCCGCAGTCGTGGACGGGTTGTTTCTGCGCACGAGTTTTAACACTGCAGCTTGACGCATTGTCGCTGGACGGATTGAAATTCATCTTGGGGAAACCCAAATAGCACAATGTGCGTGTCCGCAAAGCGCACGCTCTCAAAAGGCATCGCAGAGCACATCAAAATCGATACGCGTTGACCGCAATCACGCGCCAAGGCGCCGGCCGCGCGCCGAAGTGTCGGCGCCGCCCTCGCTTAGTGCGCAGGCGCGTGTTGCTTGAGCAGCGCGCGTATCGCCGGTAGCGCTTCGGCGGACTGTTGCGGGCCCATCACCAGCAGTACGTCGTCGATGCCGAGTTCGGCCAGTTGCTGCAGGCGCGCTGCCGCTTCTTGCGGCCCACAGCGCAGGTTAAAGGGCTCGTCGTCGGCCAAAGACTTGTTCGGCGCCGTGAGGTCAATGCCGACGGTGGCGATGAGCGCGCGCTTGCCGCCGTGGTCGCGATACACCTTCAGCCCTTCCGCCAGGGTGCGAAACTGGTTGTTTGCGCGGCCGGAGGATATCCATCCGTCATAGTCTTGCGCGGCGCGCTTGACCCAGATGCCGCTCACCCACGCGCCGATCAGCAGAGGCGGGCCGCCCGCCAGCGGCGGCCACGGGCGAAAGTTCGCCGCGCCGACTTGCTCGCCGTTGCAAAGCCGCCGCACCTGCGGCAGCGCCGCCGCGAACAGCTTGAAGCGATTTTCGTAATCGATGCCGCAGGCATCGAAGTCGAGCTTGGTGGATCCGGCGCCCAGGCCGGCGACGAAGCGCCCGCCGCTTAACGCGTGCAGTGTCAGCAGCCGCAGGGCCAGTTCCGCCGGCGGGCGCAGCGGCACCTGCAGCACCGCTGTCCCAATCTCGACGCGGCTGGTGGCGGCCGCCGCGACCGCGAGCACCGCCAGCGTGTCGACGGAGGGCCGGCCGCGGTTCATGCTCTCGCCCATCCATATGCCGTCAAAGCCCGCCGCTTCGATGGCGCGTGCCCGCGCCATCACGTCGGCGGCGCTGTAGGGGCGGCCGTCCGCGTGTTCGCGTGGTATGTTCATACCCAGTCGCATAAGAGCCTCCTCAACGGTAGCGGCAACAGGATGGCGAGGGCGCGCGCGCTTGTCAATGTCGGGCGCTGCCGCCGCGCAGTGTTAGAGTGCGATATTTTCGCGGCCGATGGCGCCGCGCTTGCCGCCGCGCGCGGCTTAACGGGGAGTGAATCGCATGAAAGGCAATGTTGCAATCATTACGGGGTCGGGTTCGGGCATCGGTGCGGCGAGCGCGGTGATGCTGGCGCGCCGCGGCTGGAACATCGTGATCAACTACGCGAGCCGCGCCGATAACGCCAAGGCGGTGGCCCAAGCGTGCGAGGAGGCCGGCGGCCAGGCGCTGCTATGCAAGGCCAATGTGGCGCAAGACGCGGATTGCCGGCGCATGGCCGCGGAGGCGATGGCCAAGTGGGGGCGCATCGATGCGCTGGTCAATTCGGCGGGCACCACCAAGTTTGCCGACCATGCCGATCTCGAAGCGCTCTCGGGGGATGATTTTCTTAACGTCTATCGCATCAACGTGGTGGGGCCGTGGCAGATGACGCGCGCGGTGGTGCCGCACATGAAAGCGGGCGGGCGCGGCGCCATCGTCAATATTTCCTCGGGGGCGGGGCTGCGCGGCACCGGCAGTTCAGTGGCGTATGCGACGTCGAAGGCAGCCTTGAACGCGATGAGCCTGTCGTTCGCGCGCAATCTCGGGCCGGAGATACGCACCAACGTGGTGTGCCCGGCGATGGTGACGGGCCGCTGGTGGCGCGAACACCTGGGCGAGGAAAAATACGAAGCGCAATTCACTAATTTCGCCAATTCCACGCCGTTAAAGCGCCGTGTGAACCCCGAAGACATCGCCTCCACGGTGGTGTGGCTGATCGAGGGCGCGGATGCGGTGACCGGGCAGGTGATCGTCGTCGATTCGGGCGCGGCGCTGGGCGCGCCGGTGCGCCGAAAATAATTCGCCGCGGCCAATCTTCACGCGCATCGTGCGCCGGGGCATACTGTGCATACGCCGGCATCCGGCGTTGCAATTTTTGGTAGCCAACCCACTCTCACGCCATGGAGGTGTCACATGAAAGTCGGATCCGGCGCATACACCTACGAACTGATCGAGGATTTCGCCAAGCTGCCCGCGGGCGAAACCTTCGGCAATATCAGCCGCGTCGCCACCGATGCGCGGCGCCGGCTCTATGTGTTTCAACGCAAGGATCCGGCGGTGCTGATATTCGATGCGGACGGAAAATTTGTCAGTTCATGGGGCGCGGGGCTATTCAAACGCGCGCACGGCTTCAAGATCGTCAACGACGTGGTTTACCTCACCGATCAAACCGACAACGTGGCGATGATCTACACGCTGGAGGGCAAATTGTTGAAACAGCTTGGCACGCGCGGGCAGCATTCCGATACCGGCTGCGAGGATTGGCACAACTTGCCGTTGCGCGCGGCGGGGCCGTTTAATCACCCGACGGAAATACTGCCCGGCCCCTCGGGCGATTTGTATGTGACCGACGGTTACCGCAACAGCCGCGTGCATCGCTTCAGCAAGGATGGGGAGCTGATCCAATCGTGGGGGCAGCCCGGTAAAAGTGCGCCCGGCGATTTTCATTTGCCGCACAGCCTGGCGATCGCGCCCGATGGCACTATTTACATGAGTGATCGCGCCAACCAGCGCGTGCAGATTTTTACGCCCGACGGTCAATTCAAGGGCATGTGGACCGGCATGGGCGGGCCCAACGACATGGCGCTCGACAACAACGGCATTTTCTATCTCGTCGAGCAGGCCACCGACAGCAGCAAACCGGTGGTCAGCGTGCGCGATGGCAACGGCGCGGTGCTCGCGCGCTGGGAAGTGCCGCCGGTGCACGGCATGGGCATCGACTCGGCGGGCAATGTATACGTGGGGCTGACCAGCCTGGGCAAGGTCAACAAGTATGCGCGAGTGCATTAGTGCGATAGGGGCAACGCCCGGAACGCCGCGGTAAGCGCCATGCCGATAGTCGGCTAGCTCAAGCGGCCGGTAAGAGGCCGGAAAGAATCACGTTATCATAGGCCACTCTTCAGGGAAGCTGGTCCTCGCTTTTTGGTTCCCCTGAGACCTCTCTGTGGCAATCGATTTTTAGGTAACCGATGCCCACGCGACGAGTCACCGCCAACGATGGCTACTTCGATTACCAAGCCGTCATCATCGCACCGTGAACACGGCGGAACGAAGGCGGCGCCTTTATCTATCGCGGCTACTTAAACGCCGCGCCGTAGTTATCGGTGTAGGTAAATTCGCCGACCGTCTTGCGCGTGCGCGGTTTCAAATCCTTGGCGCGCACTTCCTCGATCAAGTCCTCGACGCGGCCGCGATAGCCCGCGGCGATCAGCGCCACCGGTTTGGCGCTGGCGGGGATGTTAAAGCCCTTGACGATTTTGTCGTAGTCCCAGCCCGCCATGGCGTGGATGGTGAGCCCCATGGCATAACCTTGCACCATCATGTTTTCCATGGCAAAGCCCACGTCGAGCAAATAATTTTGCGTGCCGTTTCTTTCCGGCTGCTCTTCGGGCACGCCGATGATGACCAGTTTAAGCGGCGCCACCGGCGCCCATTGCTTGTTACCGGCGGAAAGTGCGTCGTCAAAAATGCGATGGGCTTCTGGGCTGGACGCCATCACGATGCGCCACGGCTGGCGGTTATTGGAGGAAGGCGCCCAGCGGAACGCTTCGAGCAGCGTCTGGACGACTTCGGGTTCCAGCGGCTTGTTGGGGGCGAAGTGGCGATCGCTGCGGCGCTCGCGGATGGCGTCGAGTAGTTTGCTCATGTCGTAGCTTTCGGGGTATCCGGGGAATCCGTAAAAAGTTGCGTGCTGAATCGCGACGACGCGTATTGTGCGGCCTTTGGGGCCAATGTCAAATGACCGGGCGTTGCCGCAGCCTAAACCGATTTTGCCGCGTTGTGATGCAGTTCACAGACAAATCGGCGTGGCCGTGGGACACTTCTTCTAACGCAACCGACCCCCCCTCCTCCTTAGTAGGTTGCGTCCTTCACCGCGCTGGCTTTGCCAGCGCGGTTTTTCTTTTGGCGGCGCACCGTCCGCGAGCGGGCTCGGCAGTGCTGCTACGATGGCTTAGACTATTTAAAAAAATCAATAAAATCAATAACTTACAATTTTCATTTAGTTCGCCGCTGTTTGCGCGAATGACGGCCGCGCAAACAGTTTATCGGCGTAGCGTTTCAGGTCCGGATACTTGGCTCGCCAATCGTATTGGGCGTAGGCGCGGTCAAGATAACCCAGCGCCATGCCGATGCAAATGTCGCCGAGGCTAAACGCGTTGCCGTAACAAAATTCGTTGGCGCCGATATCGCGCTGCGCGGCGGCCAGGCCGTTTTCGATTTTTTTAAGTTGCTTTTGGTACCAGTCGGCGCTCACCTCGCACGTGGGTGTGTAGCGCGAGTCGTGTGTCAACGCCACAATGGCATCGGTGATGCCGTCGCCCAACGCTTCCCATTGGCGCACTGCGATGCGGGCGTTGAATTCTTGTGGGATCAACTTCGCGCCGCCGCCGATGCCGTCGAAGTATTCGGCGATCACCGAGGAATCGATCATGCCTTTGTCGTTATCCAGCACCAGCACCGGCACTTTGGACAGCGGGTTGTATTTGGGCACTTGCGTGCCGGGGTTTGCCGGCCGGTCGGGCACGAACTCGCAGTCGACGTTTTTTTCGATCAGCGCGATGCGTGCCTTGCGCGCGTAGGGGCTGGTGGGGGAGCCGAGCAGTTTCATGGTTATCCTCAGATTGACAGTGGCGATAGTATCAGACGCTTTGCGCGAAATCTTGTGGCCTAAGCGCGCGTCACCACCGGCGTATCATCCGTAGCCGGCTCCGGCGTAACCGCATCATGAATTTCCTCGGCGACGTCTGCCCCAGGCGTGTCTTCCGCCGTTTCAACCGCCACCCCATCAGGCGCCAAAAACCCGCCCGACTGGTGCCGCCACAACTTTGCGTAATGGCCGTTCAGGTGCAGCAATTCCTCGTGCGACCCTTGTTCGATAATGCGTCCCGCGTCCAAAACAATCAGCCGATCCATGCGCGCGATGGTCGATAAGCGATGCGCAATCGCGATCACGGTTTTGCCTTCCATCAAGCCTAGCAGTTGTTCTTGAATCGCAAGTTCCACTTCACTGTCGAGCGCGGAGGTGGCTTCATCTAACACCAGTATCGGCGCGTCTTTCAACACCACGCGCGCGATGGCGATGCGTTGGCGTTGGCCGCCGGAAAGCTTCACACCGCGTTCGCCGACGTGCGCCTCGTAGCTCTTGCGGCCGGTCCAATCCTGCAGCCCGATGATGAAATCATGCGCTTGCGCCTTGTGCGCGGCGGACTGCACTTGCTCGTCGGTGGCGCCCGGTTTGCCGTAGCGAATGTTGGCTGCAATCGAGCGATGCAGCAGCGACGTATCCTGCGTCACCATGCCGATCGCCGCGCGCAGGCTTTCTTGCGTGACGCCGTATAAATCCTGGCCGTCGATAAAAATTTTGCCTTGCTCCAACTCGTAAAACCGCAGCAGCAAATTCACCAGCGTCGATTTGCCCGCGCCCGAGCGCCCGACCAGGCCCACGCGCTCGCCGGGGCGGATGGTAAAGCTCACGTGATCGAGCACCGCGTGTGCGTCCTGCCTGCCGTAGGTAAATGACACATCCTCGAAGCGGATTTCGCCGCGCGTGGGCGTGAGTTCACGCGCGCAGGGTTTGTCCACGCCCGCCAGTGGCACGGCGATGGTTTGCATACCCTCCTGCACCACGCCGATGTTCTCGAATATGCCAGTGACTTCCCAGCTCACCCAGCCCGCAACGTTGGCGATTTGCCACACCAGCGGCAGCGCGGTCGCCACTGTGCCCGCGCTCACCACGCCTTGCGCCCACAGCGTAATGCCGATGGCCGCGGTGCTGGTTAACAGCAGGGCGTTCATCGTCGAGAGCCAGAACATGAATTGCGTGATCAGCCGCATGTGCTTGCCGATCGCGGCCTGATGTTCGTCGATCACTTCGCGCACGTACGCATCCTCGTCGGCGAGCCGCGCAAACAGTTTCACCGTGAGTATATTGGTGTAGCTATCGACCACGCGCCCCATCACCAGCGAGCGCACTTCGGAACTGGCTTTGGCCAGATCGCGCAGTTTGGGCACGAAGTAGCGCAAGAAAAAGAGGTAGGCGCAAAACCACAGCAACGTCGGCACGCCGAGGCGCCAATCGACCAGCGCCATCAGCACAAAAGCCGTGACGCCGTAGACGACGATGTACCACACCGCGCGGATCGCCGACATCACGCTCTCGCGCAGCGCATTGGCGGTTTGCATCACGCGCTGCGCGATGCGCCCCGCGAAATCGTTCTGGAAAAACGACCAGTTTTGCCGCACCACATGCCAATGACTTTGCCAGCGGATCAGGCTGGTCGCGCCCGGCAGCAAGACGTTTTGGCGCACCGCGATATCGGCGAGCAGCACGATCGGCCGCACCAGCAGCACCAGCACCACCATGCCGATCAACAGCGGCGCTTCGCGCGCGAGCGCCGCGTGGCGGTCGGCCGCTTCCATCAGCGATACCAGCTTGCCGATGAACACCGGAATGACGGTGTCGATCAGCGCCACGGCCAGGCTGGTGGCGAACATCGCGCCGTACCAGGCCTTGGTCTGACGCACAAAATGCCAGTAAAACGGCAGCAACCCGCGCGGCGGCTGGCCGGGGCCGGTAACGGCGGTGCCGCGTATGCGCGATTGAAGGTAGTTGAACATGCGCGACTATAATCGCATATCGATAGTTTGATCCATTACCTACTCATCCAGGAGTAAGCATGGAAGGACCACAAACACGACAACTGGCCGAACACATCGCCGGCAGTAAATTCAGCGATCTACCGAAATCGGTGGTGCAGTTCGCCAAGCTGCTGGTGCTCGACACGTTGGGCGTCGGCATCTACGGTACCACGCTGCCGTGGAGCGAGCGGCTGCGTGCCACCGCGCAAGCGATGGAGGCACCGGGCGATGTGGCGGTGTGGTGCGCGCCACTGGCGTTGTCCGCGCCGACGGCGGCGATGGTCAACGCCACCGCGGTGCACGCGTTTGAGCTCGACGACGTGGGGCCGGGCGGCCACAACGGCTCGGTCACACTAAGCTCGGCGCTGGCGATGGCGCCGCATCTCGCCAAACAAGGCCGCAAGCTAAGTGGCGCGGACCTGATCAACGCCATCGTGCTGGGCGTGGAAACCGCCGCGCGCGTGGGCAATTGCGTCGGGCGCGTGCCGCACGAGGGGCTGGGCTTTCACGGCCCCGGTTTGTTCGGCACGTTTGCTTCCGTGGCGAGCGCGTCGAGCGCGCTGGGGTTAAGCGCGGATCAATTGGTGCACGCGTTGGGGCATGCCGGCCAGCAAGCTGCGAGCCTGATGTTCACGCACCATGGCGGCATGGGCAAACGGCTGCTTGCGGGTCAAGCGGCGCGCGCCGGCACCTTCGCCGCGCTGCTCGCGCAAAACGGCTTTACCAACGCGCCCAACGTGTTCGAGGCCGAGTATGGCGGCTTCTGCGCCGCGCACACCGGCAACCAACGGCCTGCGACGTACGATCTTGACCAGATCACACTCGACTGGGGCCGCAACTATCACACCGAAAAAATCCGCTTTAAGATGTGGGCGACGCGCGCGCCCAATCACGGCTCGCTCGAAGCGATCCGCCATTTGCGAAAAGGACGCCCGATCCCGGTGGAGCAGGTGAAACAACTGCGCATCCGCCTGGGCAAAGGCTATTTGCAAAACGTCGCGTGGGCGTACACGCCGACAACGATTACCTCGGCGCAACTCAACTTGTATTTCGTCGCCGCCATCATGCTGCTCGAAAACGACGTATTTACCGGGCAATTCACCGAGCAGAAGATCCGCGACCCCAAAGTGCTGGACGTGATTAAACGCATCAGCATCACCCGCGACGCGGCACTCGACGGCAAAGGCTACGTCGAAGGCAACCCAGTGGAAATCGAATTGACCGATGGCACGGTGTTGTCGGCCTGGGGCAAGGCGCGCGGTGACGCGGATAACCCGGTGCATATGAATGACGTGGTGGAGAAATTTTATAAGCTGGTCGCGGGGCGCATCGCGCCGGATAAACAGAAAAAAATGGTCGAGCTGTGCGAGCAACTTGATACGATTCCCGACGTGTCAGTGTTGATCGATTTGCTACGCACGTAAACGAGAGATACAAGGAGACACCATGGCCCAGTACATCCCCAGCCCGCGCGATTGGGTGCGCGAACAAGTCGACCTTTACGAAAAAAGCGGCGGCACCCAAGGCACCACGCTGCGCGACACCGGCTTGCCGGTGATCATCGTCACCCACACCGGCAACAAATCCGGCGCGGTGCGTAAAACACCGTTGATGCGCGTTAAGGACGGTGCCAATTACGTGCTGATCGCCTCGCAAGGCGGCGCGCCGCAAGACCCCGTGTGGGTGCATAACTTGCGCGCGAACCCGGCGGTGGACATTCGCGATCTGAGCGTGGTGCAACCGATGCGCGCGCGCGAAGTCACGGATGACAATGAACGCGCGCGGCTGTGGGCGCTGGCCGTGGCCGCGTATCCGCCGTATGCGGATTATCAGACGAAGACCACGCGCAAGATTCCGGTGTTTGTGGCGGAGCCGCGGGCTTAACAATCGATTCCCATCGCTGCATGCTATAGTTTCCGCCCCCCCAACTTCACACACGAGGTGCATCATGCTCTACGAACTGCGTCGCTACGATGTGGCCCCCGGAAAATTGCCGGCACTTCTCGAACGCTTCGGCGGCTTTACCGTGGGTAAGTGGAAGGAGTATGGCTTTCGCTTGATCGGCTTTTGGACGCCGATGCTGGGCGAGAGGAGCAACCAAGTTGTCTACATCTGGGGCTGGGAGAGTTACGAAGAACGCACGCAAAAAAGCGCCAAGTGGCGCAACGACCCGGAGCGCGCCAAGGTGTGGGCGGAGTCGGAGAAGAATGGCCCGCTGGTGAATCGCGTCTACAACCAGTTGATGGAGCCGACGCCGTACTCGCAGATCGACAAGGGCGAAGCCTATGGCCCGGATGCCTCAAGCCGCGCGCCGTATTTTTTTGAGTTGCGCGAGTATGAGGCGATGCCGCAAAAAATCCAGAACATCACCGACCGCTTTGGTAATTTTACGATCGGCGCGTTCAAGAAGTTCGGCTTCAGGCAAGTGGGTTATTGGCGCAACGCCATGGGCGGCAACGACCATCAGCTGATTTACATGCTGGCGTGGGAAACCATGAGCGAGCGCGTGGAAAAGTTCGACGCGTTCGGTAAAGACCCGGATCGCGCGCGCGTGTTCGGCGAGAGTGAGAAGAATGGGCCGATCGTCGCGCAAGTGACGACCACGATATTGCGGCCTACGGCGTTTTCGCCGATGAAGTAAGGTGACGCAAGGCGCGATAGATCATGGCCGTTCGCCCTGAGCTCGTCGAAGGGTGAACGGTTATTTTGTAGTTTACGCTTGGCGGTATATTCCGCCGCCGCAACCGCGCAGCCCGCATCAGGCGGTAGAAAAATATTTAAAAAATTCAATAAAATCAATCACTTATAAGTGAACCTCGCTGGGCGTTGGCGTAGGCAGCGCATAGCCCGCCTCACCCGCCACACGCCGCAGCACATCGGGGTAATCGCTGATGACGCCGTCGACGTCGAGCGCCAGCATGCGCTGCATCTCGGCTTCGCTGTTGACCGTCCACGCCACAACTTTGAGGCCGAGCGTGTGCGCTTCGCCGATCGCCGGGGCATCGACATCGTTGAAATGCGGTGACCAAATTGTTTCCACCGCGTTGCCAGATAAAGCGCGAATCATGCGCGGCACCGAGCCGCCAAATTGGCGCACATGCAAACCCGCGTTCCACGGCGAAGCGGTTTCGCGAGCGAGGATCGTGTCCTCAAACGCTTGCTGCACCGACAGATAAGCCGTGGCGATGCGCGGCGCTTCGCGCTGCACCACGACGAGCGTGCGCCAGTCGAAGGATTGGATGATCGCGCGCGCTTCGAGTCGGTGCTGTTCGATCACGGCAATCAGCGTGCGTGCAAATGCCTGCGGCCCGACCGTGCGTGTGGGGTGCAGCGGCGAAATCTTGGTTTCGATGTTAAAGCGCACCGTGTCGTTACGCGCTTTGCGCGCGAGCGCTAACACGTCGGCGAGCTTGGGCATGCGTGTGCCATCGATGGGCTGCTGATGCGGGAAACGTTTCGCGTATTCCGATGCGGGGTCGATGCGGCCGACGTCGAAGCGCTGCAGTTCTTCGAAAGTAAGCTGCGCTATCGGCAAATCGTTGCGCGTGATCCACGCGCCGCCTGCGTCGCGCGTGATTTCGGGATTCAAGGTCGAATCATGACTCACCACCACCACGCCATCGCGCGTGATCGCGCAATCGAGTTCCAGTGTGGTAACGCCGATCGACAACGCGCGCGCGAATGCGGGTAGCGTGTTCTCCGGCAATAGCCCGCGCGCACCGCGGTGGGCTTGGAGGTCGAGGGGGGGGGGCACCATCCTAGCCGTCGTTTGCACGATTTACGTGTGCCAGTCACTCGAGTTACGAATGCAAAACTTATGTCTAAACTGCGTGCACAAGGCCGTAGGGCGCGCATCGCGCACGCGTTATCGGCGTGTCTGCGTGCGCGGTGCGCACCCTACTAACTTTTGCGCCTGCGGCGCAGGTTACCGCCTGGGTTCCAGCCTTCGCTAGAACGACGGTAGTGGGTGCGCGCCGCTTTCAGGGACCCGGCAGCTTTCGACAAAACACTACGACAACGGCACCACCGCCACTTGTCCCTTAAACGCCGCCCGCGCGCAAACCGCCGCATACCAACGATCGAGATTAGGCGTAGACGGTCGCTCGGGAATCAACTGCATGTAGCGATAGATCATGATGCCGACGGGGATGTCGCCGTAAGAAAACTCATTCCCGGCGAGGTACGCCGTCTTGCCCAATTGCTCATCCATGATCTTCGCGGCCGCAACGGTTTTTTCCTTGCCCGCCTCGATCGCCTTGGCGTCGCGCTGCTCGGCCGGGGTGCGGATCAGCCCCCAGAATACCGGCGTGATCGCCGGGCCCATCACCGAGAGTTGCCAATCCATCCACTTGTGCGCCAGCGCGCGCGTCTTGAGATCGGCGGGTTCGAGCGTGCGGTTGGTGTGCTTGGCGGCTAGATAGCGAATGATCGAATTCGATTCCCACAGCGTGAAGCCGTCTTCCTCTTCCAGTGTGGGTACCAGCGAATTCGGATTCATCGCGAGATAAAACTCGTCCTTGGTTTTGCCGAACGCGCCGCCGACGTCGATGCGTTCGAACGGCAGTTGCATTTCGCCCAGTGCCCACAGCACTTTTTGTACGTTCGACGAGGTATTGCGTCCCCAGATTTTCAGCATGATGATGGTTCCTTCACAGAGCGGCGATTCGCGACACGCCGAAACGATGGCGTGGTGTAGCGGTTAAGACGACGTGACGCAAGATTATCGCTGAAAACTTCGCTCTCAGTGGGTCAACGTAAGTATTTGATTTTATTCAATATTTTATTTTCGATATGACGCAAGAAAAAACGTATCAACGCCAACCCCTCGGCATCGCCGTCATCGGCGCGGGCCGCATCGGCACCATGCGCGCGCGGCTGGCATCGCAACACCCGGCGGTGAATTTCATCGCGGTGTCGGATTTGAATCGCGATGCCGCGCAGGCGCTTGCCGAAAAAGCCGGCGCGCAATTCGTCGCGGCTAGCAACCGTGAAGCGATCGCGCACCCGTCGGTGAACACGGTGATCGTGTCCACCAGCGAGCATCAGCACACCGAAGCAATTTTGCTGGCGCTCGAACTCGGCAAGAAGGTGCTGGTGGAAAAACCCATCGCGCTAAAACTCGAAGATGCCGATGCGATTTTGCGCGCACTGGAAAAATCCGCCGGCAGCCTGCACGTGGGCTACAGCCGGCGTTTCAAGCGGCGCTATTTGCTCGCCAAGGAGCAAATCGCACAAGGGCGGCTGGGTACTGTCACTGGCCTGTCGCTGCGCATTTACAACTCGCGCGCGCAAGTGTTTGCGCAGCTAAAGCGTGACCCGCACGCCACGCCGGTGGTGGATTCGCTCACCTACTTTATCGACTTCGTCAACTGGTGGCTGCCGGGCAACCCGGTGCGCGAAGTGTGGGCACGAGGGCAAGGCGGCGTGATCCGCGAGGCGGGTTACGACTGCGATGATGTCACGCAAGCGGTGTTAACCCTTGACGACGGCGCGCTGGTTAGCTGCAACGTCAGTTCCGCGCTGCCCGAGCATTACCCGTCGCTGGGCTATTGCGCGCGCATCGAAATCATCGGCAAGGACGGCGTGCTGCTGATCGACGACGATCACATGGAGCAGTTGCTCTATACCAACAAAAGCATTCCGCACATTTATCTGCCGGAAGTGAAAGTCAACATGGCCTTCCTCGGCAGCAGCGCGCCCGGCGACTGGGCCGAGGGCGAGTTCTGGGGCCCGCTCGCGAACGAGACGCGTAACTGGCTGGATCATGTCGCCACCGGCAAACCCTGCACGCTCACAAGGCCGCAGGAGGCGCGCAGTAATTTGGAGGTGACGTTGGCGATTGAGGAGGCGGTTAGGATGGGGGAGGTGGTGAGGTTGGCGAGGTAGCCCGAAGATGGGGCTGACGAGGAGCACGGTTCTCCTAAAGGCTGGTTTTCAGCGTGTGGCGTCGCTATCTATCGGAATTGCTGTATGTAATTCATTTAATCGCGTTTTTATTGCAGGTATTCCACCGCAACTGTAGTTCGCCGCCTTCGCGCTGTCCCAAACCGATTACAATATTCGTATGAGCAATATTTCAGTAGCAGAAATTCTTGAGCTGCCGGTGCAAGAGCGCATCAAGCTCGTCGAGCTTATTTGGGACAGTGTGGCAGCAGTGCCCGAGGCCGTCGAGATTTCGCCCGAGCTCAAAGCCGAACTCGAAGCGCGCTTAAAAGAATTCGAGGCGAATCCCGACGCAGGTTATGCGTGGGACGAAGTAAGGGCGCGTCTTAAAGACGGTTCATGGCGTACCGCCTGAAGTTTTCGCCGCGCGCTGTGCGCGAGACCGGCGAAGCCCAGGCGTGGTACGAAACCCAAACCCCCGGTCTTGGTGACGAGTTCGTCGCCGCGCTGGAATTGCAGCTTAAGCGGCTAGAGCAAGCGCCACTGCTGTATGCCGAAGTAATCCCTGGCGTGCGACGGGCACTACTGCCGCGATTTCCCTATGGCGCGTTTTATGTCGTGCGCGGTGAACTCGTGCATGTGCTAGCCGTGTTGCATGATGCGCGCAATCCACGGCAATGGCCGCGAGGCCGTTAAGCGCTACACATGCCCAAACCGCCACCGTTCCATCGTCACCCATTCATAAACCCCCGCGCGGTTAAACGGCTCGTTGGCCCAAAACGCTTCGGCTTCGGCTTTGTTGGCGACATCGAGCATGATCAGGCTGCCGATACTGCGTTCGCCTGCGTCATCGAGCAGCGGCCCGCGGGCGATGAAGATTCCCTCGTGCCGCTTCAAATACGCTTCATGCGCCTCGCGTAGCGGCGCGCGGCGCGCGCTGCCGTCCGCTTGATCATGCGCGTGGATCACAAACTGCAGGGTGTCCGGTTTGCGCGGGTAGTCGCGTTGTCTGACTTCGAGGCGCGGCATCCAGCGTTCGATGGCGATGGATTGAAAAATGCCGGCCTTGGTGTAAGGGTCGGCATTGATGTAGGTGTTGGCCGCTTCGCGATCCGGGAATTCAATCAAGCGCAGGCTGCCGAGAGCATTTTTGTTGTCGTCGGTGAAAATCGGGCCGGAGTACCAAGTCTCTTTTGCGTAGCCGTCGAGAAATTTGGTGTGTGCCGGTAAGGTGGCGGCGCGCAGTTCGTCGATCGCCGGCTTGGCGCGGCATTTGATGAGCCAGTGCATGTGCGGTTCCTGTAAGTCAGCGTGAGCGTTTATTGGGGCTGAATGCCCGCCGCTTTCACGATTTCGCTCCAGCGTTTGATTTCCGCCAGGTGATATTTCTGGAATGCTTCGGGCGTGCCGCCGACGATATCCATGTACGCACGGCGGTAATGTTCGCGCCCCGCCGCGGATTTGAGAAAGCGGTTAATGCTCTCGTTCCAGCGTTGGATCAACGGCCGCGGCAGCGTCTGCGGGCCATAGATGCCATACCACAGGTAGGCCTCGAAGCCGGGCAGCGCGGCTTCTGCGATGGTGGGGATGTCGGGCAAGTAATCGGCGCGTTTGGCGCTGGTTATGCCCAGCGGACGCAGCCGGCCGGCATTAATGTGCGGCAGCGCCGTACCGGGCGTATTGAAAAACAGTTGCACTTGTCCACCGATCAAATCGGCGAACGCCGGCGCGCCGCCCTTGTAGGGCACGTGCAGGATGTTGACCTTGGCGGCGTGTTTAAACATCTCCAGATGCAGGTGCGTGGTGGTGCCGACACCGGACGACGCGCCGGCGAGCTCGCCCGGCCGCGCGCGCGCGTGTGCGATCAGCTCTTGCACCGTTTTCGCGGGCACGCTGGGATGCACCACCAGCAGGCCCGGCGAGTTGGCGATTTGCGCCACGGTGCTCAAATCGCTCGCGGGATCAAAGCGCATTTTGCGGTAGATGCTGGTGAGTATCGAAATCGCCGAGCTGGTCACCATCATGGTGTAGCCGTCGGGCTCCGCGCGCACCACGATCTCGGTGCCGATTTGCGTGCCGGCGCCGGGGCGGTTATCGACGATGACTTGCTGGCCCCAGATTTCCGTCAGGCCGTGCGCCAAGGCGCGTCCCACCAGATCGACCGAGCCGCCCGGTGTGTAGGGGTTGATCATGCGCACCGGGCGCGTGGGGAAGCTTTGCGCGTCGCGCTGGGCGATAACCTCGGCGCTCGCGCCCAGCAGCGTGGCCGCGCAGGTTACGCCGACCATCCATTGTCGTTGAAACAGGCTTTTCATTACCCCTCCTCGGTTTTGTTGATGACAACCGCCGTGCCGGGTGCGGCCCGGCTACAGCTTGTCCTAACACGAATTAACGTAACTATTTGATTTAATTTATTTTTTTAAATTTCCTATAGGCGTCCCAGTGGTTTGCGGCGCAGCCGCTGGGCCACAAATTCTTGGATGTAATGCGTATAAGCGTTTTGATCCGCCTTGGAAATCGTGGCGATTTCGACACCCGTGCCCAAATCGTTACTGTGCCGCACTTCGACCACGCATTCGATGATGGGGCCATCGAATAACTGAAACTTCAGTCGCAACCGCTGGCCGGGTTTAAACGCGCGCGTGCACACCAACAGCAAACCTTCGTCGCTGACATCTTGAATGATCGCTTTGTAGGAGGTAACACCGTCGGATAACTCGGCCTTGGGTGTTAAAGCAATGCGTTGCGTGCGGCGCAGATCGGTTTGTGACTTGTCGTTGGTCATTGATGCTCCTTTGCGGCTGCGTGCATTTTAGCCACCGAGATATTCTATGCCCAGCACGTATTCCATCATGCGCCAGCCTTCGCCGGTCTTGCCAAAACACGCGCGATATTCGATCGCGCTGCGAATGTGCTCCTCGGGGATGTAGCCGTTCAAGCCGCCGTGGCGGATTCTGACCCAGCGTTGTTGCAAGCGCTCCTCGCGGTCGGCGACTTCCCAGTCGCGCACCGGTACGATGTCGTAGCTTAAGCGCCCGATGGTTTGCCCGCCGTGCGACGGGCGGTCTTTGACCAGCGCCTCTTTCACCACAATGGCGCCGCTGTTGTAGGGGTCGACATCATCGAGCGGCCACTTGATCGGCACGTACGGCGCGCACAGCATGCGCGGCCCGTTCTTGGGCTGGTACCACACGCTGCCCAATTGCATCAGCACGGGCAAATCGTGCATCAACTTTTCATCTCGGCCTTCCACATCCCAGATTTTGCGAAAAGTCGCGACACCGCGCGGTGCTTCCAGCGGATTCAAAATATTGGCATCGAGGATGCTCACCAGCGCTTTGCGGTCGCCGCGCCGCAACGCCTCTTGCAGCCACGCGCGAAACTGCACCCATGACGGATCGGCCGCGCCCTCATCCACCGGCATCAGCTTGCGCGCGGCGCCGGGTTTGGCGGGCGATTGCGCGGCGGCCGGCAAGGCGAGGGCAGCCACGACTAGCGCGAGCGCCAAGCCCAACGGTTGCGTGAGTGTCATGCGGGGCGGTCCCATGGTGGTAGGTAAAAGGCCTCATATGGTAAGCGCTGCGTCAGGGCCACACAATGAGCGCAATAGGCGTGCCGCCTCGCCACGCGCGCCGCGATATAATTATGCCCTTTGTGAACCAGCGGACAGGGACAGGGGCGGAAATGGCGCGTATCGAAGTGAAATCGGAAATCACCGGCACCGTGTGGCAGTTGAAATCCAAGCCCGGCGACAAGGTTGAATCGGGCGACACGCTGATTGTCATCGAATCGATGAAAATGGAAATACCAGTCATTACCGAAGACGCCGGCGAGGTGAAGGAAATCCTGGTTAAAGAAAAAGACCCGGTGGCGGAAGGGCAGGTGGTGGCGGTGTTGGAAGGATGAGCGTACGGTGCCGCCGCGCGGAGCTTAGCGTCCGGCGTCCGGCGGTGAGGGTAACCCGAGCCGCACGGTTTCGTTGACGCTCGCTCTCGACTCTCGGCGCTAAACGCTCGACTCGAATCTCATAACGGAAACTCTCATGGCAAGACCAGAAATCGAAGGCGATTGGGTCATGGGCTGGCCCGACCGCAAGCGCGCGGCGATCGCTGCGGGCAAGGATGCGCAAGGGCGCGTGATCAACGGCCGCTCACCGGTGACCCAGCTCGAAGGCCTGCTCACGCCCACCGACGCTTATTACGTGGTGAACCAACTCGAAGTGCCGGAGCCGATACACCCCGATGACTGGGTGTTGCAAATCGGCGGTCTGGTCGAGCGGCCTTTCGAGATGTCGTTGAAGGATCTGATGAAATTCCCCGGCCGTACCGTGCGTGCGGTGACCGAATGCGCGGGCAACGACGCGGGGTTTTTCGATTATCAGCAACGCAAAGCGAAAAAGCCCTCGCGCATCAACCAGCAAGACATGCAAGCGCGTGCGGCGCAGCGCGAAACCAACGCCGTGCCCAGCAGCGATGCGATTAGCAACGAATCCACCACGACTTGCGCGGTGAGCGCGGGCGAATTCACCGGTGTGCCGCTGGCCGAAGTGCTCAAAAAAGCGGGCATCAAACCCGGCGCGGTGTCGGTGCGCTTTCGGGGCTTCGACCGCGGCCAGCCCGATCTCGCGGTGCAGTACCGCTCGGTCGGCCGCTCGGATTTTAAACTGGTCGACCCCGGCGTGATCAATTACGAAAAAGGCATGCCGATGGTCAAGGCGCTGCATCCGGACACGCTGCTGGCGTGGTCGATGAACGGCGAGTGGCTGACCCACATCCACGGCGCGCCGGTGCGCGTGGTGACGCCGGGCTGGAGCGGCAACTGGTGGGTGAAGTGGCTCGAGCAAATCGAAGTGCTCGATCACCTGCCGCAGTGTTATTACCAGCACCACTACTTCACCTATGGCGAAGGCCCCGACGACCCCAAAAAAGAAATGATCACGTCGATGGGCGTGCGCTGCATTATTTTGAATCCGCTGGATGAAGATAGCCCGTTGGAGCGCGGCTCGCATAAAGTGCAGGGCCGCGCGTGGAGCGGCATGGGCATGATCAAACGCGTGGAAGTTAGCGTCGACAGCGGCAAGACCTGGCACGACGCGCACCTTGAAGAACCTGTCGAGCGCTGGCTGTGGGTGCGTTGGTCGTGGCTGTGGGAGGTCGATAAACCCGGCCAGTATCAAATCATGGCGCGCGCCACTGATGAAACCGGGCGCGTGCAGCCGCAGATTCCGTGGAATTATCAGCGCAAGCATTTTGATGGGATAGTGCCTACCGACGTGACCGTCGAGTGAGGCGTTAGGCGTGAGGGGTGAGGCGTAATGCATCGCGAGCGACTAGTCGTCTCTTTACCTGAACACTACACCTCACGCCTAACTCCGCACCCCTCACGCATTGAAAATGCATCTCGCCGTTTGCATCAAATACATCCCCGACCCCGAAGCCGCCTTCAGCATGTTCAGCATCGACGAAGCGGCGAAAAAGGTCGTGCCTGCTTCGGGCTTGAAACACGTGGTGAGCCCGTTTGACGAGCAGGCGATCGAGGCGGCGTTGCGCATCCGCGAAGCGCACGCCGGCACGCGCATCACGGTGATCACGTTCGGCAACGAACTCTCGCGCAACGCGTTAAAGCACGGCTTGGCGATGGGCGCGGACGATGGCGTATTGCTCTCGGACGCGGCGTTTGATGATGGCGATAGTTACACAACCGCGTCGGTGTTATCGGCGGCGCTAAAAAAACTCGGCGTAATCGATTTGGTGCTTACCGGCCGCCAAGCGGCGGATGGCGACGCCGGCATCGTTGGCGCGGGCATTGCCGAGTTGCTCGACCGTCCGCTGCTCACCTTCGCCAAAAGCGTGGCGATTGAAAACAGTGTGGTTCGCGTGGAGCGTGTGCTGGAGGACGGCACGGAAACCCTCGAAACCGATTTGCCGGCGGTGGTGACGGTGTCCAACGAAATCGGCGCGCCGCGCGCACCCAGCCTGCGCGAGACCATGCGCGCCGCGCGTAAACCGGTGCAGATGTGGAAGGCAGCGGACTTGGGCTTGGATGCTGCAATGGTCGGCGCCGCCGGCGCGCGCAGTGTGCGCGAAAAACTGTTTGCGCCTTCAAAGACCGTGCAGTGCGAGTTCATCGAGGCGGTGACGCCGGAAAAGCAAGGTGCGCGGCTCGCTGCGCGGTTGCGAGAGGCGAAGGTGGTGTGATGTTGACGCTCGGTGGTTGTGCACGAGTTGTTACGAAAGCAAGGCCAAATTTCTCTGTCGTTCCCGCAATTGCACACAAATGCGCGGGAACCCATAGGGTGTCGCAAGGGCTGCGGTGTTATGGGTTTCCGCCTGCGCGGGAACGACACCTGGGGTTTACAGTGCCGGGTTGGATTCGAGCATGACTGTTCTGGTCATCGTAGAGCACGCTGACAACAAACTCGCAACCGCCAGCTTCGAACAGCTGGCGCTTGCGCGCGGGATCGCAGGAAAACAAAATGTCATCGCGCTACTCATCGGCGGCGAAAGGCCTGTTGCGCAAACGCTGCTTGCACGCGGCGCCGACAGCGTTATCGTCGGTTCCGCGGCGGTTTTCAACGGCTACAACAGTGACGGTTGGGTCACTTGCGCGGCCCAGGTTGTACGCGAACACAACGCATCGCTGGTGCTCGCCGCGCATACGCCGAGCGGCGCCGACCTCGCGCCGCGTCTCGCGTTCCGATTAAACGCCGGTTGCGCCACGGGTTGCGTGAAAATCGAAAACAACAATGGCACGTTGCTGTTCACTCGCGCGGCCCACGGCGGCAACGTGCGCGAGACGCTGCACTTTAAAACCGACACCGCGGTCGCCACCGTGCGCGCCGGCGTCTACGATGCGTTGCCCGCAGACACCACGCGCCGTGGTGAAATCGTCGAACTCAGTGACGCGCCAGCGTCACGCATCCGCGTCATCGAACGCAAGCGCGAAGACAGCGCGGGACTACGTCTTGAAGACGCCAAAGTCATCATCGCCGGCGGCCGCGGCATCAACGGGCCGGAAGGATTTGAAGTATTAAAGCCGCTCGCTGAACTTCTCGGTGGCGTAGTCGGCGCGAGCCGCGTGCCGTGTGATCTGGGTTGGTGCTCGCACGCGATGCAAATCGGCTTGACCGGCAAAACGGTGACGCCGGAGTTGTACATCGCGGTCGGCATTTCCGGCGCGAGCCATCATCTCGCCGGCTGCGGCAACGCCAAGACCATCGTCGCGATCAACACCGATAAAGACGCGGCGATATTTCGCGAGGCGAAGTTTGGTGTGGTCGGCGATTTTGCTAAAGTGGTGCCGGCGTTGACGGCCGCGATTAGCGCTTTGCCGAAAACAATTTAAGTATTTGATTTTAAACAATATTTTTTGACGCAGATTTACGCAGATGGACGCAGATTACAAACCAGTGTCGGGGTTAATCTGCGTAAATCTGCGTAAATCTGCGTTAATCCGCGTCGAAAAGTTTTTGAAGTTTGCTTTTGGAGAACCACATGGCATCTGAAACATTGTTAGCCGAATACGAAGCGCGCCGCGCCAAGGCGCTAGCCGGCGGGGGCGCTGACAAATACGCCAAGCGCACGGCGAAGGGCATTTTGAATGCGCGCGAACGCATCACCAAATTAGTCGATGGCGATTCGTTTATCGAATCGGGGTTGTTCGGCACTTCGGCGGTTGAGCCGCATCTGGCCGATGAGACGCAGACGGACGGCAAGATCGCGGGCTACGCCAAGATCGGCGGGCGTGATGTGGCGATCGTGGTCAATGACTTTACTGTCAAGGGCGCGTCGACCTCGTATACCAACGGCCGCAAAGTGGGCCACATGAAGCGCACTGCCACCGAGCGCGGCATGCCCTTGGTGTGTCTGGGCGAATCCACTGGCGCGCGCCTGCCGGACGCGATGGGCGGTTATGGCATGGGCATGCTTCTGGGCAACGACAACACACAGTTTCGCCGCACGCGTGAGACGCCGATGGTGGCGGCCGCCTTCGGCCCTTCGTTCGGCTCGTCCACCTGGATGATGTGCATCAGCGATTTCGCGGTGATGCACAAGGGCGCGACGGTGGCGGTGTCGAGCCCAGGGCTGGTGTCTATGGCGCTGGGGCAAAAAGTTACCGCCGAGGAACTGGGCGGCTGGCGTTTGCATTCCGACATCACCGGCCTCATCGATCAGGCGGTGGATACCGAAGAAGAAGTGTTCGAGGCAATCCAAAAATTCTTGTCCTACATGCCCAGCCACCACAACGAAGCGCCGCCGGATGCGCCGGTGCCGGCAGGCTCGGGCACGGACATGGACAAAGTGTTCGGCATGCTCCCCGAGAGCCGCACCCAGGTCTATGACATGAAGCGCATCATTCGTTGCGTGGTGGACAAAGACACGATGTTTGAATTGAAGCCGCGCTTTGGCAAGAGCGCGGTGACCACGCTGGCGCGGCTCGGGGGAAAAAGCGTGGGCATTGTCGCCAACAATCCGCTGCATCGTGGTGGGTCGCTGGATGCCGACGCGTGCCGCAAGATCGTGGATTTTCTGGTGCTGTGCGATTCGTTTAACGTGCCGGTGGTGCTGCTGGTGGATACGCCGGGCTTCCAAATCGGCACCGAAGCCGAAAAAGCCGGCGCGCCGGGACGCATCATGAATTTCATGAATGCGATGACCCTGCTCACCGTGCCGCATTTATCCGTGATCATCCGCAAGAGTTACGGCCGCGCCTATGTGTGCATGGGCGGCGGGCGCCACTCCGACGACATCGCCGCGTGGCCCAGCGCGGAAATCAGCTTCATGAGCCCGGAGTTCGCCACCAAGATCGTGCACGGCGTGGCTTTCGGCGAACCGGGTTATGAGGAAAAGTTAAAGGACATCGAAAAAGGCGCCGACGTGTGGGGCCTCGCCTCGGTGTATGCGGCGCAGGCGGTGATCCGCCCGCAAGAAACGCGCGATTATCTGATACGCATGCTTGATGTGTATAAGCTGCGCATCAGCAAGGGCGTGGGGCAGCATTTGATGCGTACGTGGCCGACGAGCTACTAATGCTTTAGCCACAGATTACACAGATTTTCACAGATAAAAACCAGCGAAGATTTGGGTTATCTGTGTAATCTGTGGCGGAAAAAGGGTTTCGATGTTTAACAAAGTCATAGTAGCCAACCGCGGCGCAGTCGCCGCCCGCGTCCTGCGTGCTCTCAACGAAATGCGCATCCACGCCGTCGCGCTGTATTCCGAAGTCGACGCCGGTGCACCGTACCTCGCGATGGCGAGCGAAACCTACGCGATTGGCCCCGCGCCCGCGCGCGAGAGTTATCTCAATCAGGCTTTGATTATCGACATCCTCAAAAAATCGCACGCCGATGGGCTGCACCCCGGCTACGGTTTTCTGTCTGAGAACGCCGCGTTCGCGCAAAAGGTGGTGGACGCCGGCGCGCGTTTTATTGGCCCGTCGCCCAAGTGGATTGACGCCATGGGCCACAAAACGCGCGCGCGCGAACTCGCCGCGCAATACGGCATGCCGATGGCGCAAGGCTCGCCGGTGTTGCCGATGGATAACGATGCGATCCTCAAAGCCGCGCGCGGCATCGGCTACCCGGTGCTGGTGAAGCCCGCGGGCGGCGGCGGCGGCATCGGCATGCTGCCGGCGAAAGATGAGGCGCAGTTGCTGGAAACCGTGGAGCGCTCGCGCTCGATGGCGAGCCGCGGCTTTGGCAACGCCGAGGTGTATTTGGAAAAATTGTTCGAGCGCCCGCGCCACGTCGAATTTCAGGTGCTGGGCGATCAACACGGCAACGCCGCGCATTTGTTCGAGCGCGATTGTTCGACGCAGCGGCGTAACCAGAAGGTAATCGAGGAAGCGCCGGGCCCGCTGATCGCGCGCGACAAGGCGCGGGAAACCGCGGATCACATCGCCGGCATCATCAAAAAACTCGGCTACGACAACATCGGCACGGTGGAAATGCTGTTGGGCGCGGACGGTTCGTTCAACTTTTTGGAGATGAACACGCGCTTGCAGGTGGAGCATGGCGTGACCGAGGAGGTCACGGGTGTCGATTTGGTCAAAGCGCAAATCCGCTCGGCCGCGGGCGAAAAGCTCGCGGACATACTGCCGTCGAAAATCGAAGTTAACGGCCACTCCATCCAGGCGCGCGTTTACGCCGAAGACCCGAAAAATTTCTTCCCCTCACCGGGCAAATTGAACGTGTTCCGCCCGCCGCAGGATAAATCGGTGCGCGTGGAAACCGGTTTTGCCGAGGGGCGCGACGTGACGCCGCATTATGACCCGATGATCGCGAAAGTCATCGTGCACGCCGAGACACGCGCCGCCGCCATTGATAAACTCATTACCGCGCTGGAAGCCTTCGAGATTCAAGGTTTGAAACACAATATCCCTGCGGTGCTCACCATACTGCGTTCGGAGCCGTTCCGCGCGGGGGATGTGCATACGGGATTGATACCGGAAGTAATGAAGCGGAAGTAAGGGACTGCGGCATTTCAGTTACTGCTGCCCTCTCCCGGCCTTTCGGCCACCCTCTCCCGCTTGCGGGAGAGGGGCTGGAGGAGAGGGTCACGAATATTAAGGAGCCGATCATGAGCGAACCCGAAGTAGTGCATTACGAAGTCGTCGATGGCGTTGCCGTTATCACGGTTGACAACCCGCCGGTGAATTCACTGGGGCCGGGCGTGCGCGAGGGCATCATTGCCGGCGTGGAAAAAGCCGAGGCCGACGCCAACGTTAAGGCGATGGTGTTGATCGGCGCGGGGCGCAGCTTTATCGCGGGCGCCGACATCCGCCAATTCGGCAAGCCGCGCGCGGTGCTCAAAAAATCCAGCGTCGATGTGCTCGACGATGCGACCAAGCCGACGGTGGCGGCGATCCACGGTTTTGCGCTGGGCGGTGGTTTGGAACACGCGCTGGGTTGCCACTATCGCATCGCGGTGCTGAGCGCGAAGGTGGGTTTGCCCGAAGTGCTGATCGGCATTTTGCCCGGCGGCGGCGGCACGCAGCGTTTGCCGCGCTTGATTGGGCCGAAAGCCGCGATGGAGTTGATCGTTAGCGGCCGTCATGTGCCGGCTGAAGAAGCCAAGACGCTCGGTATCGTCGACGCCATCACACCGGGCAAGGATCTGCGCGCCGAGGCGATTGCGTATGCCAAAAGCGTTGCGGACAAACGGCCGTTGTCGCGCATCCGCGATCGCAAGGCCGATGCCAGCGCCGACCCCGGCATGTTCGAGGCCATGCGCAAATCCATCGCGCGCCGCGCGCGCAATCAAAAAGCGCCGTATCACTGCATCGCCTGCGTCGAAGCCGCAGTCAAGCAGCCGTTCGATGAAGGCATCAAAACCGAGCGCCGTTTGTTCGGCGAACTGGAAAATGCCGATGAGGCACGCGCGCTGCGCTACGCGTTTTTTGCCGAGCGCGAAGTGGCGAAAATCCCCGGCGCGCCCAAGGATTTTAAACCGGGCAAGATCAAAACCGCGGCAGTGATCGGCGCCGGCACCATGGGCGGTGGCATCGCGATGAGCTTCGCCGATTACGGCATCCCGGTGAAAGTGCTCGATGCCTCGCGCGACGTGCTGGATAAGGGCCTGCAGCGCATCAAAGACAACTATGCGATCAGCGTCAAGCGCGGCAGCTTGAAGCAAGAGCAGATGGACAAGCGGATGGCGCTGATCACGCCCGTAGAGCGCTATGAAGACATTGGTGATGCCGACGTGGTGATCGAAGCGGTGTTCGAGCGCATCGATGTCAAAAAAGACGTGTTCGCCAAACTCGACGCGGTGATGAAGCCGGGCGCGTTGCTGTTGTCGAACTCCTCGGCGATCGACACCGACATCATGGCCGGCGTGACCAAACGCCCGCAAGATGTCGCCGGCGCGCACTTTTTCGCGCCCGCAAACGTGATGAAGCTCTACGAAGTGGTGAAAGGCACCAAGACCTCGGTCGAAACCATTTTGCGCACCATGCAGGTCGGGCGCGACATCGGCAAAATCGCGGGCGTGGCCGGCACTTGCGACGGCTTTCTCGCCAACCGCAGCCGCGCGCCGTTCGGCAACGAAATGCAACTGATGCTGGAAGAAGGCGCGCTGCCGGAGCAGATCGACAAGGTGATGGTCGATTTCGGTTACCCCATCGGCCCGTTCGCGGTCAGCGATTTGTCGGGCCTCGATATCAGCTACGACACGCGCAAACGCCGCGCCGCGGCCGACCCCAATTTCCGTAAGCTGTTGATACCGGACCGCCTGGTGGAGATGGGGCGCAAGGGCCAGAAGACCGGCGCGGGCTGGTTTCGTTATGAAAAAGGCGACCGCACGCCGCACCCCGACGAGGTGGTGAAGAGCGTGATCGCCGACGTGGCGCGCGAGCTGGGCATTGCGCAACGCACCTTCACCGACGATGAAATTTTGAAGCGTTTGCTGTTTGCGTCGGTGAACGAAGCCTGCAAAATCCTGGAAGAAGGCAAGGCGTTGCGCGCGAGCGACATCGATGCGATGTGGCTGCACGGCTTTGGCTTCCCGCGTTACCGCGGCGGTTTGATGTTCTGGGCCGATGGTATCGGCGTAAAAGAGGTGTATCGCCAGATCGAGGAATGGCATCAGCGCTATGGCGCGCGCTGGAAGCCCAGTGCGTTGCTTAAAGAGTTGGCGGACAGTGGCACGCCGTTGCGCGAGGCTAAGCCCAAGATTGCGATGTTTGGATGAAAACGCGGTGTCGCTCCCGCCTTGGATTTAAACACTCCAGGGCAGGCTGCGGCGGGAGCCCATAGGGTGTCGCCGGTGGCACGTGTGTTATGGGTTCCCGTCCTCGACTAAAGCATTCGAGGACAGGCTCTGCGTGGGAACGACAGGATGGTTTTACAGATGTTCGCAGTAATGAATGACATTCCAAAAATGATTCCACAGAAATTGATTGAGGCCGCGCGCGCGCAACAACGCAGCGCGCTGGACGAGCAAGCCGGCAAGTCGCTGCTAGCGAGTTACGGCATATCAGTGCCGCAATCCCTCACCGTAAAAAACGCCGGCGAAGTCGACGCCGCCATGACCAAGCTGCGCGCCCCGGTGGTGGTGAAAATCATGTCCCCCGACATCCTGCACAAAAGCGATGCCGGCGGCGTGAAGGTCGGTTTGAAATCGGCAACAGAAGTCAAAGACGCGATCAACGCCATGGCCGCGTCACCGCAAATCAAAGCCGCGCGCATCGATGGTTATCTGATCGAGGAAATGGCGCCTGCCGGGCAGGAGATCGTTATCGGCGGGCTGCGCGATCCGTACTTCGGTCCGCTGGTGATGGTGGGCTTGGGCGGCATCTTCGTTGAAGTGCTGCGCGATGTGTCGTTTCGCATTTGCCCGATCACGCGTCTCGACGCCGAGGAGATGCTCGATGATCTGAAGGGCGCGGCGGTGCTCGCCGGCGCGCGCGGGCGCAAGCCTGCTTCACGCGCGGCGATCGTCGATGCGTTGCTCAAAGTCGGCGGTGAAAACGGTTTGTTGATGACCCATGCGGATGACATTGCGGAGGCCGACATCAACCCGATGATCGTCTCCGATAACGCCGCGGTGGCGGTTGATGCGCGATTCATCCTGAAATAAAAAATATGAATAAAATCAATAACTTACAGGATTTCACGCCTTTTTTCGAGCCGCAGACCGTGGCGGTGGTGGGCGTTTCCACGCGTAACACCCATGCGCTGCCCAACGTGTTCATGCGGCGCATTCGCGATTATGGTTTCACTGGCGACATCTATCCGATCAACCCGACGGCGGATGAGGTCGAAGGTTTTCGCTGCTACAAATCGCTGGCCGATACCCCCAAGCCGGTGGATTACGCCTACATCGGCGTGGGCGGCGCGCAAATTCCGGCGATGCTGGCCGCAGCCAAGGGGCGCACGCGTTTTGCGCATGTGGTGTCCAGCGGTTTTGCCGAAGTGGATGAAGGCAAAGCCCTGCAAGAGGAGCTGGTTGCCGCCGCGCGCGCGGGTGGCATGCGCCTGGTCGGTCCCAACTGCATGGGACTTTATTCGCCGCGCGGCCGCATCACCTTCGCCGAAGTCGGATCGAGGGAGCTGGGTCACGTCGGCGTGGTGTCGCAAAGCGGGGGGCTGGGCACCGACATCATTCGCCGCGGGCGCAATCGCGGCGTGAAGTTTTCCGCGCTGGTAACGGCGGGCAACTGCGCCGATGTCACGCCGAGCGAGTTTGTCGAATACTACTTCGCCGATGAGCACACGCATGTGATCGGCTTGTATCTGGAAACCGCCAAGGATGGCCGGCGCTTGTTCGAGTTGCTGCGCGAGCGCAAAGCCTCCAAACCCGTGGTGATTTTGAAAGGTGGCCGCACGCAACAAGGGCTGGCGGCAGCCGCTTCGCACACCGGCTCGCTTGCGGGCGATGACCGCGTGTGGGTCGCGCTCTCCAGGCAAACCGGCGTGGTGATCGTCGATACGCTGGATCAGTTCGTCGACACGCTGCTGCTGTTTCAATCGGTCAAACCCAATACGGCGCAGCCCACCAAACGTGTCACGCTGTTCGGCAACGGCGGCGGCACCAGCGTGCTCGCCACCGATTATTTCGCGCGGCTGGGCTTGGATGTCACGCCGTTCGAGCAAAAAGCCATTGATGAGTTGGCGGCGTTGCAACTGCCGCCCGGCACCAGTATCACCAACCCGGTCGATTGCCCGGTGGGCACGTTGTCGCAGGACGAAGGCCGCGTCGCCGAAAAAATTCTCGATATCATTTTTTCCAGCGGCAAGCCCGATGCGCTGGTGATGCATTTGAATTTGTCGGCGTTCGTTGGCCGCGTCAAACCTGAAGTGCTGGATAACCTGATGGCCGCGGCGTTGAGAGTGCGCGACAAATATCCGGGCCAGGCGCACTTCATGCTGGCGCTGCGCTCCGACGGCGAACCGAATTTGGAAGAGCGCAAGCGCGAGTTTCGTGTGAAGGCGTTGGCCAACGGCGTGCCGGTGTACGATGAAATGACCAACGTCGGCCACGCGCTGGCGGCGCTGGCGGCGCATGAGCGGTTTGTGAGTTCGCGTGCGCAGCACTGACACCCGTAGATGGGTGGAGCCCTTCGACAAGCTCAGGACAGGCTACGCGGAACCCATCTCGCGATTGATGGGTTACGGCCCGCGGCCTCCACCCATCCTACGAAGCTACGGCACTTAAGGAGCACTTATGACCATCGCAGCCCAATACAACAACGACTTTCGCGCGGTGACGTACCCCGTGCGCCTCTACAGCGGCGAGAACACGCTGGAAAATCTGCCCGCCGAGTTAAAACGCAACCGCGCCAAGCGCGCCTTTATCGTATGCGGCCGCACCGTGTCGCGCAAGACCGATCTCATCAATCACATGCGCCGCATCCTGGGGGACAACTGCGCCGGCGTGTACGACGAGATGGACAAAGACACCTCGATCGCGGCGGTCACCGCGGCCGCGCAAGCGGCGAACGCGGCAAAGGCGGATATGCTGATTAGCGTCGGCGCCGGCAGCGTCACGCAGGGCACGCGCGTGGTGGCGATTTTGATGGCGGAAAAGCGCCCGGTCGATGAGTTGATCACGCAGTATCCGGAGAATGCACCCGCGATCAGCCCCAAGCTCATGGAACCCAAAGTGCCGATCATCAACGTGTTGACCGCGGGCACCTCGGCGCAAAACCGTGCGGGCTCCGCGGTGAAAGATCCGAACCGCAATCACCGCATGGAATTTTTCGATCCGAAAACACGCCCGGTGGCGGTGTTTTGGGATAACGAAGCGCTGATGACCGCGCCCCTGTCGCTGGTGAAAACCACCACCATCTCCTCGGTGTGGCGCAGCACCATGAATCTGGGCGCCACGCGCGTGGCACCCTTGTCCGAAGGTGACCGCTTGCAGGCGTTTCGTTTATCGCGTTACGCACTCGAACATTTGCACGATGCCAGCGACGTCTCGCCGCGCATCGCCATCTGCGCCGCGGCGTTTTTACAAAACCGCGATGCCGACGACGGCGGCATGTCCGCCGGCAAGCATTGGGTGGAGCGCGTGGTGTACGCGTTCGGCACTGCGCTGTTCCAAATGCACGCGCAGGTGGGCCAGGGCGAAGCCAGCGCTGCGTTGTCGCCCACCGTGCTGCGCCAATTGGGTGCGCGTAACCCGCAATCGATGGCGCTGATCGCGCAGGGCATGGGCGTGTGGCAGGAGGGCGATCCGATCGAGGCCGCGCCGGAACGTGCCGCCGCCGAGTTGGAGCGCTTGTTCAACAGCATCGGCGCGCCCACGCGCGTGTCGCAACTGGGCATCCCGCGCGAAACGTTGCCGCAAATTTGCGACAACGCGATGAAAAATTTCAACGCCGATCCCAAGCGTGAGTTCATCAAGGAGCGCGACATGCTGCAGGCGCTGATACAAACGTGCTGGTAACGCTGCTCCATCGAATTTACATAAGTATTTGATTTAATTGATAATTTTTTAATGGTCTGGCACCGGCCCGGCGCGCACCTTGCAGCCGGCGGTGTATCATTAATGGCTCACCTTCTTACCTTTTAACCCAGTCACAGGAGACTACGATGCTCACCCAACGCCTGGCCGAATTTGTGATCAACACGCCCACCCACGCGATCCCCGCCGCTGTGATGGATGCGGCGCGCGACGCGCTGATCGACACCGTCGGTTGCGCTTTGGTGGGCTCCATCGATGAAGTCGGCGAAATCGCGCTCAAATACGTGCGCGACATGGGCGCTAAGCGCGAAGCCACCATTTGGGGCACGCCGGTGGCCACCACCATGGCGGAAGCCGCGTTTGTGAACGGCGTGTTCGGCCACGCGCTCGATTTCGACGACGTGCATGCCAACGTGCATGGGCACCCGAGCACCACCCTCATCCCCGCGGTCATCAGCGTGGGCGAGGCCGTGGGCGCATCGGGCAAGGATGTGCTGGCGGCGTACGCGATCGGCCTTGAAGTGGGTGCCAAGCTCGGCGTCGCGCTCGGCACCGGCCACTATCAGCGCGGCTGGCACGCCACCGCCACCACCGGCGTGTTTGCCTCGGCCGCAGCCGTCGGACGCCTGCTAAAGCTTGACGTCGCGCAACTCAAATACGCGCTGGCCCTGGCGGGCTCGCAGGCCTCGGGCTTGATCCGCAACTTCGGCACCATGACCAAGCCGTTTCATGCCGGCCACGCCGCGCGCTGCGCGGTGCAATCGGCGTTGCTCGCGCGCGCGGGCTTCACCGCGGACGCCAACATCTTCGATGGCAAAGGCAACTTCATCGACACCTACGCCGACAAAAACCCCGAGCCGCTGGAACCCTTGATTGCCGAGCTCGGCAAAAACTGGGAAGCCATCACGCCCGGCATCAGCTTCAAGCGCTGGCCGTGCTGCTACTGCAACCACCGCTCCATCGGCGCGATGTTGCCGTTCTTGCAACAGCACGACATCAAGGCCGAGGAGGTGGAAAAAGTCGAAATCGGCTTCCCGCCGGGCAGCGACACCGCGTTGATCCACACCAACCCGCAGACCGGGCTCGAAGGCAAATTCAGCATCGAGTACGTCGCCACCGCGATGCTGCTCGACCGCAAGGTCAACATCGACACCTTCAGCGACGTGATGGTGCAGCGGCCCGAAGTGCGTAAGTTGATGCCCAACGTCAAGCGCTATCGCATCAACGACGACAAAATGTACACCGGCGCCGTCGGTTACAACGAGATTTACATCAAAACCAAAAACAACGAATACCGCTTGCGCGAAGACCGCGCGCCGGGTTCGCCGCAATGGCCGGTGCTGGCGGACGAGCGCGACGAAAAATTCCTCGATTGTTCCGGCCGCGTGCTGGGCAGCGCGGGTGCGAAGCGCGCGCTGGAACTGGCGGTGAAGACACAATCGCTGGCCAACATCGCGCAGTTCGCGCGCGCCTTGGTGCCCACGCAAACCACCGCCACTGCGCCGCAAGCCGCCGCGCTGGCTAAGTAATCGGTAAGCCTAAGTAGGCCGCGCAGCCGACGCGCGGCCTACGCTAAAATCGCCGCTTTGCAAAAACGAGAGCGCTTATGGACACCCTAAAAGTCGGCCTAAAACACACCGAAACCTGGGAAGTCACCGAGCCGCGCACCACCCAGCGCGGCCCCTATCGTGTGTTCGCCACCTGGGCGATGACGCATTTTGTCGAGAGCACCGCCAACAACCTGCTGCGCCCGCATTTGAAGCCGGATCAGGGCCAAGTCGGTGTCGGCATCACCGTGCGCCATATGGGCCCCACGCCGATCGGCAAAACCGTGCGCGCGCAAGCGGAGTTGATCGCCATCGACCGGCGTAGAGTGAGCTTCAAAGTCAAAGTGTTCGACGATACCGAGCAAGTCGGTGAATCCGAGCACGAGCGGTTTATTGTCGATCTGGATAAATATTTCGCGCGGCTGGAGGAAAAGCTGGGTAAGAAGTAATGCCGTGGGCCACAAAAAATAAAAAGCCTCGGCTTGCCGAGGCTTTTTTTTCACGCGTCGAAGGTTTAGCCGCGTTTGCGCGCGAAGCCCAGCACACCAAGCAGGCCCAAGCCGAGCAAGGCGAGAGCACTCGGCTCCGGCACCGCGGTTGGCTGGCAGGTGCGGCACCAGAAGCTGACGTTATCGACAATGACACCGAAGTTGTCGTTGCTGGAGGTTTCCATGAATAATTGCACAATGGCGTCAGCGGCAACCGTCAATGTGAGGACCCTGGGGCTGAATAGCAAATCCCACGCAATGTTATTTTGTACAATCGTGACGTTGAGGTCACCAATAGTCCCAAAAATAAAGTCGTCTACCGCGCCACCCCTCTGATTGCCGGAAACCTGGACGCTAAATTCATACGTGTTGTCGGCCAGAAGATTGAAACTCATTATCGATGTCATGCGTCCGCCATTGAGGGTCGAGCCATCCAGATCGACGCAGCCGCCGGTGCCGCCAACGCAGCTAATGCCAAAGCCGCCGCTGCGGATGTAATCCACCGTGCCGTTGCTCACCGTCCAGTTGTTGAAGGCGCTGAAGTTGAGCACCGTGGTTGCGTTGTCGGTGTCAAAGTTGTCCTCCAACAGGAGCACGGCCGCGTGCGCCGAAACGGCAGTTAAGCCGAATGCGGTGATCATTACCGCAATTAATTGGTGGAAATAACGTTTCATATTGCAATCCTCCGTCTTGTGAGTTAGTGCCCAGAGCTGCAGGCAAGATTCGCACCATTATCATAACCGAATGATTTGATTAGAAATTTTATTTAGAGACGCTTGTTTTTCAGAAAAAGTGTAAAAAATTCCGACACCAAGCGGTCATGAGCGGGGTGGATGGGTGCATCCAATTCAATAAAGTTTTTTAAATTCAATCACTTGCTTCAGGTGCGCAACTGTAAAAACTCGACAGGCTGCTAGGGAATCAAATCCTCGGTAAACCACTCCATCGGCAACTGATGCCCGCGCCCGGCATCGAGTGCTTTGCGATACAGCAGCGCGCCGACGGCCGCGAATTGCAGCCCGATGCCGGGCAGATTCACAAAACAGGTTTTTTGCTCCGGCGAGGTTCTGCCCGCGGCCTTGCCGGCGATGACATCGGCCAAACTCGGTGTCGCGCGAAAATCCAGGCCGTCTATCGAATGCCGGCCCTTGGGCATGCGCACGCCTTCGGCCGCCGCGGTTGACTGGTGCGGCGTTTGTTCGTGCACCACCACCACATCGCATTGGCGGACCGTCGCGGGCTCGAGCTCCGGGCCGCGGATGGTGCTTACGAACATGCCCGGTTCGAGCCACTCGGCGCGGAACACCGGTGCCGAGGTGTTGGTCGCGCACAGCACCACTTGAGCGCCGCGCACCGCTGCTTGCGGCGAGTGCGCCGGCGTGACCCGCACGCCGGTTTGCGCGGAAATTTCCCGGCAAAACGCGACGCACTTATCCGCGCTGGGGCTGTAGCAGCGCACACTCGCGCGAGGATAGGTATCCGCCAGCGCCATCACTTGCCCGCCCGCTTGCCAGCCGGCGCCGATCAAGGCGACTTCCTCGACATCGGGCCGCGCGAGAAGGCGCGCGCCCAACAGCGAGGTCGCGCCCACGCGCATGCGCTGCAATATGCCGTCCGGGAAAATCGCCAGCGGCGCGCCGGTTTCGCTGTCAAACAGCAGCGCCAGCCCGGTGTAGCGCCCGCCCGGCGCCAGCGGCAATTTGGTTTGGCGCGAGGCGGCAAAGCTAAGAATGTCCGAATTCAGCCGCACCACGGCCACACGCTGGGCAGGCAGCACCGCGCCCATTAGCTTTAACGAATACACCGCGTCCGCGCGCTGCGTGGGTGTCAACGCGTCGCTGCGCGCGGTGTTCACCGCGTGGCCGTGAGCGAGGTCGCGGTAGGCGGCTTCGAGCACCTCGATGCATTCGCGCATCGACAGCAATTCGCGCGCGTCGTCATTGGAGAGAATCAGTGTCATGGGTTGCGCCTGCTGATGTGAGCGTGGGGGGCAATGCATTGCGTACCCGAAATGATTGCCGCGGTTACGGGCCGCTGTGCGCAACTGGACCCTTGATGCGCTATCTTAGCTTTTTCAGCGCCATTTTGCGCGCCGCCGATGGGCGCGTCTGGCGCCGCGCAAGTTCGGCCACGGGCTGCAAAAAAACGGCGGGCTCGCGCCCGCCGCAGGAGCCGGCCTTAAACGCAACCAGGCCGGTGTCGCCTCCACTTAAGTTTAGAACTTGATCCCCACGCCGATACCGAAGATCCACGGATTGATTTTTAAGTTGGCCAACGTTGCGCCAGTGGCTTTGGATTTAACATCGGTGTCGATCCAAATGCGTTTGATATCGAGGTTAAGAAAGAGCGTCTTGGTCAGGCCGATATCGGCCCCCGCCTGCACGGCGCCGCCCCAACTGTTTTTATCCACGGTGAGCGTGCCGCCGCCCAGGTTGATGTCGTAAAAGCGTGTGTAGTTAAGCCCGACGCGGACGTAGGGCCGGAACGTCGCCTGCGGCATGAAATGATATTGCAGCGTGATCGTGGGCGGCAGATGCTTGACGCTGCCCACCGCTGTGCCGCCCGCGGTGACTTGGTGTTTTTTGGTGGCCAGTATCAGTTCCAGCGCCACGTTGTTGTGGATGAAGTAGCTGAAATCCGCTTCGAGCGTGGTTCTGGAGTTGACATCCAGGTTCAGCGCGGATGAACTGGCATCGGGGTTGATGTTGATCACGCGCGCGCGGGCGAGCCAATCGCCTTGTGCCGCCTGCGCGGCGCCGCCGAGCAAAAATGCAACCACAAAAAAAAGCCCCGCTGATCTGAACCTGCGCATAACAATTTCTCCCGACTGGTGTTGAAGTTCAAGGTGCGCATACGAGGATAAAAAAGCGTCGCGCGCGGCGGTTGATGTAAATCAATCGACGGCGTTTTTTGATAAAAACAACACAACATTTTTGCCGGTTTGGAAACACTGTTTTTCGTGCCGGCGCTGCAATGGGGTTGGCGTAATGGGGGGGCGCAGCGTAAAAACCCCGTCGGTCGCGGCTGATGGCACAATGACTACAACGCGAGAGCGCCTGCCACACAGGCATCAGCCGCCACTCTGTCCCAAAATAAAATATTCAATTAAATCAAATACTTAAGTAAAAATGCCCCCACAACCCGCCGATTCGTTTTACCGCACTGAAATCCGCGACAACATGCGCATCACCTGGCATCAGCCGATCACGGTGGATGACGGGCTGACGCTGCGCGCCGATGTCTATCGCCCCGTCGATGACAACGCCAAATGCCCCGTGATACTCACCTACGGCGTCTACGGCAAAGGCGTCGCCTATCAGCAAGGCTACCCGCTGCAGTGGGAGAAGATGGTCACCGATCATCCCGGCATTCTCGAAATCTCCAGCAATAAATATCAAAACTGGGAAACCACCGATCCCGAGTGGTGGGTGCCGCACGGCTACGCGATCGTGCGCGTGGATTCGCGCGGCGCGGGCTGGTCGCCCGGCTTCATGGACCCGGCGAGCCATCGCGAAACGCTCGATCTTTATCAATGCATCGAGTGGGCGGGCACGCAGCCGTGGAGCAACGGCAAGGTGGGCATGCTGGGCATTTCGTACTACTCAAGCAACCAGTGGCGCGTGGCGGCGATGGCGCCGCCGCCGCCGCACTTGGCGGCGATCATTCCGTGGGAAGGGCAGAACGACCGTTACCGCGACTCCGGTTATCACGGCGGCATTTTGTGCGAGTTCCAAAAAGTGTGGGCCAAGCACCAGGTGGTGCACGTGCAGTACGGGCGCGGCGAACACTCGGCGAAAAACCCGAACACCGGCGAACCCATCGCGGGGCCGGTGACGTTGAGTGAAGAAGAGCTCGCCAAGAACCGCGTCGATGCGTTTGAAGAGTTGAAAAAACACCCGTTCTACGACGACTGGCACAAAGCGCGCACGGCCGATTTATCAAAAATCAAAACGCCGCTCCTCACCTGCGCCAACTGGGGCGGCCAAGGCATCCACCCGCGCGGCAACTTTAACGGCTTTACCGAAACGCCCGCCGATACGCCCAAATGGCTGGAAGCGCACGGCGATTCGCACTGGTCGCAGTTCTCCACGCCGTATGGTCTGGATTTGCAAAAGCGGTTTTTCGACTGCTTCTTGAAAGGCGAAAAATCCGGCTGGGAAAAACAACCGCGCGTGCAACTGAACATTCGCCACCCCGGCGAGAAATTCGTGCGCCGCACGGAAAACGAATGGCCGCTCGCGCGCACGCAATGGACTAAGTTTTATCTCGATGCGTCGAATCAGAGCCTGAACGCCACACCGGTTGCGCAAGCAGGCCAAATCACGTACGACGCATTGGGCAAAGGCCTCACCTTCACCCTGCCGCCGCTCGACAAAGACACCGAAATCACCGGCCCGATGATGGCCAGGCTGTTTGTGTCATCGGCCACCAGCGACACCGATTTGTTTTTGATCGTGCGCGTGTTCGATCCGCAGGGCAAGGAACTCACCTTCATGGGCAGCACCGACCCCAACACACCGATCGCCAACGGCTGGCTGCGCGCCTCGCACCGCGCGCTCGACCCCGCGAAAACCAAACCCTATCGCCCGTATCACCCGCACGACAAAGCCGAGCCGTTAACGCCGGGGCAAGTTTACGAATGCGATGTCGAAATCGTCACCAGTTGCATCGTCGTGCCGGCGGGTTGGCGCATCGCGCTGACGGTCAAAGGCTGCGACTACGAATACGAAGGCGAGATTGCCGAATTCGCCAAAAAGTTTCACTACGGCACGCGCGGCACCGGCGGCATGACACATGCCGACCCCGATAGCCGGCCGGCCAGTGTTTATGGTGGCCAGGTGACGTTGCATACCGGCGGCGTCAATGGAGCTTATTTGCTGTTGCCGATCGTGCCGGCGAAGGGTTGGCACGCGTCGGGCGTTTCATCTTAACTATTTGATTTTATTATATATTTTATGATGGCGTTTGTTTGCAACGTGGTGCCTTACGCTTTGCAATGATGCATGACTTGGATTATCACCAGCGCCCGTCATGAACTTGCGGGGATTGAAAAAGCGATACCTGCCTTCGGCCCCTCGCTTCGCTCCCCCCGCCGTTCACCTGGAGGAGAAGGGGTGCAAACCCCTCACCGGGCTGATTATCAGCCAGAGCTTTGCAGCAAATATCCAGCGCACCCTACGCCGAACAAATGCCCGTGCGCTTTTGAAGCGGCGTAAGAAAATGTGGGTAATGATCAGCCCACCGGGAGAGGCGCAGGGGTGAGGGAAAATGCATTGCCGCAAGCGTTTGAATTTGCAGAGTCCGCGCTGCTCAATGGCCGCGCCTGACTCAAACGCTAACGCTAAACAAGCGTAGTGCCGCCGCTCACGTTGCGCGCGCGCGCGGTGCCCTTGGGCAAGGCGGGGAAGCGGGTAAACTCGCGCGAGCCCACCCACACCCGGCTCCGCGAACGGGGCCACACCGCCACCGCATGCATAAACTCATCCTCAAACCCGGCCGCGAAAAATCGCTGGAACGCCGCCACCCGTGGCTGTTCGCCGGCGCCATCGCGCGGGTCGACGGCAAGCCCGAAGCGGGCGACACCGTCGAGGTGCGCGCCGCCGATGGCGGGTTACTTGCGCTCGCCGCCTATAGCCCGCATTCGCAGATCCGCGCGCGCGTGTGGGATTGGCGCGCTCGCCAAATCGATGCCGCGTTCTTTAACGAGCGCATCGCACGCGCCGCGCAAGCGCGTGCGATGCTCATCGCGGGCGGCGCAAGCGATAGCGTGCGTTTGGTGCACGGCGAAGCGGATGGCTTGCCCGGCGTTGTCGCCGATTGCTACGCCGGCACCGTGGTCGTGCAATTAAACAGTGCCGGCGCCGAACGCTGGCGCGAGGCGATTGCGGATGCGCTGGCGGCGTTGCCGAATGTGGCGCGCGTGTACGAGCGCTCGGATGCCGATGTGCGCACGCTCGAGGGTTTGCCCGCGCGCAGCGGTCTGTTGCGTGGCCCCGCCCTGGGCGCACCCGGCGCGCTACTCATCATTCACGAGCACGGCCTCAAATTCAAAATTCAAATCGAGGCTGGCCACAAAACCGGCTACTACCTCGACCAACGCGATAACCACGCGCGGTTAAGAACCATCGCGCCGGGCCGCGTGGTGCTCGATGGTTTTTGCTACAGCGGCGGTTTTGCATTAAACGCGCTCGCCGGCGGCGCGGCAGCGGTCACCGCGGTGGACAGCAGCGCCCCCGCGCTCGCCGCCGCGCGCGAAAACGCGCGGCTGAATCATTTGCCCGACGCCGATTGGATCGAGGCGGACGTGTTCCAACAGCTACGCAAGTTTCGCGATCAGAACCGGCGCTTCGACATCATCGTGCTCGATCCGCCCAAGCTCGCGCCCACCGCCGCACACGCCGAAAAAGCCGCGCGCGCGTACAAAGATGCCAACCTGCTCGCGTTCAAACTGTTGAACCGCGGCGGCGTGTTGATGACCTATTCGTGTTCCGGCGGCGTGTCGGCCGAGCTGTTCCAAAAAATCGTCGCCGGCGCCGCGCTCGATGCCGGTGTCACGGCGTGCATAGAAGCCTGGCTGCACGCTGCGGCGGATCATCCGGTGGCGCTCAATTTCCCGGAAAGCGAGTACCTCAAGGGTTTGATGTGCCGTGTTGGTGCATAGTGCTTAGAGCCTGTCATGTCTGTCATGATCCTGCGGCATTTAAAAGGCGTATCCCTCATCCCAGCCCGTCTCCCACCGAGCTGACCATTAACGAGTAGGGTGCGCGATGCGCACCCTGCGTTGATCAAATTCTAGCGCTTGGTCGGCGGCACTTCGTCAATGCCGCCCGGATGCCACGGCGCGCATTTGACGATGCGTTTCACGGCGAGCCAGCCGCCATGGAGCGAACCGTGGCGTTCGATCGCTTCCTTGGCGTAATTCGAGCACGTCGGGTAAAAGCGGCATTGCTGGCCGAAAAACGGCGACAGCAGCAGTTGATAGAGCGCGATTAGTTTCAGTAGCACGGTCTTCATGGCGGGCAAAATCACTATAGCATGGTGTTTTGCGCGCCAGGGTTAAGCCGCTTTACGCTCATGCGCGGCGTAACGCTCCTGCCTTAGTGCCGCAGCTGCAGAACGTTGTTGGGTGCGGGGTGCGGCAGCGCGCGCCCAGGCGATACATACGCGGGCGCGACGGATATTAAAAATATAATAAAATCAAATACTTACGTAAGTATCTTAGAATTCTTTCCACTCGCCCTCGGTTTTTTGCGCGGCGGTGGCTGCACGCGGCGGCAACGCGGTGCGCGCAGCGGCGGGTGCCAACGCGGGCTCTTGCTTGACCGTGGGTGCGGTGGTTTTGGGCGCGGCTTCACGCGCGGCTTGCGTGCGTGGCGCGTTGGCGAACACGGCATGGGCCATGGTGGTGTGCAACTTAAAGCGCGCCACCGCGGCGACCAGTTCACGCGCCTGATCGGCCATGTGCGTGGCGGCGGCGGTGGATTGCTCCACGATCGCAGCGTTTTGCTGGGTGGTGCCGTCGATGTCGGTGATGGCGCGGTTGACTTGCTCGATGCCGTCGAGCTGTTCGGTGCTGGCGGTGGAAATGTTGGCGATGATGGCGCTCACTTCCTTTACCGCGGTGACGATGTCGTCCATGGTCTTGCCGGCATCACCTACAAAGCGCGAGCCGGTTTCCACTTTTTCCACCGACGCCTGAATCATCGATTTGATTTCGCGCGCCGCTTGCGCCGAGCGTTGCGCCAGCGCACGCACTTCACTCGCCACCACCGCGAAGCCGCGGCCTTGTTCGCCGGCGCGCGCGGCTTCCACCGCGGCGTTAAGCGCGAGGATGTTGGTCTGAAACGCAATGCTGTCGATGACGCCGATGATATCGGCGATCTTGCGCGACGCTTCCGAGATGTCGTTCATCGTCGACACCACGCCGTTCACCGTTGCGCCGCCACGCTCGGCCACCAACGAAGCGCCTTGCGCAAGATCACGCGCGCGCTGCGCGTTCTCGGCGTTGCGCTTCACCGTGCTGGTGAATTGCTCCATGCTGGCGGCGGTTTCCTCGAGGCTCGCCGCTTGCGCCTCGGTGCGCGCGGACAGGCTGCGGTTACCGTGCTCGACTTGTTGCGAGCTCACGCCGATGCTCGCGGCGTTGTCGCGCACGCGCGCCACGATATCGTGCAGCCCCGCGATAAAGGCGTTGAGCGAGTTGCGCAGCGTCTCGAATTCGCCCTTCATCGGCGGCAGCCGGTGGGTGAGGTCGGCCGTGCCGGTGCGCAAATCGTCCACCGCACGTTGCACGCCGCCGATCGAGCCGGTGACGTTTCGCAACACCAGCAATCCCAGTAGTCCGATCACCCCCACGCCCGCCAGCGTCATCACCAAGGTCAGCCATTCGGAGAGCTTTGTTGCGGCATCCACCGCTTCCTTGCGCTGCTTGACCTGCTCCTCGAGATGGTCGCTGAACGCGGCCATGGGTTTTTCCAGCGCTTCGTACGCCTGTTGAAAGCCCTTTAACTGCTGCTTCGCCTGGTCCTTATCGGCCGCCACGCCGATCAGCGTTTCCGATGAGCGGATGTAGGCTTCGAGCGGGACTTTTAATGCGTCGTGCCGCTTGCGTAAGTCGGCGTCCAGATCTAGTTTGCCGATAGCCTCGATGCGCTCGTTGAAGTTCTTGGCGTGGTCGGTGAATTCCTTTTTAAGGATACGCTGATCAAGTAGGTAAAAGGTGCGCCCGAGGAAAGCGATGATGCCGATTATGCGAAATGAATGCTGATTTCATCAGGCCGAAGGCGCTTTCGATGTTTAATTCGGTGTTTTTCGCCGTTTTAGGCTTCCGCTGCACGCACTTATCCCGTGAGCGGCCTATCCCATTTGTAAATGTTCACCATCGCCAGCATCGCAAAGGCGCGATTGGCGTTCT
>VGIF01000011.1 GCA_016868015.1 Betaproteobacteria bacterium
ATCATCTCAGTTTCGCAGTACCCTGGAAACACCGTTCTTCACTCGGGAAACGCTCGATTTATTCGCGAAATTGACCCACACGACTTCCCGAAGACCCATTTTTTTGAATTGGACGGCAAGCATCCGCCGCTGCGCGTGGTGCGCGGCTCGCCGTGGAGTGCGCAAACCCGTTACTTCGACGCCGAGCAAGCGGGCTTCGCCGCGAAATCGATGCACGCGCTGGTGGCGAGCAGCGGCTACCTGCCGCCGGGGCTCGATCTGGGGCCGGCGGCGGAGCCGGCCGCGGTGGAGCGTGTGTTAAGGCACGTGATGGCTCAGTGGGCCAACGAAACGCCGCCGCGCGCGGCCGAGCGTCACAAGAATGCGCTGGCGATGCAGGCGGTGCATGGTTTCCAGGCGGTGCTCCAGGTGTTCACGGCGGCACATGCCGAGGATCTGGATTTCAGCGGCGCGGTGGTGGGCGATGCCTGGTTTACCGACGATGTCAGCCGCAACGGCTACGGCATTCTGGTGCCGGCGGGCAAGGCGGAACGGCTGGCTGTGGGGGATCTGGTGGCCCTGCGCGCGGGGCCCGGCGTGCCGTGGGAGCTGGGCGTGATCCGGCGCTTGAGCGCGCAGGCGCAGGCGCGCTGCCACATCGGTGTCGGTTTGTTGTCGGCGGCGGCGTTGCCGTTGCAAGTGCGCACGATGTCCGGCGCGGCGCTGGGCGGCAAACGCAGCGCGGCGATTTTGCTGAGCGAGCAGCCAACGCCGGATGGCAGCGTTTATATCGTTGCGCGCCGCGAACTACTGACCATGCGCGAAGCGATCGAGGCCGCCTACGGGCGCGAGAGCAAAACGCTGATGCTCGAGCCGGTGGGCGTGGTGGAAAGTGGTGCTGATTTCGACCATCTGCACTATCGCTTGCAGCGCCCGGCGTTTTAGGCGGCGGACTTAACGCGGCGGCGCGCTCACGCGCTTTTCGCGCGCGGCCGGAAAATCATCGAGTGCGCGATTTCGGCCACGGTGCGGGCTGGCGCGCCAGCCGTTGCCGGGGTGCGAATGGCGACAAAAAGCCGCGCGAACTCATGTCCCTTGCGCTGCCATTTTTCTTCCGGGATCGCGCGCACTTCATACGCCACGCCCACGCGCGCCACTTCTAGAAAACGAATGTGGCTTTGGGTGTGAATCCACGCCGGCAATTTAAAGCGATGGCGCAGCACGTAGTTGCCCTGGCGCAGCATGAGGCCGGGATGCAGCGGCGCCTTCGCGCCTTCGCGGTAGATCGGCAAGGTCTCGCGGGTGTCGGCGCACCATTGTAAATTGTCGGCAGCCGTGGGCGACCATAGTAATGCCGGGAAGGGCTTGCCGATTTCCATCAAGTCCCAGGTGACCAGCGGACGTTCGGCGGGTTGCGGCGCGGGTGCGATGTCGCCGCGCGCATCGGCGGCGGGCGCTTGTTCCGGCAGGGTTGCGCGCAAGTGCGCAAGCTCGTCACCTTGCGCGTTGACGCAGGTCAGCGCATGCGAGCCGTCGGGCTCGTCGGCAACGTTGATGGTGAGCAATTCGCCGTCGTAGGCGGGCTTGTCAAAACGCACTTCGGCACTGCCGCGCGCGAGCCATGCCTCGCCATAACGCGCGACCAGCGGCTGGGTCATATGCGAAAACACCGTCACACCCGGCACTAACGCGCCCTTGAAGCCGAATTGCCGCGCGACCTCGTCGCTGTGGATGCGGTTTTCGCTCACGTGCGAGGCGTTATGAGTGTGCACTTGATAGCGGCTTAGGGTGCTGGCCATGGCTTGATATTTACGTAAGTATCTGATTTAATTATGTTTTTTTAATTGTTTTAAATTGGCTTAAATGGGCTTAACGGCGCGTGGATGCGGCGCCGGCGCATGCAGGCGCGCCTTGCTCAGCGCTTCGCGAAAGCCGGTGGATCGAACGCGGTGACGCGCGGCAACTCGCCGGCGTAGCGCTCGACTTGCACCAAGGCAGAGTGCGCGCTGCAGCCCTGGGTGAGTTTCGACGTGCCTTTATCGAGTGTGAGCACGTTGGGGTTGCCGTGTTTTTCGAGTTGGGCCACGCCCTCGACATCGAGCGGATCGAACCAGGCGCCGGTGGGCAACACCGCCACACCGGGCCTGACACCGTCGTCGATTTTGACGCCCGCCAGACACGCGCCGCGCGCGTTGTAGACGCGCACCACGTCGCCGGCTTTGATGCCGCGCACGTTGGCGTCTTGCGGGTTTAGCGAAATCGCTTCGCGGCCCTGGATCTTGGCAGCGATGCTGTAGCTGCCGTGATCGTATTGACTGTGCAGGCGTGTCGCGGGCTGATGCGACATCAAATGCAGCGGGTATTGTTGCGCGAGCGGCGCGCCCAGCCATTCGGCGGGCTCCAGCCAGGCCGGGTGGCCGGGGCAATCGGCGTAGTTAAACGAGGCGATGGTGGGCGAGGTGATTTCTATTTTGCCCGAGGGGGTGGGCAGCTTATTCGCCTGCGGATCCGCGCGGTAATGTTTGAGCATCACCGGCGGGTCCCGCGGCGGCGGCACTTCAAACAGGCCCTCGCTCCAGAACGCTTCGAACGAGGGCAGCTCGATGCCGAGCCGGCGCGCGCGTTGTGCCGATTCGTCGTACAGGTGCCTTAGCCAGGCCGCTTCGCTGCGGCCTTCGGTAAATTTTTCTTTGACGCCGAGTTTTTCCGAGAGCGCGCTGAAAATATCGTAGTCGTTGCGCGCTTCGGCCACCGGGTCGAGCGCGCGTTTCATCGCGATCAGGTGGCGGTCGCGATTGCTTGAGCCGATGTCGTTGCGCTCCAGCATGGTGGTGGCGGGCAGCACGATGTCGGCGAACTTGGCGTTGGGGTTCCAGTATTGCTCGTTGACGATAATGGTTTCGGGTTTGCTGCGCCACGCGCGCACCAGACGATTCAAATCCTGATGATGATGAAACGGATTACCACCCGCCCAATAAATCAGGCGGATGTCGGGGTAGGTGCACACCGCGCCGTCAAAGTCGTAGGTGCCGCCGGGGTTTTCCAGCATGTCGGTGATGCGCGCCACCGGGATCGGCGTTCTCACGCCATTGGAACCTTGCGGCAGCACCGGGCCGGAGAACGGGCGCGCGTTGGCGCCTTCGATGCCGACCGGGCCGTAGGCGAGCGCAAAGCCGCCGCCGGGCGTGCCGATCTGGCCGAGCATGGCGGCCAATGCAATCGCCATCCAGTACGGTTGCTCGCCGTGATCGCCGCGCTGCAGCGACCACGCGACGTTGATCATGGTGCGGCTTGCCGCCATGCGCCGTGCGAGATTGGCGATGCTGTCGGCAGGCACATCGCAAATCTTCGCCGCCCACGCCGCGGATTTTGCCACGCCGTCCGCTTCGCCCATGATGTAGCGGCGCAGCGGCTCGAAGTCGCTGCAGTAGCGCGCGAGGAACGCTTGGTCGTGTTTGTTTTCGCTGATCAGCGTGTGCGCCAAGCCCAGCATGAACGCGGTGTCGGTGTTGGGTCTCACCGCAACCCATTCTGCACCCGGTGCGCTTTCGAAATCCTCGCGCAACGGCGACACATTGACGAACTTAACGCCGGCGGCCGCCAGGCGCTTTAACATCGGCCGCACTTCATGCTGGCTGATGCCGCCGGAATTCACCTGCGCGTTTTTCGCCGGCACGCCGCCAAAGGCTACCAGCAGTTCGCAATGCTGCTCGAGCGACACCCACGCGGTTTGCTGCGAGCGCATCACATCCATGTCCATCAAAATGCGCGGCAGCAGCGTGCGCGCGGCGCCCAGGCTGTAGGTGCCCAGGTGCGCGACATAACCGCCCAGGCAATTCATAAAGCGGTGCACCTGGCTTTGCGCGTGATGAAAACGCCCCGCGCTCGACCAGCCGTAGGAGCCGGCGAATATCGCGCTGTTGCCGAACTGCGTGGTGACGCGCTTTAACTCGGCACTCACCAGGTCGATGGCTTCATTCCACGACACGTCAACGAAGGCTTCGGCGCCGCGTTTATGTCGCGTACTGCCCGGGCCGCCTTCGAGATAACTTTTGCGCACGGCGGGATGGCGCACGCGCACCGGGCCGGTGATGGCGCGCAACGATTCGCCGATGGGTGAAGGGTCGGGATCGCGCTCGAAGGGTTTGATGCTGGTGATGGCGCCGTTTTCGGTGGTAATGTCGTAAACGCCCCAGTGTGTGGAGGTGAGCATGGCCGCGGATCCCGGAAAGTTAAGTAAAAACAAGTATAACCAAACGCCGCGCCGCTGGTGGACGCCCCGCACCGAGAGTGCCATAATTTTTGCAAAGGGATACTCGCTTTCCCGGTGCCGCGGTTGCCGCGCCTGAAACGGCGCGGCAAACACGGCCGTTCATCGTTGCAGGGCCTTTTGGAGGAGGTGCATGATGCGTGGTGAGAGCAAAGCAGTACGTCGTTGGTTATATGCGCTGGGCGTAGGCGCTTCGTGGGTGGCCACCGCTGCGTTGGCGCAAGCCCCCGCCGCGGGCGCTGCTCAAGGCTACCCGGCAAAGCCGGTGCGCTACGTGATACCGTTCGCGGCGGGCACCGGTAACGACATCGTCGGGCGCCTGATCACCGAACGATTGTCGCGGACGTGGGGTCAGCCGGTCATCGTCGATAACCGTGGCGGTGCGTCGGGCTCGATCGGCGCCGCGTTCGTGGCCAAGGCGCCCGCGGACGGCTATACGCTGCTTCATTGCAACATCGCGCCCAATGCGATTTCGATATCGCTGATCGACAAGATTCCCTATCAGCACAGCGATTTCGCGCCGATCACGCGCATCGGTGCGCCGCCCAACGTGATCGCCGTGCATCCGTCGACGCCGTTTAAAACCATCAAGAGCCTGGTCTCTTACGCGCAGGCAAATCCGGGGAAATTAAGTTATGCCGCCAGCACGCCCGGCACCTCGCCGCACCTGACGATGGAATTGCTCAAGTTGAGATTGAAGTTCGACATCGTGCACGTGGCCTATAAAAACGCCGCGCAAGGCACCGGCGACGTGATCGGCGGCCAACTGCCGGTCAATATCACCAACATTCCGTTTCTCGTGGCGCCAATCAAGGCCGGTCAACTGCGCGCGCTGGCGGTGGCGAGCGCGGCGCGCCAGCCGCTGTTGCCGGATGTGCCGACGATGCAGGAATCGGGCGTGCCCGATTTCGAGGTCAACTCGTGGTACGGCGTGTGCGCGCCGGCCGCGACGCCGGCGGCGCTGCTTGACAAGATTCATGCGGATCTCATGGAGATACTCAAAATTCCCGAGGTCGATAAGCGTCTGAACGAATTGGGCATGCCGCCGGCGCCGCTCACCCGCGGCGAATTCGACAAGTTCATGCGCGGCGAGATCGCGCGTTGGGCGCAGGTGATCAAGTCGGCGAATATTCCGAAGATGTAAGCCGCCGCGGCATGCGGGAACAGTCCATTTATCAGGGAGCAAGCATCCAAAAATAGCGCAGACAACCGAGATAGTTTTTGTTGCGCAGCAGTACCTTTGAAAGGAGGTGCATGATGTTTGCAACGGTTAACGCAAGTCGCGGGTTCAAGTTGTGTTTGGGCGCTGTATTTTCGATCAATGCCTGCGCCGCATGGGCGCAAACCGCCGCGCCGGGGGTACCCGGCGCGGGCCCGGTTTTCCCGGTCAAGCCGGTGCGTTACGTGATCCCGTTTCCCGCGGGCTCCGGCAACGACATCGTCGGGCGCCTCATTACCGAGCGCTTGACGCGAGCCTGGGGGCAGCAGGTCATCGTCGACAATCGCGCCGGCGCTTCCGGCTCGATAGGCGCGGCGTTCGTGGCGAAGGCGGCGCCCGACGGCTACACGCTGCTTCACTGCAACATCGCGCCCAACGCGATTTCGCTGTCGATCATCGACAAATTGCCCTATCAGCAAGCGATTTCGCGCCAATCACGCGCATTGGCGCGCCGCCCAACGTGATCGTGGTGCATCCTTCTACGCCGTTCAAGACCATTATGTCGCTGGTGAATTTCGCCCGCGCCAATCCGGGCAAATTAAGTTACGCCGCGGGCACGCCGGGCACTTCGCCGCACCTGACGATGGAGCTGCTCAAGCTGAAAATGAAATTCGACATCGTGCATGTTCCCTACAAAAACGCCACGCAGGGAACGGGGGATGTCATCGCCGGCCAGCTTCCGATCAACGTCACCAACATTCCGTTTTTGGTTGCGCCGATCAAGGATGGACGCTTGCGCGCGCTGGCGGTGGCCAGCGCGCAACGCCAGCCCTTGCTGCCGGACGTGCCGACGATGCAGGAGCAGGGCGTGAATGACTTCGAAGTCAACTCTTGGTATGGCGTGTGCGCGCCGGCCGCGACACCGGTGGCGCTGCTTGACAAGATTCATGCGGATCTTATGGGGGTAATGAAAATTCCCGAGGTCGATAAGCGGCTGAACGAATTGGGCATGCCGCCGGCGCCGCTTACCCGCGCTGAATTCGACAAATTCATGCGCGGCGAGATCGCGCGTTGGGCGCAGGTGGTGAAGGCGGCGAATATACCGAAGATGTAGTGTGCGCGGGCTGGCTGGCGAGCAGCACTTTTGCAACGAAAACTTTCAGGGGGGACAAGATGCGCGATGTGAGGAGAGCGGGATATGCTTGGCCGTGCGTGGTGGCGCTGGGTGTTGCATTGGGTTGCGCGCAAGCCGGCGCGCAGAGCGCGCAGAGCACGCAGAGCGCGCCGGCGGCGGCGTTTCCAGGCAAGCCCGTGCGTTATGTGGTGCCGTTTGGCGCGGGCACTTCGCCCGATCTGGTCGGCCGCTTGCTGGCCGACCGGCTCACCCGGCTGTGGAACCAGCAGGTGATCGTCGAGAACCGCGTGGGGGCGGCGGGTGTGCTCGGCTCGTCCTTTGTCGCCAAGGCGCCGTCGGACGGTTACACGCTGCTACAGTGCAACGTCGGCTCCAATGCCATCGCCGTGTCGCTGCATCAGAAAGTGCCTTACGATCAGTTGCGCGATTTTGCGCCGGTGACGCGCATCGGCGTCACCGCGAACATCATCACGGCGCATCCCTCGGTGCCGATGCGCTCGCTCAAGGATTTCGTCGCCTACGCCAAGGCAAACCCCGGCAAATTGAGTTATTCCGCCGGGTTGGTGGGCGTGTCGCCGCAACTGACCATGGAACTGCTCAAGCTCAGACTGAAGTTCGACGTGGTGCACATCCCCTACAAGGTCGGCTCGCAGGCCATTTCCGATACCATCGCCGGGCAAGTGCCGTTTAACGTGTCCAATCTGCCGGCGATCGTGGCCCCGGTGCAATCCGGCCGGCTGCGCGCGCTGGCGGTTACCAGTGCGCAGCGCATGCCGCAGTTACCGGATGTGCCGACCGTGCAGGAATCGGGCGTGCCCGATTTCGAGGTCTATACCTGGCAGGGCGTGTGCGCGCCCGGCGCAACATCCGTGCCGTTGCTCGAAAAACTCAATGCCGATTTCACTACGGTGCTGCGCATGGCCGATATGCGCGAGCGCATGAACGAACTGGTGATGCCGCCGGCGCCCACCACGCGTGATGGATTCGAGCAATTCATACGCGGTGAAATAAAGCGTTGGGCGCAGGTGATTCAGGAGGCCGGGATACCGAAGCAGTAGTGGTGCGTGGATTACCACAGCAATATACGCAGACCGCCTTGCACGCAAACCACCGCGTCGTTCCCGCGCAGGCGGGAACCCATAACGCCCGTGCCACTGGCAACACCCTATGGGTTCCCGCCTGCGCGGGAACGACCCGGTGTTTAATATAAGTATTTGATTTTATTGTATTTTTTATAAAGGCACACCGATCTTGAAACTGGCCTTGTCTTGCGCGTCCAGTTGCGCCATCAAGCCGGTTTCCCACGCCAGATACTGGCGCATCGCTTCGCGATTGCCCAAGTGGCGATCGTGCACGAAGAACAGGTAGTCGATGCATTCGGCATCGGGCGGCTCGTCGGGCGAGGATTCCAGCGAGTAGCCCGCCTTGGTCCAGGCGGCAAGACCGCCTTCGAGCAGTTTCACGTCTTTGATGCCGGCTTCATGCAGATCGATCGCGGCGAGTTGCGCGAGCGTTGCGTCGCGGGTGATCAACACCACTTGTTTGGCGCCGGCGGCGTCCGCGTCGATGCGCGGGCGGATGCTCCATAGGCTGCCCGGCACATGCTGCTTGCGATAATTCATGCTGGGGCCGAGATAAAACGCGCTGCATTGATTGGCGTCGAGCGCGTGTTTCAAATCCTGCGCGGAAATGGTTGGCAGCGCGGGGCGTGGCGCTTTTTCCGGCACGCGCAGCTTAAGGCCCGCCCGCACGCCGCCTTCGAGCACATAAACATCGCAGCCCAATTGTTTTAACCACGCCGCCACCACCGGCGCGCGCACGCCTTCATGGTCCAGCAGCACGATCCGCGCGTTGCGCACGCCGACCCAGGCGTCGGTCGCCTGCACCAACTGCCCGCCGGGCGCGTGCACGGCGCCGGGCAGTGAACCGGCTTCGAATTCTTCCGGTGTGCGCACATCGAGCAGGTAGAGCGAGCGGTTCGCTTCACCCGACCAGGCTTGGACCTGTTGCGCGTTGACGCTTGGCACTTTGAAGCGCGCCATCAGATTTTTCGCGCTGGCTTGCAGGCCGGGCAGCGCGGCGGCATTGATGTCCTCGGGATACTTGCGGGTGGCGCCGCGCTCCAGTTCCATGTCGGCGAGCACCCAGCCCTGGGTGCCGTTTTCCAGCGCGTAGACCGGATTTTCGATGCCGAAATTAAGCAGCGTTTGCGCGCCCATGATCGAGCGCGTACGCCCGGCACAATTGACGATGATCTTGGTCTTGGGGTTTTTGACGATGTCGCGGATGCGCAGCGGCAGCTCCGCGTTGGGGCAGCAAATGCCGCCGGGGATGTTCATCTTGCTGTATTCGCTGTAGGGGCGGCCATCGACGATGACAAAATCCTCTTGGTCTTTTTTCATTTGCGCCAGTTGCGTGACGGTAACGCGCGGCGTGTCGTAAACGTGTTCGACCATTTCGCCGAACAATTTGCTCGGCACGTTAACCCCTTTAAAAATCGCGTAACCGGCCTTGGTCCATGCTTCGTTGCCGCCGGCGAGCACCGCAACGTCGCTATAGCCGATGGCGTTAAGGCGCTTGGCCGCCTTGTCGGCGACACCGCCGCCGTCTTCGCCGTCGTCGCACAGCACGATGCGCGCCGACTTGCGCGGCACCAGCGCGCCGATGCCGATTTCGAGTTTGCTGTACGGCAAGGGCGTGGCGAACAGCAAATGCCCTTCGCCGAACTGGCCCTCTTCGCGCACGTCGATGAGTGCGATTTCGCCGCCGTCGTGCAGCATGTTCTTGAGTGTTTGCGGCGTTAGCGTGGGTGTCTTCATGGGCTCACTCGGTTGATGGTTGTGCGTGGCTTTCGGTTGATGCGCATTATAGCGGCGTATGCAAAGTTAACCGCGATGCGCCGGCTTACAAGTCTAATCGTCCGCCGAGATAGATGTCTTCCAGTTTTGACATCGCCGCGCCGTACGGGCCGAGGCCGGCGCGATCGTGGATAAACAGCGCTTTGTTCAAATCGCGCGGCTTTTTGTCGGTGAGCGCGTCCTTTAACCAGTCGGCCACCAGCGGATCGGCCAGCATGCCGCCGAAATTGCGGCTGGGACGCGGCACGTGGTTTTCGTTTTCAAGCACCCAGATTTCCTTGGGACCGGCCACTTCCTGGAAATAAGCGAGCCCTTCCTCGAGATGGCACAACGGGTCGTACTCCCCCAGCACCATCAGTGAAAAACATTGCACCTTCCCGCCGTAGCCGTACAAATGCATCTGCTCGGCCATTTTGTCGAACGCGGCTTCGTCATGGATGCCCGCCATGTACATGAACACCTGTTTAAAGCGCGGCGAGGCCTCCTCGAAAATCGCCTTTTTGGTGCCATAGTTCGCTGCCGAGCTGGCGATGGCTTTTACGCGCGGGTCGAGCGCGGCGAGCCGGTTGCTCCAGTACGAGCCCATGGAGATACCCATCACGCCGATGCGCGCAGCATCCACTTCGGGCTGCTGCACCAGCCAATCGACGCAGGCGCGCGTGGCGCGCTCGTGATTGTCCGCAGTGACGCGGATTTTGCGCAAATTGCTCATGCCCTGGCCGGGGCCGTCGACCGCGAGCACGTTCATGGCGCGCTTGACGAACAGATTGTTGCTCGGGTCGGGTACCGCTTCCTTGGTCTGGTCCATGCCGGGAATCGACAGGATGGTGGGCAGGTTCTTGGCGCCGGGCACTTTGTGCCAGTTGCACTGGATACGCACGCCTTCCCATTCGATTTCCACGCGCTCGATTGGATAGGCCGCGGTGCGCATGCAACCGGCGAACGATTCGATCAGCTTGCCGTGCAAATAAATCTTGTCGGGATGGTCGTCGACAAAGATCGCGTGCTGCGCAATGCGGTAGTTCTCGCACGCCTTGTAGTAGAGCTCGCACGCGCTTTCGCGATGGCCGGCCGCTTCTGCCGCGCGCGCGATAGCTTCCTGATGGCGGCCGGCTTTTTCCATCACGCGCGGAATCTGGCGGTAGGTTTTCACCTCTGGCGGGATTTCGCGGTGGTCGTAGGCGAAGTTGTGGGTGCGTCCGGTGGTTTTCACCATCCAGTCGAGTAGCCACTGTTGGCTGTCGCGGCGGCGCTCGGACTTCAGGCTGCCGGTCTTGTCGGTCGGGGGAATCATGGCCTCTCCTCGTGGCGGTTGTTTGGCTAAGAGCTCGTGCGCGAAATAATCATACGTGATCATCGCGCCTGCGCAATGCTCCGCGCCGCGATGGGCACCGCGCGCGCCAACAACGGCCAGGGTGGTTGACCGGCGTTTGCCCGGCGTGCTACACCAGCGTGTGAGGAGACGGCTGGTGAGTGCCGTGCTCAAATGAACAATAACAAACCAACAAACCAGCGAGGACACCATGGCCGTGGCCGAACGCCGATTTTTCATGTTGATTGCCTTTATCGGCGCGCTCGCCATCCTCAGCTCGACGCTGTCCAAGACGCCGGTGCTGCCGTTGTTCGCGCAGTCGCTGGGAGCGACGCCGATGCAAATCGGCTGGATCGTGATTGCCTCCACCATACCCGGCGTGTTGATCAGTTTTCCCGCGGGTGCGATCGCCGATGCGCTGGGCAAGCGCCGCGTGATCATGGCATCGCTGGTGGTGTTCGCCACCGCGCCGTTGTTGTATTTACTGGTCAGCAACAGTTGGCAATTGATGGCGGTGCGTTTTTATCACGGCTTTGCCACCGCGATTTTCGGCACGGTGGCCACAGCCGCGATCGCCGAACGTTATCCCGAGCAGCGCGCGGCGATGTTGTCGATGTATTCGTCGGCGACCATCATCGGGCGCTCGATCGCGCCGTTTCTGGGCGGCTTTTTGATTTCGCTTGCCAGCTTTCACTCGGTGTACGTGGCGTGCGCGATCTCCGGCATCCTCGCCTGGGCGGCGGGCTTGATGCTGCCGCCGGAAAAACCAGGAGCGCCGCGCGCGGTGCGCAAGCTGCCGCCGTTCATGCCGGCGTTAAAGGCGGTGCTCGCCAATCGCGGCATCGTGCTCACCAGCGTGATCGAGGCGGCGCAGTTTCTGGTGTTCGGCGCGGTGGAATCGTTTCTCGCGCTCTACGCCGCCTCGGTGGGCATTGCGGCGTGGCAGATCGGCATCATCCTCGGCGTGCAATTGATCAGCGTGATCGCGGTCAAGCCGCTGATGGGCGTGCTCTCCGACCGCTTCGGGCGCAACGCGATTATCGTGCCGGGACTGGTCGTCGGCGCCTTAAGCGTGGGCGCGTTGCCGTTGGCGAGCGATTTTTATGCGCTGGCGGCGCTGAGCCTGATTTTCGGCGTGGGCTTCGCGGCGGTGACCTCCTCGACCGGCGCGCTGGTGGCGGATCTGGCCAAGGCCGGGCAGCTTGGCGCCTCCATGGGCGTGCTGCGCACCATCATGGATATCGGCCACACCATCGGGCCGCTGATGACCGGCTTTTTGGTGGCGTACGCCGGTTACGGCGTGGCGTTCGGCGCGCTGGCGGCGGTGCTGGTGGCCGCGGCGGTGTTGTTCGTGGCGGGGCGGCCGCGCGCTGGCTAGCGCGGCTCGCTAGCGTTTGGCGAGCCCCAGCTCCTTGAGCAGCGCGTGCACTTCGGGGTATTCGTCGTCCATCACCTTTTTGAACGCCGCCGAGCGCGTGAACTGCGTGACGCCGTTACGCATCGCCATGTCGGCCTTCCACTCCAAGGTGGCGACGAGCCGTTCGAATTGCGTTTCCCAGAACGCGATCTGCGGCGGCGTCATGTGTTTGGGGCCGTAGATCGCGCGCCAGTTGAACACCGTCACGTTCGTTCCTTGTTCCCGCCAGGTGGGAATCTGCGCGAAGTGGCCGGGCAGGCGCTCCGGCGCCGACACCGCGATCACGCGTACCGTGCCCGCTTTCAGATGATCGACCCACAGGCCCAGCGACACCGGCACCACGTCGATGTGGCCGCCCAGCATGGCGCTGATCGCATCCGCGCCCGACTGAAACACCACGTTGCGCGTCTTGCGCACGTCGATGCCCGCGTTGCGCAGCGCGCTCGCCACGCCTTGATGGTTGACGTTGCCCAGACTGGTGGCGATGCCGAGGCTCGCCGCGGCGGGATCGTTTTTCAGCCGCTCGATCAAATCGTGCCCGGATTTGATCGGTGAATTGGCCTTCACCGCGATGCCGATGTATTCGCCGAATAAAATCGCCACCGGCGTCAGATCGTTGTAGTCGTAGCGGCCCATGGCGTGGCCGGCGAGCGCGCCCTTGTCACTGTGGTAAAGATAGTGCCCGTTGCCTTCGAACGGTTTGATGTGGGCGCGCGCCACCGTGCCGCCGCCGCCGGATTTATTGAGCACCGTCACCGGTTGTTCGAAATAGCGCCGGGTCTGAAACACGCGCTGCATCAGCCGCGCCATGATGTCAGGCCCGCAACCCGGCGCGCAGCCCACCATGATTTCCACCGGGCGCTCGGGCTTCCACGCCTGCGCGTGAAGCGGCGGCGCGGCCGCGGCGAGCATCGTTGCAACCATCACCCGGGCAAAGTGCGCGACAACCAGCATGAGCGGCTCCTTCACAGTGGCATGCGAAAACGGTGCAGCGTTTTGCGGCGTGGCGGGCCAATCGGAGCGCGTGACCTGCGTGGTGTGAATTTATGCCTGTGGCAAGCGCGCCGCAAGGCTCGCCGGGCGCTCACGGTGTCGCGCGAGAGGTATAAAAAATAATCAATTAAATCAATAAGTTAAAAAATATCAGTTTAACTGGATGGTGTTGTTGCTAGCGCCATGATTGCGCCCGCGTCGGCGCATTGGGCAATTCCCCACAGCGCTTCGATCAGCGGCTGCGCATTGACGCGCGCGCTGGCGTCGCGATTGAGCGTGCGCAGTTTGGTTTCCAGATCGGCATCGCTCAACGGATTGGCGAGGCTGCCGCGCGCGGCATCGATGTCGATGGCGAGTGCGTGCTTATCTTCAAACGTCACGCGCAGCCGCGCGGCGTCCACACGCATCGATGCATCGTCGACAAACGCGACTTTCGCGCCCAGCGCGCGCACCGCCGCATCGGCCACCGCGGCGTCACTGAATTCGGGCAACCCGGCGCGTTGCCGCGTGAGCGTCACGCCCACCGCGTGTTGCGCGCACACTTGTGACAAGCGCCCGCTATCGACTGCGGGCCGGTCAGTGCGTTGGCGCAGCAGCGGATGGCCTGTGATTTCGACGCGGGCAATCGCCCGCGCGCCGCGCGCCTGAAAATCGGCGTGCGACGCGAGTGCGAGGCACGCATCGATCACCGGATTTAACACCACGCCGCAGGGATAGGGCTTGTAGGTGTTGCACTCGATTTGCCAGCGCGCGGGTGTTGCGCCGGCGAGCGCTTCCCAGCGGATGTTCTCGCCCACCACCTTCAAAAAGCCAAAGGGGCCATCGAGCGGCTGCGCCGGGCCTTCGAACCCCGCTTGCGCGAGCAAGGCGGACAACAGGCCGTTACGAGCGGCGTTGCCGACACTGATGCTTTTGGCCGAGGTGCCGAGCGTTTCCACCAGCCCCGCCGATTGCGCCGCGGCGTTGCCCAGCGCCCACACGATTTGTCGTTCATCCAGGTCGAGCACTTTCGCCGCCGCCGCGGCCGCGCCAAAAATGCCGCAAGTCGAGGTGATGTGCCAGCCACGCGCGTAGTGCGCGGGAGAGATGGCGTTGGCGATGCGGCATTCGATTTCGATGCCGGCGATCAACGCCGTTAAAAATTTTTTGCCGCTGACACGGTGCGTTTCCGCCAGCGCAAATAGCGCGGCGGCCACCGGCGCGGTGGGATGCACGATGCTGGGGATATGCGTGTCGTCAAAGTCGTATACGTTGGCGGCCATGGCGTTGATCGCCGCCGTGTTCAGCATATCGCAGCGTTCACGGCGGCCCACCAGCGATGCCTGTTCGCCGCTGCCAAAAGGCAGCAGCACGCGCAGCGCCTTTTCGATGGTCAAGTCGTTGCTGGCGGCGAGTGCCACCGCGAAGTAGTTAACCAGCGCGCGCGAGGCTTCGTGAAAAACGCGCTGGGGTACGTCGCGTGCGTTCAATGCGCATAAGAACCGGGCAAGTTGGGTGCTGGGGTTGGGCGTCATGGGTAACATGGGTGACATGGGTGAAGGCTTGAATCCTGGGCGAAGGCTTGAAGATGCCGGTCAGTCGCCATGTTACAACCGGTTGCGCCACGCGCCGCGAAATCGCAGTGGCCTTTGCCTGATGGCGCAAGCGGGCAATAATGCGTCCAAAGCCCATACCACCCATACCACGAGGAGACCAATCATGGAGCGCGCGTTCAAGCAGGGCCGGTGGCTGTTGATGCTGATGTGCTGCGCGGCGGGTGCGGCAGGCGTGGCGGCCCAACCCGCGGCGCCGGCACCGGGGCAAGTCTACCCGGCCAAGCAGGTGCGCGTGATCGTGCCGCATGCCGCGGGTGGCGGCTCGGACACGGTTGCGCGGCTGCTCGCTGCGGAGCTTAACAAGACTTGGGGCCAACAAGTCATCGTCGAAAATCGCGTCGGCGCCGGCGGTCTCATCGGCTCGGAGTTCGTCGCGCGCGCGGCGCCCGACGGCTACACGCTGCTGGTCAATGAAATAGGCGGTCTGATGATCCGCATGAGCGCGCATGGCAAGCCGCCGTTCGATGCGTTGAAGGATTTGACCGCGGTGGGCATGGTTGCTTACGGCGCGAACGCGGTGGTGACGCATCCGTCGATACCGGTGCGCGGCATGAAGGAGCTCTTTGCGTTGGCCGGGGCGCGGCCCGGCGCGCTTAATTTCGCGGTGCCCGGCATGGGCAGCGTGGCGCATCTGGCGGGGGTGGAACTGGAACAACTGGCGGGTGCGCGCTGGACTTACATTCCGTACAAGGGCGGCGCGCCGGCGATCGTGGATGTGGTGTCGGGGCAGGCCGACTTTGGCGTGAACGGCATGTTCTCGGTGTTCCCGCACTGGAAAAGCGGGCGGCTGCGCATCCTCGCGGTGGCCAGCCGCGAGCGGCACCCGTCCGCGCCGGAACTGCCGACGCTGGCCGAAACCGTCGGCGGTAGTGCCAGCGGCTCATGGCAGGGCGTGGTCGCGCCCGCCAACGTGCCACGCGAGATCATCGCGCGCTGGAATAACGAAATCGCGCGCATCAACGCCACGCCGGCAATGCGCGAGCGGCTCGCCGCCTTCGGCGCGTTGGCCGAAACCATGGCGCCGCAAGCGATGCAGCAGTTCCTCGCCAGCGAACACGCGCGCTGGGCGCGCATGGTGCGCGCGGCGCATATCAAGCTCGATTAGGCTGCGTGATGCCGGTATAAAAAGTTGTTTAAAATCAAATACTTATGTTATTTCGGCAAATGCGCGCGAGCAATCGGTCAGAGGCGGAACGCTTGCCGCGCGTAAAGCCGCCAGGTGCCGCCCTCGTTCGCCCACACCATCAGCACACCGATTTTGGTGTTGGTGGTTTTGCCGTCGCGCTCGCTCACACCGTTGTAGGTGTTACGCACGATGGCGTGAGTGCCATCGACCTGTATGGTTTGATCGGTGAAGGTGAGCGATTTCATCACCGACGGATTGGCCAGCGACGCTTTGATAAATTCCTGCTTGTTTTCGATGCGCCCGGCGGAGTGGCCGTAGCTCACGTTTTCGGAGATCAATGCCGCGTAGCCTTTGGGGTCGCGCGCGAACATGGCTAGCCGCAACAATTCCACGGCTTTCGCAACCGCGGCTTCGTCGGCGGATTGCGCAAAAGTAACAGGTGCGGCGAAAGCGAAGGTGACGAGAGTCAACAGCGAGAACATGAATGTACGCATGAAAGCCTCCGTTTGATGATGCGTGGTGGGGGGATTCGGCTGCGTGCGGGCGCAACCACGGCTTTGTGTCCAACGCGGGCCGATCGTGCATATTGTAACACGATGTCATTAAATCGTCGGGGGTTGGCAGTGCGCGGTGCTGCCGCCTGTGCCGGCAACACGCGGACAATAGCCAGAAAAACGGCGCTTTAATGGCGCCAAAACGCGGTGCCTTATAGCGGCACCTTATTAGGGAAACACTGAATAAGTTGATTCCATTCATGGTTCGACAGGCTCACCACGAACGGAATCAACAACTTAGCGTTCGTCCTGAGCTCGTCGAAGGACTTGTTCGGTGTTTCCTTAGTGGTATCTTGGCGCCGCCGCGTGGGTGGGGCCGGTCGCGCGCAAGGCGCGTCCGGCTCATGGGGTGGCTTTAGTCGAGCTTGACGCTGATGCCGGTGACGAAGCTGTGCGGCAATAGGTAGCGTGCGCCACGCACCAGGATATCGATGTCGCTGCAGCACCAAGCGTGTACGGCGCGAGCGCGCGTGGACTAACGAGCGTGGATTGTTTTCAGCGTGTGCCGCTTACTTGCGCGTTGTGGACGTGCCGCCCAGCAGCGCCGACACCGGGCGCGCGCCGCGGCGCGACGGCGCGGCGGGTTTGGTGGAGGTCGTGGGTTCGGATGCCGCGGGTTCGTAGGGCTTGCTGAAATCGAAGCCGTCGTGCACGGCTTGGGCGATGGGTTTTTGCGTTGGGCGCTCGCGTGGCTCGCGCCGTTCACGCGGCGCATGATGATCGTGGCGATCGTAACGCGAGGCACGCTGATCGAGGTGGCCCACCGGCACGCGTTCGATCGGGCGCTTTAACAGTTTTTCGATGTCGACCAGCAATCGGTGTTCGTCGTGGCACACCAGCGAAATCGCCTCGCCCGGCATGCCCGCGCGGCCAGTGCGCCCAATCCGGTGCACGTAATCTTCGGGCACGTAGGGCAATTCGAAATTGATGACGAAGGGCAACTGCTCGATATCGAGCCCGCGCGCGGCGATGTCGGTGGCGACCAGGGCGGTGGCGCGGCCTTCTTTAAAATCCGCCAGCGCTTGTTCGCGCTCGGCCTGGCTGCGGTCGCTGTGGATGGCGGTGGCCTTGATGCCGTCGCGTTCCAGCTCGCGCGCGAGCTTGTTGCAATCTTTTTTCATGCGCAGGAACACCAGCACCTGCGACATCTCGCGTTGACGGATCAAGTTCGCGAGCAGCGTGCGCTTGCGCTCTTGCGAGACTTCATAAACCCGGTGTGTCACCAGGTCGGCGGGGGCGTTGCGCCGCGCGACTTCGATCGACAGCGGGTTTTTCAACATCTGGCCGGCGAGTTTTTTGATGTCGTCGGAGAACGTCGCGGAGAACAGCAGACTTTGCCGTTGCGTGGGTAAAAGCGCGAGGATGCGCCGGATGTCGGGTAAAAAACCCATGTCGAGCATGCGGTCGGCCTCGTCCAGCACCAGGATTTGCACTTGGCCCAGGTTGACGGTTTTTTGTTCGACGTGATCCAGCAGCCGCCCCGGCGTGGCGACGAGAATTTCCACCCCGGCCATCAGCGCCGCCTTTTGCGGCTTCATGTCCACGCCGCCGTAAACCACGGTGGCGCGCAGCGGCAGGTGGGTGCCGTAACCTTGCACGGACTCGTGCACCTGCGCCGCGAGCTCGCGCGTGGGCGTTAGCACCAGCGCGCGCACCGGGTGACGCGCGGGAGAGGGGCTGGTGTTGGCCTGGGGCGCAAGGATTTGCAGCAGCGGCAGGGTAAAACCGGCGGTCTTGCCGGTGCCCGTTTGTGCGCAGCCCATCAGATCACGCCCGGCCAGCACGGCGGGTATGGCCTGGGCCTGGATTGGGGTGGGTTCGGTATAACCTTGCTCCGCGACCGCGCGTTGCAGTTCGGGCAATAAATTAAGCTGGGCAAAAGACATCAGTAGGCGGTCAGCGTGGCGGCGCGGCCGCGGGCAACATTGCAACCCGGTAAAACGGGGCGTGCCGGAAGCGGTGCTAGGGGGGCGCTGCGGGTAGGGTGGTTCACAGGGCGGGAAGTATACCGGAGCGGTCTCATTCACGCCATCTGGCGCAAATTTGTGCGAACTTATGCCATGGCGGCGGCGCTACCCGGAGATCGCTGGCCGAAATCTTCCAAAAATTTGCATTTCTGGTAGTGTATTACGACATTGGACAACGAAATTGCACTTAAATCGTTAGTAGTGACATGGATCAGATCGCCATCGAACCCATCGCCCAACGCTCGGCACTGCCTTTGGTGCTGACGCTGGATACCCACGGCGTGCCGCATCGCTGGATCACCTGGCAGCACGCTTGTTATTACTATGCCAAGGATCAGGTGGCGTGGAGCCTCGGCGAAAACGCCTTTACCGTGTACGGCGGGATGAACCGCTTGACCGGCGAGCGCTCCGAAATCACCGCCAGCAGCATTATCGCGGTGAAGGGCAGGGCGATGGCGATGAAATCGTTTAACCAGGTGCCGCCGCTGAATAACCGCGAACTGTTCCATCGCGACCGGCAAATCTGCGCCTACTGCGCGGCGCCGTTTGCGCCCACCAAGCTTACGCGCGATCACATCAAACCATTTTCCAAGGGCGGCAAGGATACCTGGATGAACGTGGTGACCGCGTGCCGTTCGTGCAACGAAAAAAAATCCGACCGCACGCCGGAAGGCGCGGGCATGGAGCTGGTGTATTTGCCCTACGTGCCCAATCGCGCGGAGTATCTGATACTCACCAACCGCCGCATCCTCGCCGACCAGATGGAATTTCTGGCGCAGCACGTGCCGGCGCAGAGCCGGTTGCATCAAAGGGTGGCTTAGCCGCGCGCCGGCAGCGTAACTGTCCGGCGCAGAGCCGGTTACATCAGAATGACGGGTAGTAGGGCGCGTTTTTCTTTTACCCTGCGCAGTTCGGCAGCGCCACCGCCTGCAACACCTCTCCCGTAGCCGCCGTCTGCACGAACGCCGCCACGGCGAGATCTCGCGCCTTCCACGCTGGCGCCACACGGAATGCGTGTTTGATGATGTGACGTTCGTTTACCGCAAACGGCCCCGCCAATTCGCGCACCACGAAATCGTGTTCCAGCCGCTTGCCTTTGTTTTCGCCGGCGGTGACTTGATTGGCGAGCCGGTTTTCGTAAAGCGCGACAAACAGCGAAGCGCCGGCGGCTTTGCGATGCAGGGTTACGCGCGCCGAAGCCGTCAACGAGCCGGTGCTGCTGTTTAAAAATAGCCCTATGTCCGCGCCGGGCTTTTCGCTGTTGCGCGTTGCCACCTCCCGCGCGAAATCATTGCGCACGCCGGCACGGCGATAATCCTTGCCGTCCAGCATCAACTGCGGCGTGTAAATTGTGCGGTTGCCGATGCGTGCATTCGCAAAGCGCTGGCGCTCGGTGAAACGCGCTTGCGCGAACGGATCTTTCCAGCCCAGGTAATTCCAGTAGTCGACGTGATAGGCCAGCGTCACCACGCGATCGTCGCCAAAGCCGCGCGCGGGCAGCGCGCTCACCCAGCGGTCGGCGGGCGGGCAACTGTCGCAGCCTTCGGAGGTATAGAGCTCCAGCAACGCGACGCGCTGCGCGCCGCTGTTCGCGCTGCAAGTCGCGGCCAGCGCGTGGCTGGCGCTTAACATCAGCAAAGTAGCAAAACAGGCGGCAAGTTTCATGGCGGTCTATTAATGCAATTCGCAGCGGTGGCCAATTCGGTTACAGCCTTGCGCGAGCGCGCCACGCCCAATAAAAAGCGGGTTAAGCATTGCGCTCAACCCGCTTTAAAAAAACAATTAAATCAATTACTTATGAGGGTAACGTTTTTTCGCTCACGCCTAACCCCTCACGCCTCACAGCTTTTCAAACTTGATCGCCTTTACCACCTCGGCGGTTTCTTTCGACTCGGCGCGGATCAGCGCGATCACGTCTTGCGGTTGGTTACCCACCGGGGTCAAGCCGTCGCTCAGAATGCGCGATCTGACATCGGGCGCATTGAGCGCTTTGACCAGCACACCGTTTAAGGTGTTGATGATGGTTTTGGGCGTCGCGACGGGCGCGAGGATGCTGTGCCAGGTCAAGTACTTGAAATTGGGTAAACCCGACTCATGCACCGTGGGTATGTCGGGCAGCGCCGGGTTGCGTTCGAGCGAGGTCACCGCCAGGCCGCGCAGCTTGCCCGATTTCACATGCGGGATCGCCACCAGCGGGTTCATCATGAACATTTGCACATGGCCGCCGAGCAACTCGGTCACCGCTTGCCCGGTCCCCTTGTAGGCGATGGCCACGATGTTAATGCCCGCTGCTTTGGCGAAGTTGGCGATGCCCAGCACGTTGCCGGTGCCGGTGGTGGCGTGGTTGAGCTTGCCCGGGTGCGCTTTGGCGAGCGCGATAAATTCCGCAGCCGTTTTCGCCGCCACCGAGGGGTGCACCACCATCACGTTGCCGCCGGTGGTCAACTGCGTGATCGGCATGAAATCGCGCTCCGGATCGTAGGGCAGTTTTTTGTAGACGTGCTGATTGATGGTCAGGCCGCTGTTGGCGGCGAGAATAATCGTGTAGCCGTCAGGCGGTGCCTTGGCGCCGATTTCAAAGCCCACCACGCCGCCCGCGCTGCCGCGGTTGTCGACCACGAACGGCTGCCCCAGCGCGTCGGCCAGCTTGGAGGCCATCAGACGCGACAGAATATCGCTGGGCCCGCCGGGCACGAACGGCGCCACAAAACGTACCGGGCGAGTGGGGTATTTATCGGCGCCTTTTTGCGCCTGCGCGTAGACACTGGAAACAGTGGATACACCCAAAATCAAAACGAGACTTGCAGATAGCTTTGCTGCGTGATGCATTGCTTCCTCCATCGTTGGTTTGGTTGAATAGCCGAATGCTGTTGTTACGAGTGCTGGTCTTTCTGCGTATAGGCGGGTTGATGCAATTTTTTTTGGGGGGGCTAGCAGCCTGTCGGACTTAACCCTGCCGGCTGCAAAATGAGCGGATGCGGTCCATATTTCCCCGGTTTCCCGCGCGAATAGTACGAACTTTTCGCTTGAAAACTGTGAAAATCTGTCCTCGCACCTCTCATTTTTCGCTTTGACAAGTTAAGTCCGACAGGCTGCTAGTCGGGCCGTTGCTGCGATGCGCGCGGCGGCAAGCGCCTTTGATGATGGTCCGTGTCGAAATGGCGCGACTATTCTGCCATTACGCAGGCCCCGCGCCTAGCGCTGGCCAATGGTGCAGCACCAGCGCCACAATTAAAACGTAAATATTTGATTTAAAAGGATATTTTTTACATCGTGCCGCGCATTTTGGACTGCGAACGAATGCCGGCATCAGCCTGCGCCGTCATCCGCGGCGCTACAATGCGCCGGGTGCAAGGCTAACGAGGAGACGCAGATGAGTGAAACCGTGGGTTTGGTCGGCATGGGATTGATGGGGCAGGCGTTCAGCCACAACTTGTTGCAAGCCGGCTTCAAGGTTCAGGGCTACGATATCGATGAGCAACGCATGCGCCAACTCAGCGAACGCGGCGGCACGCCGGTGGAGTCGCCGGCGGCGGCGGCGCGCGGCGCGCGCTGGATTATCACGTCGCTGCCCAGCAGCGACATCGTACGCGAAGTGGCGCTGGGCAAAAAAGGCATTGCCGAGGGCGCTGCGCAGGGACTGATCTTCGCCGACGCCTCGACCTCGCGGCCGGAAGATTCGCAAAAACTGGGTGAAGCACTCGCGCAACGCGGCATCCGTTTTCTGGACGCCGCGGTGAGCGGCACCAGCGCCATGGCGCAAAAAAAAGATCTGATCGTGATTGCTGGCGGCGACGCGCAGGCGTTCAATGCCGCCGAGCCGATGTTCGCCGGTTTCAGCCGCGCGGCCTATCACATGGGCCCGGCGGGTTCGGGCGCAATGACCAAGCTGGTGATTAATCTGGTGCTGTTCGGCAATCGTCTCGCGCTCGCCGAGGGCCTGGTGCTCGGCACCAAGGCGGGCTTGCAAACCGACAATTTGCTCAAAGTGCTGCAAGACGGCGCGTGCAGTTCCAAGACCATGATCGACAAAGGCCCGAAAATGTTGCAAGGCGATTTCACGCCCGAGGGCCATGTGAAAACGTCGTTGAAAGACGGCCGGCTCGCGCTCGAACAAGGCGCGCGCTTCGGCGCGCCGATGCTGGTGGCAAGCCTGTGGACGCAGTTGCAGCAAGCGGCGTATCAGCAGGGGCTTGCCGATGTCGACAGCTCGGCGTTTATCGAAGTGCTGCGGGGGATGGCGGGGTTGCCTCAGCGGAAATAAAAAGTATAATAAAATCAAGTGCTTAAATTATTTTTATGGTGCAAGGTTACAACCTTCGGTCTATTGCACGAGCCCGCGGCGGCGCCTAGAGTGGCGCTGCTCGCGCATCGCGCAGCATCGACTGGGAGGCGGTTGTGAATTCTCGGCATTCGAACTGGCGCTGGCTGGCTGTTTTGTTGCTGTCGATCGGGATTGGTAACGCCAACGCGCAAAGTGATGCGCTCATCTTGCAGCAACAAGCGATTAAACGCATCGACGCCTTTGTTCTGCATTTTCGGCAGACCGGCGATTTCAAGCGCATGAACGAATTCCTGGCGCCCGCGCAGCAAGAGCTGGTGGCGAGCGCGCAAGCGTTTGAGGCGCGTAAGGACGTTGCCAACCTGGTGGTGTCGCTCTACCGGCTCGCCGAAGTGCAGCGCTTGCAAGGCCATTGGCAAAACGCGGTTAAGCTCTATCAGCAAACGCTGGCGCTTGCGCGTAAGGTCAACGATGAGTTGCATCAAGCGCGCGCGCTCGGCCGCATGGCGCTTGCCAAGCGCAATGCACGCGATTCGCAAGGGGCGCTCGAGGACGCGACGCGCGCCGTTACCCACGCGCAACGCGCCGGCGATGCCGCGGTGTTGTTCGACGCGCTTAACATCAGGGCGCAGGTGCAAGTCGATCACGGCGATATCGCGGCGGCGAACGAAACTTTGACACGCGCTTTTGATGCAGCCAGGGCCAGCAACAAACCGTAATCGCTGTACTTTTTTTACCTGGATCGAGCGGACATCTACGCCAAACTCGCCGAACCCTGCGAAAGCGGGCGCGAGCCGAGCGGCTGCAAGGAGCGTTTCGACCAGATGGAGGCCGATTATCGCCAGGCACGCGACATTGCCCAGCGCGAGGGTTGGGCGGGCTTGGCGCGCATGATGGACGACATGATGAAGCGGCTCGCGCTCAGGCGCAAATTGAGTCACTCGATGGCGCAAGTGCAAGGCGCCGTCAAAAACCTGTTCAACCCGCGCACGGCGCGCGAAGTCTTGGTCAACGAACAATTCGTCGCGCGCGACCAGACCAATGCCGCGCAATTGGAAGTCATGTTCCGCCAACTGGTGCAAGAAAACGCGCGGCTGGGTCCCTACGCGGAACTCACCGGTTACCGCATGCACGTGACCGACGCGCACTTGCGGCAGTTGCGCGGCGATAAAGCGGGCGCGGTGCAGGCGTTTGGCAAGGCGATCGACTTGATCGAGCGCGACCGGCGCGGGCTCGCCGAGGAACGCGCGCGCGCGGCGTACTTGCGGGACAAGGTGGTGGTGTATGACGGCGCGATCGCGGAACTGCTCGACCAAAAACGCCACGCCGAGGCGTTTGACTTGATGGAGCGCAGCCGCTCGCGCGCCCTGAGCGCCCTATTGGCCAAAAAAGAGTTGGTGCTGGGCAGCGCGCAAGAGCGCACGGCTTATGGCAAGTCGCTCGAACTGCGCAGCCGCATCGCGCGGCTGCAAAACGATCACTTCGCGCTGGCGGCGGGCAAAGATGCCAGCCCGCGGCAACTCGCCGGATATTCGACGCAAATCCGGCAACTCGAAGCCGAGCATGGCAAGCTGCTGTCGCAATTGGAGCAACAATCCCCGAAGCTCAAAGAGCTGGTGGAGTCGCGCCCGGCGCGGCTAAGCGAGCTGCAAAAAGCGGCGCGCGCCGAAGGTTTTGAAGTGCTGCAATACCTGGTGCGAGACAACGACGTGGTGCTGTGGTACATCGGCGCCGAGCGCGTCGAGGTGCGAGCGGTGTTTTTGACGCGCGCCGCGCTGGTGGAAAAGGTCGCGGCCTTGCAGGCGAGTCTCGCCAACCCGCAAACGGCGTTTGACGAACGCATCGCGCGTCAACTGTATTTGTTTTTGCTCGAACCGGCGCGCGCGTGGCTCACCGGCAAGCGCGTGGTGGTGATCCCGCATGACGTGCTGCATGTGCTGCCGTTTCAAGCCTTGATCGCGCCCGGCGGCGAGCCGTGGGGCGCAGGCGCGCAAATCACGTACGCACCGAGCGCCACCGTGCTGCTGGGGCTTGCGCCGGCGCGCCAGATCAAGGACGGCAAAATGCTCGCTATCGCCGATCCGTCGATTCCCGCCGCGCGCGAGGAAGTGCGGGCTATCGGCGCGCTGTATCCGGGTAGCAAGGTCGAGTTCGGGCGGCTTACCACCGAGGGCGAAGTCAAAGCCTGGGCAAAGGACTACAATCTGCTGCATCTTTCGGTGCACGGAAAATTCGATGCGAGCGAGCCGTTGTTTTCACATCTGGCGTTCGCAAGGGGCGGGCAAAGTGATCAAGACGACGGCAAACTCACCGCGGCGGAAATTTTTGGTTTGCCGCTCGAGGGCGCGCAGCTCGTGGTGTTAAGCGCGTGCGAAACCGGCAGGGCCGAGGTTACGCGCGGCGACGAGGTGATGGGGCTCACGCGCGCTTTTCTCTACGCCGGCGCGCAGCGGCTGATCGTGTCGCAATGGAACGTGTCGTCGGAGTCGACCCGGCTGTGGATGGAGACTTTTTATCGCGAGGCGCAACGCGAGCTGCCGGCCGAGGCCGCGCGGCGCGCGCTCATCGCGGTCAGATCGAATAAAGCGTTTAGCCACCCTCATTACTGGGCGGCGTTCACCATGGTTGGCCGATGAGCAGCGGCGACGCATTCAATCAGATCACCGAACGCATCAAGGCGCTGGCCGGCAGTTGGCCGGCGTACACCGCGCTCGCCACGTTTGCGCTGTATGTGCTGGGTTATTTGTCGCTGCGCTTTCAGGTGAGCGCGCTGGGGGTGATCAGCTCCGATTTCGCCGCGCTCGACGAACGGTATTTGTTCGCGGGCATCGATTTTCTGGTTTATCTGGTGCCGCAGGCGTCATCGGCGTTTTTGCTGTTGCTGTTGGCGGCGCTGCCGTTGGGCGTGGTGCTGGCGTTGTTTGCGCTGGGCGCCAAACGCAAAGGCACCAGCCTCGCCGCACGTTTTGTGCGTTGGCGCGAGTGCTTAAGCCCGCGCGCGGCTTTCACATGGGCGGCGCTTGGCGTGGTGGCGAGCGTGTTGCTGGTGCAAATGGTGATGCGGCAGTGCTTCGCGTTTCAATCGCTATTGCTGGCGCCGGCGCTGCCGCGTTCGCCGGCGTGGCTGGCGGCGCTGCTCACGAGCGAGGACGGTGCGTCGCGCGCGCTGTTTTTTATCGGCATACTGCTGGCCACGGTGGCGTGCGCGGCGTGGCTCGCGTGGTTGCGGCCCAAACTTCGCGAATTTGAGTCGGGCCGCTGGCTGGCCGCAATCTACGCCTCGGTGGTGTTGTTGCAGGTGTTGCTGTGGCCGGCCAACTATGCGCTGCTGGCGGTGGCGGAGCGCTATCCCAAGGTGGGTGAGCTCAATGGCGAAAAAGCGGGCGACAAAATGCTGGCCGCGGGCGACCAGGCCTGGCTGGTGTGGCGCAGCAAGGAGACGCTCACGCTGTTTGTGATCAGCGCGGCCGACGGCCAGCGCTCGCTGGTCGCGCTGCCGGCGAAGGACATGAAGTTCGCTATTACCGGTTACGATCGCTTGATCACGAAAGTGCATGCCCGGCCATGAAGACTACGCTTAGGTTAACCGTCATCGGCGCCGTTATCGTGCTCGGCGCCGCGTTGCAGAGTCAGCACGCTCACGCGCAAAGCGTGTTGAGCCGGCTCTTGAGTAGCTTGGGCATAACCGATGTGCCGGGCCAGGTGCGCTCCGGCGGCGAAACGGCGAGCGGCGACGTCATGCTGTGGGGCGGTGGCGCCGAGCCCGCCCAGCCGCTCACCACCGCGGGCGGCTACCGCTCGCCGGTATTCGGCCGCAAGGGCGAGGCGCTGGCGTTAAAGGGCGATACCCTGGTGAGCATTGCGCTCGCCGGCGGCGCGATGCGCGAGCTGCGCGCGCTGCCCGGCGCCATCAAGCTACTCGGCGTCAACAAGGATAATCCCGATGAGCTTTATGTTTTGCTCAAACACAACGGTGTGCTCGGGCTGGCGGCCGCCACGCGCGGCGGCAACACCCTGACTGCGCTATCCCTCGATGCCGCCACGCACAAGGATCAGGCGCAACTCGCGGCGCTGCAAGACGATGCGCGCGACTACGGCACAACCCGGCTTTTTTTAACAACGCAAAGCAAACGCGGCATCACTGGGCGCAGCGTCGAGTGGACGGATGTTTTTGTGTCGCGCGGCAATGCCGCAGCGCAGAACGTGAGCCGTTGCGATGGCCGCAACTGCGTGCAGCCGGCGCTGGACTTGGTGACGGGACAGGTGCTCTACCTGCGCCATGCGCCATAAAAAAAATATTTTTAGATCAATAAGTTACGTTAATTCACTGATGCCAGGCGGTCAGCCGGCATAAGCCACCCCCGCGCCGCCGCGCGGATCGGCGCCGCCGCGCAGACGCCCACCGAGTGTCGAGATCACATGCGCGCGCGACATGATGGGTTCGAAGCTGTGCGGGCTGTGCACCACCTTGTGCCCCATCGCGCGCAATTCGTTCACCACCGCCAATTGCACCGTGGCTTCGGCGTGGATGCCCTTGCCTTCGCAATGGATGCGCGGCACGGTGACCGCTTCCACCGGCGACATGCCGAAGTCGATCACATTCAAAATCGCCTGCAGCGTGGCACTGATGATCACGCTGCCGCCCGGCGCGCCCGCCACCAACACCGGTTTGCCGTCTTTTAACAGCATCGTCGGCACCATGCCGGTGGTGCGCGCCTTGCCCGGCGCCATGGAATTTTTGCGGCCGGGGAAGGGGTCGAAGAGCTTCATCGAATTGTTGTAATTAAAGCCCAGCCCCGGCGTCACCACGCCGGCGGCGGTGCCCAGCGTGTGCGTGAGCGACACCGCGTTGCCGTGCTCGTCGAAGGTGCACAAATGCGTGGTGCAGGAGGGCGGCGCCTGTTTTTCGTCACCGAGAAAATCGCCGCGCTTGATGCGCTCGGCCCAGTACGCCGCGCGCTCTTTCGATATCAGCATGGCGGTGGGCACGTCGGCGAAATGCGGGTCGCCCAGATACTCGTTGCGATCCACATGGGCCGCCGCCATCGCGCGCGCCACCAGGTCGATGTGCCGCGCCGAGCAGTGCCCAAGACTCGCCAGATCGAAATGCTCCAATATCTGCAGCATGGCGATCAGCGTCGCGCCGCTGCCGGGCGGCGGGTTGGAACGCACGGTGTAACCGCGGTAGCTGCCTTCCAGCGGCGCGTAGGTTTCGGGTGTGACGTTGGCGATGTCTGCGCGCGTCACATACGAACCGTTCGCCGCGAGATCGGCGGCGATTTCGTCGCCGAGCTTGCCGTGGTGAAATTCGCGCCAGCCGCCGCGTGCCAGCCGCTCCAGCGTGCGCGCATAATCCGGCAGCCGCATGGTTTCGCCGACTTCGAAAAAACGGCCTTCGGGATGTAGAAACACGCGCGCGCATTCCGCGGTTTTGCGTATGCGCGTCATGCCGTCGGGGATGCCCGGTTGCCGATAACGCGCCCACACCCCCGCCGAATGCGGCGTGATGACAATGCCTTCGTTAGCTTGCGCAATGGCCGGTGCGAGCAGCTCGGCCCACGGCAGCGTGCAATGCTGCTCATGAAAAATGCCGAATCCGGCGGGTGTCGCCGGGGTCATGATCGAGGTGTAGCCGATCTCGCTGCGATAGTCGTCAAACAGGCTGTAGCCGGAAATCTCGGTGCGGCCCTTGCAGTCGTTCGCCCACATGTCCGGGCGCACCTGGCTGCCCGCGCGATTGTAAAAATCGACCATGCCGCTGCGACCGTTGCCGCCACCATCATTGGCGCGATAGTAGTGCAGCGTGCCCATGCCGCCGATGCCGCACATAAAAGGGTCGTTGACCATTTGCGAAAACGCGGTGGCGACCGCGGCATCGAAGGCATTGCCGCCTTTAGCCAGAATGGCCGCGCCCACATCGGCGGCACGCGGTTGCGGACAAACGACGACACCTTTCATGGCAGGGGGCTCCTTGTCGGTGGTGTTATACGCCAAGCTGCGGCCCGCCGTGCGCGCGGGCTTGCGGTTTTAACCCGCAATCGCTGATCACGCTTACTCAGGCATGATGCCGGCGATCTTTACGATTTCGGCCCAGCGCTTGATGTCGTTGGGAAAATTCTTTTGGAATACCGCGGGCGGATCAGCGACGATGTCATAGCCGCCGCCGGCGAGATAGTCGCGTACCTTGGGAACTTCCAACGATTTTTTGATCGCGCCGTAAATGCGCTGAACGATGGCATCGGGCGTTTTTGCCGGCGCAAACCAGGCTTGCCAGCCGGTGTCGATGGCGAAACCCGGCAGCCCGCCCTCGGCGGCGGTGGGCACATCGGGCAGCGCCGCCAGCCGCTTGGTGCCACTGTAGGCAATGGGGCGCAGCTTTTCCGATTTGAAATGCGGCATGCCAACGATCGGCGGCACCACCGCCATGTGCACCTCGCCGCCGAGCAGCGCGGTGATCACCGGCCCCGCGCCTTTGTAAGGCACATGGGTCAGCTTGATGCCGGCGCGCGCGTTAAATCCCTCGGCGATCAAATGCAGCACATTGCCCACACCGGGCGAAGCGAAGGTGAGTTTCTGGCGTTTGGCGAGCGCGATGAATTCCGGGACCGTGCGCACCGGCAGCGACGAATGCACCGTCAACATGGAGCCTTGGCCGACGATCGGGTTGGTGATCGGCGTAAAGTCGCGCTCGGTATCGTAGGGCAGGTTCTTGCGCAACGCGGGATTGATGACCAGTGCCGCGGATACATACATCAACGTATAACCATTGGGCGCGGCCTTGGCGACGATGTCGCTGCCGATCACCGCGTTGGCGCCGCCGCGATTGTCGATCACGATCGGCTGGCCCAGAACGGGCTCCATCTCGCGCGCGAACACGCGCGCGTTGGCGTCGGTGGCGCCGCCGGGCGGAAACGGCATGATCAGGCGGATCGGGCGGTCGGGAAAATTTGCTTGCGCAAAGGTGTCGGCGACGGGCGAGAGCGCAAAACATGCAAGTGCCAGGTAACGAAGATTATTCACGATAAAGTTTCCGTTGCGATAAGAAAACGTTGTGGTGTTGCGGGCACAAAACCTTTTTTTGACGCAGATTTACGCAGATGAACGCGGATTAACTCCGAAAAAATCTGCGTCAATCTGCGTTCATCTGCGTCGAAGGTTTTGGCAGTCGAATTACTTCACCTCGCGCGGCATGCCCGCATCGATCGCCACCTTGGTCCACTTGGCGATTTCGGCGGGGATGAATTTGCGCATTTGTTCGGGCGTCATGATCTCGAGCACGGCGCCCATGGCGGTGAGTCTTTTCACGTTGTCCTGGGCGGTGAAGTATTTGACCATTTCGTTGTGTAATTGCATGACGATCGGCCGCGGCGTGCCGGCGGGCGCGGCCACCGAGTACCAATTCGAGGCGTCGTAGCCTTTGACGCCGGCTTCATCCACCGTCGGCAAATCGGGCAGCAGTTCCACGCGCTTTAACGTGCCGACAGCAAGGCCTTTAAGCTTGCCCGACTTCAGATGCGGAATCGCCGGTACGCTCACCGCGAAAGTGGAGTGGGTTTGGCCGCCGATGGTGTCGATCATCGCCGGAAAGCCACCCTTGTAGACGATGATGTTGAAGTTTTGCCTGGACAGGCTTTTGAATAGCGCCGAGGCAAAGTGCTGAAACCCGCCGGAGGTCGCGATGGTGATTTCGCCGGGGCGTTTGCCTGCCAGCGCGACGAATTCCGCCACCGAGTTCACCGGCACCGACGGGTGCACGCTCAAAATCAAAAAACTCGAGCCGATTTTGCCGATCGGGTCGAACGCGTTAATCGCATCGTAAGGCAGCTTACGCACCACCGCGTTCATGGCGTAGCCCGAGGACAACACGATCAGGGTGTAACCATCGGGCGGCGACTTGGCGGCGATTTCAGTGCCGATAATGCCGTCGGCGCCGGTGCGATTGTCCACCACCACGGGCCGTCCCCAGGTATCGGCAAGGTGGGTGGCCAGCATGCGTCCCAACACATCGTTGGTGCCGCCGGGGGCGAACGGCACGATCATACGCACGGGTTTGGCGGGGTAGGCGGCTGCCGCGCCTGGCGCGGCGGCTTGTGCTAACGCAACTTGCGGCGTGAATGTCATGGCGACCGCGGCCAGTGAACCTGACAGTTTCGCGAACACGAGCTCCTCCTTATGGTTGCTTTAAGTGCGGCGCGCGATAAGCTGCGTTCGGGAATTCTAGCCGACAACGCCGCGCGTTGCGCCTTCACCCGCCAAGTTGCGCGGCGGTGTGACAAAGCGCCTCGCGAAAAGCGTGCGCGATCTGTTATGCTCATTCATCGGAAATTTTTTAAGTATTTAATTTAATTGATATTTTTTTAAATGCTTTCGGTTGATCTTCACAGTCACTCGACACGTCCCGACGGCCTTATCGCGCCGGGGGAGCTGGCCGCGCGCGCGGCGGCGCAGGGGGTGAAAACCTTTGCGCTGACCGATCACGATGAACTGGGCGGTTTAGAAGAAGCCCGCGCGCAAGCCGAGGCGCGCGGCATGCGCTTTATCGATGGTGTGGAAATTTCGGTGAGTTGGACGCACGATACGTTGCACATCGTCGGGCTTAACATCGATCCGCATCACGCGGCGCTGATGGAAGGTTTACGCGGCGTGCGCGCCGGGCGCGAAGTGCGCGCGCAAAAAATCGCCGCCGATCTCGAACGCGTGGGCGTGGCAGATGCGCTCGCCGGCGCGCGCAAGTACGCGCGCAACCCGGAGCTGGTGAGCCGTGCGCATTTTGCGCGCTACTTGGTGGAGCAGGGGCGTGCGAGCAGCACCGATGCGGTGTTTCGGCGTTATCTGAGCCAGGGCAACCCCGGTTATGTGGATCATCAATGGGCGACGCTCGCGCAAGCTTTGGGCTGGATCACCAGCGCGGGCGGCGTGGCGGTGATTGCGCATCCGGGGCGTTACAAGTTGAATCAGCAACAGCGCGAACAGATGCTCGGCGAGTTTCGCGATTTGGGCGGCACCGGTGTCGAGGTGGTCACTGGCAGCCACACACAGGCCGAATACGCCACTTGGGCGCGTTATGCGCAGCGGTATGGCTTGCACGCCTCGGCCGGCTCGGATTACCACGGGCCGGGGGAGAGTTGGCTGGAGTTGGGCAAGCTGCCGGATTTGCCGCAAGGGCTGACGGCGGTGTGGACCAACTTCTAGTGCTGAGTTTTGAGTGTTTGTTGTTGAGTAGGAGCAGTGTTGAGTGTTAAGTTTTGAATGTTGAGCTGGAAAATTCGCGTGCGCTTTGCGTAAGCCGGTATTTCACTCAACATTAAACACTCAACACTCAACACTCAACACTCAACACTCAACACTGAAACCTCGTGGCTCAGTATTTCAAAGTTCACCCCGACAACCCCCAGCCGCGCTTGATACGCCAAGCCGCGCAAATCCTGCGCGACGGCGGCGTGATGGTGTATCCCACCGATTCATGTTACGCACTGGGTTGCCGCATCGGCGACAAGGCGGCGATGGAACGCCTGCGCGCCATCCGCAGGGTCGATCAGCGCCATCACTTTGCGCTGGTGTGCCGCGACTTGTCGGAAATCGCCACCTACGCGCGGGTCGACAACCGGCAATATCGCTTGTTGAAAGCGGCCACCCCGGGCGCGTACGCGTTCATACTCGAGGCCACGCGTGAAGTGCCCAAGCGGCTGCAACATCCGAGCCGGCGCACCATCGGGCTGCGCATTCCCGATCACGCGCTGGTGCGCGCATTGCTGGCCGAATTGAACGAGCCGATGTTGTCGACCTCGCTGATTTTGCCGGGCGAGGAGATGCCGCTGAACGATATCGACGACATCCGCGAGCGCATCGAAAGCCGCGTCGATTTGATTTTGGATGCGGGCGCCTGCGGCATCGAGCCGACCACGGTGGTTAACTTGACGGGTCCTGAACCGGTAATCACGCGCGTGGGTAAAGGCGATACCGCGCTGTTTGGCGTGCAGTAGAAACGTGCCGTAGAAATCAGGCAAATCGGTGCGAGCGCGCCGGTTGCGTTAAACTCGTGGTTCTCAGCCGTTGGGCTGGCGCTTGGCCATGAAAAAAAGTTCAATAAAATCAAATACTTACGATAATACCCCGATCGTAGTTATAGCCCCAGTTTCGCGCCGCGCATGGAATTAAACTTGATTCAGGTGATCGCGGTGTACGCGTTGCCGGTGATTTTTGCGATCACGCTGCACGAAGCCGCGCACGGATATGTCGCCAAGTATTTCGGCGATTTGACCGCGTATTCACAAGGGCGCGTGAGTTTGAATCCGATCCGCCATATCGATCCCATCGGTACGGTGGCGGTGCCGCTCATTTTGCTGGCGGTTTCCAAGTTTGCCGGCGGCGGTTTCATATTCGGCTGGGCGAAGCCGGTACCGGTGAATTTCGGGGCGCTGCGCCATCCCAAGCGCGACATGCTGTGGGTGGCGGCGGCGGGGCCGGGCGCGAATTTGGCGATGATGATTTTTTGGGCGCTGATGGTGAAGCTCGCGTTCCTGCAGTCGATGGGCGGGTTTTCATTGCCGCTGGCGCTGATGGGCGCGGCGGGTGTGCTGGTGAACGCGATTTTTATGGTGCTCAATCTGCTGCCGATCCCGCCGCTCGATGGCGGGCGCATCATGGTGAGCCTGTTGCCACACCGGCAGGCGTATCAGTTTTCGCGCATCGAGCCGTATGGGTTTTTTGTCATCATCGGCCTGTTGTTTTTGGGGGTGCTCGGTTATGTGCTGTGGCCGGTTGTGGCGCTGTCGGTGAGGCTTGTTACCGCGCTGGTCGGCGTCTCCGATGTCGATCTTAATACGCTTGTTTACATGATGCATCGCTAACTTTTATGTTCGTCAACCGCGTACTTTCCGGCATGCGCCCCACCGGCGCATTGCATCTGGGGCATTACCACGGCGTGCTCAAAAACTGGGCGCGCTTGCAGCACGAATACGATTGCTTTTATTTCGTCGCCGACTGGCATGCGTTGACCACGCACTACGACGACCCGGCGACCATCGAGCAGCATGTGTGGGATATGGTGATCGATTGGCTGGCGGCGGGGGTTGATCCGGCGCAGGCGACGCTGTTTATTCAATCGCGCGTGCCGGAACACGCGGAGCTGCATTTGTTGCTGTCGATGATCACGCCGCTTTCGTGGTTGGAACGCGTGCCGACGTACAAAGACCAGCAGGAAAAACTCGCGGAAAAAGACCTCGCGACTTACGGCTTTCTCGGCTATCCGCTGTTGCAAAGCGCCGACATTTTGATTTACCGCGCCAACCAGGTGCCGGTGGGCGAGGATCAAGTGCCGCACATCGAGATCACGCGTGAAATCGCGCGCCGCTTTAATCACGTGTTCGGGCGCGAGCCGGGCTTCGAGGACAAGGCCGAAGCCGCGATCAAAAAACTCGGCGCGCGCCGCGCCAAGGTCTACCGGCAGCATCGCAAAGGCTATCTCGAAACCGGCAATACCGAGGCGCTCGCCGCCGCGCGCGCGCTGCTCGAAGAATCGCAAAACATTACGCTGGGCGATCGCGAGCGGCTATTCGGCTACATCGAAGGCGGCGGCAAAATGATATTGACCGAGCCGCAGGCGCTGCTCACGGAAGCCTCGAAAATGCCTGGCCTCGACGGCCAAAAAATGTCCAAGTCCTACAACAACACCATCACGCTGCGCGAGGACGCTGACAGCGTCGCCAAAAAAATCAAAACCATGCCCACCGACCCGGCGCGGGTGAAGCGCACCGACCCCGGCGACCCGGATAAATGTCCGGTGTGGCAATTGCATCAGGTGTATTCGGACGACGCTAAAAAACAATGGGTGCGGCAAGGCTGCAAAAGCGCCGGCATCGGCTGCCTGGAATGCAAGCAGCCGGTGATCGACGCGGTGATCGCCGAGCAGCATCCGATGCGCGAGCGCGCGCAGAAATATCTGGATGACCCCACGCTGGTGCGCAGCATCGTCGCCGACGGCTGCGAAAAAGCGCGCAAGCTCGCGCAGGAGACGTTGCGCGATGTGCGCGAGGTGATGGGACTGGGCTACACGTAGGATGCGGTGACGCGGGACGCGCCCCGATCGAGGATGCATCGCACGCGAGCGATGCGATTCGTCTCGCGCGCCGGCATCCTGCAAACGTCAATGCGTGTGCCGCGCAATCGATTTAAAAATGTCCGACTCGGTGATGATGCCGACCACGGTGTCGCTATTCGGGCTGTTGACCACCGGCAGCCCGCCGATATGTTGCTTGGCCATCAACAGCGCGGCTTCGTCGAGCGGCATGTCGGGTGTGGCGGTAACGACATCGCGGTGCATCACTTCGGCCACTTCGACGGCACAATTCAAGTAATGCGTCGCGGCGAGTAGCAGGTCGCGCTCGGCGAGGATGCCCACCAAGTGCTCGCGTTCATCGAGCACCGGCAGATGGCGCAGCGTGTGGCGTTCCATCACTGCGAACGCTTGCTTGTAGTCTTCGTGGGCGTGGATGACGATGGGGTGGGGGCTCATGTAATCACGAACGCGCATGGTGAACTCCTTTATTGAGCGAGAGCATTGGACGACAGGACGATAGCGCCGTAGCGGATCAAGCCATTTGCGCTGGCGCAATCCGGCGGCGAAAAACTGCATTGGCGCGAGGCAAATGCGCCCGGCAGCCAACATCCCGTGGGCTCATTTTGATCCGCTTTTAAGTCAGTGGGACGACACTTTTTTGAAATTGTTTCAACTTGTTTTGGTCTCATGCGTGCGCGGTGCTGCAATATCCCTGAGTCGTGCAGTGTCGAAAATTTTTACGCTCGCACAGCGGCGCACCGACGGCGCGGCGAGAAAATAAAAATCATGAAAATCAGACGGTTACAAAAGCGCGCGGTCGACCGTATGGTCTAGTGTCTTAGCACTATTGCGGCGCGGCTGAAGTTTGGTGCACATTTAGCCTCAGCAGAAGTAGCCATTCGCGCGGTATTCCTCGGCAGTGTCGGATTTTTTTACACTTTGTGCACCTGTGCTCTGTGCAGATTATGAAAAATCCCCAAGAATCAACCACATAATTATTGGGCGCGAATTTTGCTTGTTTTCGCCGGTATTAAACCAACGGGCCGGGTGGAATGAAACGTTTTATCCCTATCGTAGTGAGTGCCGCGTTATTACGCCAATGGCGGGTTTTGCGGAGGATAATGCGCAAATTACCGAGGCGAGCGTCACACGCAGTGACGGCGGCTCGACAGGCTTTGTCGGTTTGCCGGCAGCAGGTGTCGCGCCGACTCATGCTCCGGCTCATTCTCCTGATCTGCGTGCTGTATTGGCTGCCGCCGATCTCAAAGCGGCGGTTCAACTGGGTGTCAAATACGCGCATGCTGAAGGCGTGCCTCGCGATCAACAAAAAGCCCATCAGTTGTTTTGCCATGCCGCGCGTTATGGCGACGCCGATGGTTTGTACAACTTGGGCTGGATGTATGCCAACGGCCGCGGCGTAACGCACGATGACGCGGTGGCGGCCGCGTTGTTCAGCCGCGCCGCCGACCGCGGCCATGCGCACGCGCAAAGGCTGCTCGAAGTGGTGCGCTTGCGCGATGATGCCGCGCTACCGGCCTGCGTGCAGCCGGCGGCGCTGCCGGTCGCCAAACTACCCCCGCCCCGCCCCGGCGCGGTGCAGGAAGCATTGGCCGAGCAGCGCATCCCGATGGCACCCAGGGAAATCATGCAGTTGGTGCAAAAGCTCGCTCCGCAATATGAGGTGGACACCAATCTTGTACTCGCGCTGATCTCGGTGGAATCGGCGTTTAATCCCAATGCACTGTCCCACGCGCGCGCGCAAGGCCTGATGCAGCTCATTCCCGAAACCGCCGAGCGTTTCGGCGTCAAAAATCCGTTCAAGCCCGATGAAAACATCCGCGGCGGGCTTGCCTACCTGCGCTGGCTGTTGGCGTATTTCCAGGGCGATGTGCCGCTGGTGCTGGCGGCGTATAACGCGGGAGAGGGCGCGGTGGAAAAGTTCAGGGGTATCCCGCCGTATAACGAGACCCAGAATTACGTGCGCAAAATCACCGGCATGTACCAGCGTCTGACCCACCCGTACAACTCGAGCGTGGTTGGGCCTTCGCCGGTTATTTCGCAGCTGCGGCAGCAACGGACCATGTAATGCCGCGGCCCGCGCCGCAGGGGGGGCGTGGCACGCACCGTTTAGGCAGTGATGCGGTCGATTTCCCGCAGTTCGTCCCGCGTGAGCGCCCAATCGGCGGCCTTGACGTTGGCCTGCAGTTGTTGCGCTTGGGTGGCGCCGGCAATGACGGTGGCAACGATCGGTTGGGCGGCAAGCCAACTGAACGCCAATTCCAGCAGCGTGTGGCCGCGTGCATGGGCGAAGGCTTCGAGATTTTCCAGGCGCGTCCAGTTGGTTTGCGTCATGAACATGTCTTCGTAGCGCTTGCCTCGGGTGAGCCGGCCGCCTTCGGGCTTGGGCGCGCCGCGTTTGTATTTTCCCGTCAGAAACCCGCCCGCTAGCGGGTAAAACGGCAGCAGTGCCACCCCGTGTTTTTGCATCGCCGGGATCAACTCGGCCTGTGGTTTGCGCGCCAGCAGGCTGTATTCGATCTCGCACGTGGTCAGTGGCGCGTAACCATGGTGGCGCGAGGTCCATTGCATGTCGACCAGTTGCCACGCCGCCGCTTGCGAAACGCCCAGATAGCGCACCTTGCCTTGTTGCACCAGGTCGTTTAACGCGCTCATGGTTTCCTCCAGCGGCGTGGCGGCGTCGAACCGGTGCAACTGGTAAATGTCGATCCAGTCGGTCTTCAAGCGTTTTAGACTCGCCTCAACCGCTTGCATGATGTAACGGCGCGAGGTGCCTTGCAGCACGCCGGCGTCATCCATCGCGTTGCCGAATTTGGAGGCGATGATGACGTCCTTGCGTCGCGCGCCGAGGTAGCGCCCGAGCGCGGTTTCCGAACCGCCGCGATGGCCGTAGACGTCGGCGGTGTCGAAAAAATTAATGCCCAGATCGAGCGCTTTGTGGATCACCGCTTGCGAGTCTTCGATGGGCATGCGCAGACCAAAGTTGTTGCAGCCCAGGCCGATGGTGGTGGCCTTAAGCGGCGTGTCGCCGATTTGACGTAGTTTCATGACGGCCCTTTCTCAAACCCTTTTTGCTATGGATTTACACGGATGAAAACAAATTAAACCACGCAAAAAATCTGTGTTCATTTGTGTAATCTATGGCAAAGATTTTCAACCGCCGAACACCCCGCGCATATCGACATGTTCGCGCGTCAATTGATTAAGCCGCGTGCAGCCGATGAGGCCCAACACGCGGTCGATTTCATCGCGATAAATTTGCAGCGCACGCAGGGCGCCGGCCTCCCCGGCGGCGGCCACGCCGTGCAGCGGCGCGCGGCCCAGCATCACCGCGTGGGCGCCGAGCGCCAGCGCTTTCACCACGTGCGCGCCGCGGCTAAAGCCGCTGTCAACAATCACCGTGATGCGCCCGCCCACCGCGTCGAGCACGCTCGGCAAGGTCAGGATCGGCACCGGCGAGGCGTCGAGCACGCGGCCGCCGTGATTGGAGATGACCACGGCATCGGCGCCGCAATCGGCGGCCTTCACCGCATCGTGCGCGTGCTGGATGCCTTTGACGATGAGCTTGCCGGGCCACAGTTTGCGCAACTCGCGCACATCATCCCACGTAATATCCGCGCAAAAGTTCGACGAGCGCCCCATCGGCAGCGCGGTGATTTTGGTCTGCGTTTCTTGCGGGAAGTTTTGGTAGCGTGGCGTGCCCGTTGTCAGCATGTAGCGCAGCCATACGCCGGCGAGCCAGCGCGGATGCCGTAACACGTCGATGGTGTTGCGGGCGGTGAATTTGAACGGAATGGTCATGCCGTTTTTCAGGTTGTATTCGCGCCCCGGCGCCACCGGTGTGTCCACCGTGAACACCAGCGCTTCAAAGCCGGCTGCCCGGGCGCGCGCGATCACCTGGTGCGAAAGCTTGCGCTCGGGCCACATGTAAAACTGAAACCACAGCGTACCGCCGGCCTCGGCGGCGACGCGCTCAAGCTTGGTCATCGAGCCCAGCGCCAGCGTAAACGGTATGCCGTGCGCCTTGGCGGCGCGCGCCAGCGCGATTTCGCCCTCGTGCCAGGCGAGGCCCGCCGAACCGGTGGGCGCGACGATGACGGGCATGCCGTGCGTTTTGCCGAACAGGGTGGTTTCGATGCTGCGCGTTTTGACGTCGTTTAGCACGCGCGGCACAAGCTTGATGCGCTCCATCACCGCGCGGTTCTCGCGCATCGCGACTTCGTCTTCGTTGCCGCGATCCATGAATTCAAAAAGGCCTTTGGGCAGACGCTTTTTCGCGGCTTCGCGCAGGTCGTTGGTGTCGTAAAAGCCTGGGCTGGGGTCGGGCATAATTAAGAAGGGTAACGGGCGCGGCAACGCCCAAAAAGATTACTTCGGAATGTTCAGCATCGAGCGCGCTTCATCGACACTCGCCACTGCGCGCCCCAATTGTCTGGACACACTGGCAATGCGCGCCACATGATCGACGTTGTCGCCTAGCGTGCCCGGCGCGAGATAAGGCTCATCCTCGGTGCCCACCCGCACATGCCCGCCCATCAGCACCGACATCGCGGTGAGCTGCAAGTGGGTTGCGCCGGTGACACTGCTCATGTAGTAACTCCCTTGGGGCAGGTGCTTGATGCGATGCATGAATTCCTCCACCGTCGGCGGCGACCAGGTGCCGCCGGGACGGCCGAAAAAAATCGTCATCATCAGCGGCGCGTCGATCAGGCCTTGTTGCATTAAATCGTCGATCAGCCACAAATCGCCCAACGCGCATACCTCGAATTCGGGTTTGACGCCGTTGTCGCGGCACAGCCGCATCATCTCGGCGAGTTCCGCGCGCGGATGCAGCTTCATCAAATCGCGTCCGACGAACGACAGGTTGTGCGCGCCCACCGCCACCGAAATCATCTCCGGCTTGTTTTTGACCACCGCGCGGCGCTGCTCCAGATCCTGCGTGGATATGCCGTACTGAATCATGATGCCGCACGCGTCGCGAATCGCGCGGGTGTGGGATGCCCACGCCCGGTAATCTTCTTGCGGCGCGTGGATGTGCGCGATCGCAGCACCCGCCCGCCAGCCTTGCGCGATGGAGTCCGCGAGCACCCTGGAATCGTGAAAACGTGGCTGCCATTCGGGGTACATCGAGCAATCGGTGGCGCAGTTGGTGATGATCAATTTTTCCATGGGCGTTATCCGAATCGGCCGCGCGCGGGTGGCGGCGCGGCTTACGCCATTGCCGCGGCGATTTTTTCCGCGATCATGATGGTGGGGATGTTAGTGTTGCCGGAAACCACCGTGGGCATGATCGAGGCGTCGGCCACGCGCAGCCCCTGCGCCCCGTAAACGCGGCCTTCGGCATCGACCACGGCGCTAGGGTCTTCCGCCGCGCCCATGCGGCAGGTGCCGGCGGGATGGAATACGCCGGCGACATGCTCAAGCACGTGTTCGCGCAGCCGTTGCGGGTCTTGCAGGAGATCGGCAAGCGTGACGCGGGTGCCGGCGGCGCGTGCGAGCAGGCGCTCGGCGAGCCATGGCAGAGTGTTCAGCATGCCGGCAATGGCAAGCGCTTTCACCGCATTGGTGCGCTTAAGTTCATTGAGGTTGCGCAGACGGTTGTTGAACGACACCGCAAAGGGCGTGCCGCAATCAATGGCGCCGGCGCAGGCGAACGCGATTTGCGCGGCTTTCACAAATGCGCCTTCCATGCGCGCGAGGTCGTCCTCGTGGGAGAGGAAATTAAACGACACCTGCGGCATATCGCGCGCGCGGGCGGAGCCAAGGCGCACCGTGCCGCGCGATTTGGGCTGCAGCAGCGCCGGCGCGAAATTGGCGATTTGCCGGCCCAGCGCGTGCCACGCGGTTTTGCTCTGCACGTTCAGATAGATGTCGGCGGCATCGCAGTCCGCAAGTCCAGATGAATAACGCAGGCTTAACGCCGGTGCGGTGCACAGCGCTTTCGGCTGGCGCGCGGCGCGCCGCAAGTGCATGCCGATAAACAGCACCGGATGATTCTGCAGGTTGGCGCCGACACCGGGGCGGTCGGCCAACACGCCGATGCCGTGTTCCAGCAGATGTTGCGCCGGGCCGATGCCCGAGCGCATCAACAGCGCTGGCGTATGGATCGCGCCCGCGGCCAGCACGATCTCGCGGCCTTGTATTTCCACCGGCTGGCGCCGCATCGAGGTGCGCACGCGCGTGGCGCGCTTGCCGTGGAACAGCACGCGCGTCGCGGCGGTGGTGGTCATGATGGTGAGGTTTGCGCGGTTGCGCACTTCGGTTGACAGGTAGCACGAGGCGCTGCAAGCGCGCGCGCTTACGCTGTTACTCATCGGCACCACGCCATAGCCGTCGCGAAAATCAAGGTTCATGTCGGCGATGAACGGCAGACCCTGGGCGTCACCGTACGTCTTGATCGCCTGCGCGAGTGGCGGCCAGTCTGCGGGTTTTAAACGCCGTATCGGCGTGGGGCCGTCCTGGCCGTGGCCTTCGCCGCCGCCTTCACCGTCGAAATCGTGATCGTGTTCGAGTTTCTTGAAATAGGGCAGCACATCCTGCCAGCCCCAGCCCGCCGCGCCCGCCTCGCGCCAGCGCTCGTAGTCGGCGGCGATGCCGCGCAACGCGACCATGCCCATGACCGAGCCGCCGCCGCCTAAAACGCGCGCTTGCGAAAACGGCGCAACCTTGCCCTCGCGCCACTGCACGGTCAGATTGGGCCAGAAATATTGCCGGTTAAAATACGACGCCGGGTACACATCGGTGATGTCGCCGGGCTCTTCGCCGGGGATGATATCGACGCCCGCCTCGAGCAACAACACGCTGCGCGAAGCGCGTTCGGAAAGCCGGCTCGCGAGCACGCAACCCGCGGTGCCGCCGCCGACAATAATCACGTCATAGGTGGGCAGCATGCGGTCATGCGCTTTTGCGCTGGTGTGAAATTGGCGATCCGGACAATGGCGATCAAGACAACAGCATCAACGGGCACCGCGCTGGCGCGACCGTGGCTGGGCAATGTGCCTTATTTGGGCGGCGATTGCAAATGCGCGGGCCTGGCCGGTGAAGCCGGCTCTTTGTGAAGGGGCGCCGGCGGTTGCGCTCGCTCGCGCGCGCGGCAAAACTCGATGCGCTCAAGGTAAGGGGCGACATCTGCTATAGTGAATTTTTCTAAGGATACGCTGATCAAGTAGGTAAAAGGTGCGCCCGAGGAAAGCGATGATGCCGATTATGCGAAATGAATGCTGATTTCATCAGGCCGAAGGCGCTTTCGATGTTTAA
>VGIF01000012.1 GCA_016868015.1 Betaproteobacteria bacterium
AGGGGGCGCGGCAGGTTACCACTCGTAATGAAAATTTGGATGACGTGCCTAACAGTGTTATTAAACGCTGTTTGCGCGCCAGGTGCAGGTTGTGATATCGCGAAGGGGTCAGGTCTTGCAAAATCACATCTCCCGGGCTAAAATGCCGTGCATTTTTTGAAATCACTTGCGACGACGATTTTCTTCAATTAACGTAAGTATTTGATTTTATTATATTTTTTAGTTTTATGACCTACGCCCTATCATTCACCGCATGTCCCGCCCCCTAAGACTAGAACTCCCCAACGCCCTATATCACGTCACCTCGCGCGGCAACGCCCGCGCCGACATTTACCTCACCGATGACGATCGCGCGGCGTGGCTTGAAGTGCTCGCCGAGGTGTGCAGCCGCTTTAACTGGGTGTGCCACGCCTACTGCCAGATGGGCAATCACTATCACCTGCTGCTGGAGACACCCGAGGCCAATCTGTCCAAGGGCATGCGCCAGTTAAACGGGGTTTACACGCAGCGTTTTAACCGTACTCACGAGCGCGTGGGGCATGTGTTTCAGGGGCGCTTTAAGGCGATCCTAGTGGACAAAGAGAATTACCTGTTGGAGCTTGCGCGCTACGTGGTGTTAAACCCGCTGCGGGCGAAGCTGGTGCGGCGGCTGGAAAACTGGCCTTGGAGCAGTTACCTCGCCACCTGCGGGCAGGCACCCAAGCCCGCGTGGCTGCAGGTGGATTATCTGCTGTCGCGTTTTGGTTCGCGGCGGGCGGACGCGATCGCCAAGTATGTGACCTTCGTGCACGAGGGCGCGCGGCTACCCAGTGTGTGGAGCGCGTTGCAGGGGCAGATTTATCTGGGCTCGGACAAGTTCGTCAAAAAGATGCAGGCGTTGGTGGACAAGAAGCCGACGGTCGCCGAGATTCCGCTTAAGCAGCGGCGCGCGTTAAAGCGCGCGCTGGCCGATTTCGAGCGTGCGCACGAGCGGGATGAGGCGATTGCGCTGGCGTATTTGTCGGGGCATCACACCATGGCGGCGGTGGCGGATCACTTCGGCGTGCATTACACGACGGTGAGCCGGTTGGTGCGAGCGCATGAGGCACGCGAGCGAGATAAGGGATAAAAACGCAAGGCCACCATGCGCGGCACGTTCGAAGATATATCGTAAGCATTTGATTTTATTATGTTTTTTAAATTCTATAAACGGGCTTGGGCGGCGGCTGCCGCCCGCTTCGTGAACCGCCCCGGCACCATCAGCCGCCTTCGCATCGCCTGCACGTGACGGCGGCGCGCGCCACCAGTGCCGCGCTTAAAAATCGCCCCACAGCGCCTGCATCGCGGCCAGAGCGGCAACGGCGGCCGTCTCCGTGCGCAACACGCGCGGCCCCAGCGTCAGCGGCGTAAAGCCGGCGCCGCGCGCAGCGGTAATTTCGGCTTCGTTCCAACCGCCCTCGGGCCCGGCCAGCAAGCTAATCGCGCCCGCCGGTTGTTGCAGATCGCGCAGGCGCATGCCGCCGAGCGGCGACAGCGCATAACGCGCACCGCTGATCGCGCCGCCCAGCCACGCCGGCAGCGTTTGCACCGGCAGCACGCGCGGCAGTTGATTGCGGCCGCACTGCTCGCAGGCGGCGGCGGCCACCGCCTGCCAGTGCGCGACGCGCTTTTGCGCGCGCTCGCCGGCCAGGCGCACCACGCTGCGCTGGGTGAGCAAGGGTTGTATGGCCGACACGCCGAGTTCAACGCACTTTTGCACGGTGTAATCCATGCGCTCGCCGCTGGAGATGCCCTGCGCCAGCGTTACCGTGAGCGGCGATTCGCGGCTCACTTCGCGGCGCGCGGTGAGCGCCAGCGTTAACCCGGATTTGTCGATGCGCTTGATGCTGGCGGCATACTCCACGCCGCGCCCGTCAAACACGGTGAGCGGCGCGCCCGCGGGCAGGCGCAATACGTGGGTTACGTGGTGCGCCTGAGCGCCGCTCACGTGGGCTTCGCCGTGTTCGGCGATCGGGCCTGAGAAAAAAAGTCGGGTCAACGCGTTACTCTCACTTCGTGCGGCGATTATGCCATGGCCGCCGCGCTCACTCGCCGCCGGGGCCGGCGTGGCGTCGCGGCGGCACAAGGCATAAAATCGCCCGCTATGATGGAGAACAAGCCGTGAAAATCGTCATCCTCGGAGCGGGGCAGGTGGGTTCGTCGGTCGCGGAAAACCTCGCCTCGGAGGCGAACGACATCACCATCGTCGATACCAACGCCGAGCGCTTAAGCGCGCTGCAAGACAAGCTCGACGTGCGCACGGTGTGCGGCAACGCGGCGCACCCGGCGATCCTCGAACAGGCGGGGCTGGAGGATGCCGACCTGCTGTTCGCGGTGACGCAAAGCGACGAGACCAATATGGTGGCGTGCAAGCTCGGCTCCACCCTGTTTAACACGCCGACCAAGATCGCGCGCATTCGCTCGGCGGATTATTTGTCGCATCCGGAGATTTTTTCGCGCGACAATTTCGCGGTCGACGTGCCGATCTGCCCGGAGCAGTTGCTGACCGATTACATCGTCAAGCTCCTCGAATTCCCCGAGGCGCTGCAGGTGCTGGAGTTCGCCAACGGCAAGGTGAGCCTCGCCGCGGTGCGTGCTTATCACGGCGGGCCGCTGGTGGGCCACCCGATCTCCTACTTGCGCACGCACATGCCGCAAATCGAGGCGCGCGTGGCCGCGATCTTTCGCCAGGACGCCTCGATCACGCCCGATGGCAACACCGTTGTCGAAGCGGGCGATGAGGTGTTCCTGATCACCGCCACCGAAAACCTGCGCGGCGTGCTGCGCGAGATGCGGCGCATGGATAAGCCGGTGAAGCGCGTGATGCTGGGCGGCGGCGGCAACATCGGCCGGCGCCTGGCGCGCGCGATCGAGGATAAATGCGAAGTCAAAATCATCGAATACAGCAAGGCGGGCGCCGAGCGGCTTGCCGCGGATTTGCAAAAATCACTGGTGCTGCAAGGCGATGTCACCAACGAGGAATTGCTGGAAGCGGAAAACATCAGCGAAATGGATGTCTACTGCGCGCTTACCAACGACGATGAAGTCAATATCATGTCGGCATTGCTCACCAAGCGCATGGGCGTGCGCAAGGTGATCGCGCTGATCAACCGCACCTCGTATGTCAACTTGTTGCAGGAAGGCAGCATCGATATCGCGATCTCGCCGGTGCAAAGCACCATCGGCACGCTGCTCGCGCACGTGCGCCACGGCGACGTGGCGGTGGTGCATTCGCTGCGGCGCGGCGCGGCCGAGGCGCTGGAGCTGGTGGCGCACGGCGACGCCAAATCCTCGCAGGTGGTCGGCAAGCGCGTCGAGCAGCTCGACTTACCCAAAGGGGCGGCCATCGGTGCACTGGTGCGCCGGCGCGCCGGCGCCACCGGCGCCAACGGTGCCAACGGCGAAGCGCAAGTGGTGTACCAGGTCATCATCGCGCATCACGACACGTTGATCGAGGCCGAAGATCACGTCATCGTGTTGGTGGTCAACAAGCGCTTGGTGCCGCGCATCGAAAAACTCTTCCAGGTGTCGGCGGGCTTTTTCTGACCTTTTTATGAGAAGCCTGCTCGCGGTACTGCGCCCGCTCGGCGGGATCGGCATGGTGATGGGCCTGACCTATCTCGTGCCGATCATCGCGTCCCTGATCTACGACGACGGCGTGTGGCGGGTATTCTTGCAGGCCATGTTGTTTAACTTCACGCTGGCGGCGATCGTGTTTGCCGCCACCCATCGCGTGCGCTACGAATTGACCCCGCGCGACGGCATGTTGCTGGTGGTGCTCGCCTGGTCTGGCGGCGCTACCTTCGCCGCGCTGCCGCTGTTCGCGCTGATACCGGGGATAAGCTTCACCGACGCGTTTTTCGAGGCAATCTCCGGGTTGACCGCCACCGGCGCCACGGTGCTCTCGGGGCTTGACCAACTGCCGCCCGCGGTCAACATCTGGCGCGCGCTGCTGCAATGGCTGGGCGGCATGGGGGTGATCGTGCTGGCGGTGGCGATCCTGCCGCTGCTCGGGGTGGGTGGACGGCAGATTTTCAAGGCGGAAACGCCGGGGCCGATGAAAGACCAAAAATTGACCCCGCGCATCGCCGAAACCGCCAAGGGCCTGTGGGTCGTGTACTTGCTGTTGTCGTTGGCGTGTGTATTGGCCTACCGCTTGGCCGGCATGAGCTGGCTGGATGCCTGGGTGCACATGTTCACCACCTTGGGGCTGGGCGGCTTTTCCAGCCACGACGCAAGTTTTGGTTACTGGAATTCGCCGCTCATCGAGGCGGTGGCAATCGTCTTCATGCTGCTCGCGTGCCTGAACTTCGGCACCCATTTTCTGGCGCTTTACGGCCGCAACGCCAAGCCCTACTTGCACGACCCTGAGATACGCGTTTGCCTGCTGGTCCTACTGGGCAGTTGCGTGGGCATTGCCGCTTACTTGTACGCTTTCGGCACTTATGCGGATTTCGGCACGGCACTGCGTTACGCGTCGTTTAACGTGATTTCCGTCGCTACCACCACCGGCTATTCCAGCACCGATTACGGCCTGTGGCCGATTTTTGCGCCGATGTGGATGATTTTTTTGTGCAGTTTCGTTTCTTGTTCGGGCTCCACCGGCGGCGGCATCAAAATGATTCGCGCGCAATTGCTGTATATCCAGATCTACCGGGAATTCGTCCGGCTGCTCCACCCCAGCGCCATACGCCCCGCCAAGCTCGACGGGCAAGTCGTTGAAAACAAGATCATTTTTTCGGTGCTCGCGTTTTTGTTCATTTACATCGCGAGCCTGGTGACGATCGTGCTGATTTTGCTGGCAAGCGGGCTCGACGCGGTTACCGCGTTCAGCGCGGGCGCGGCGAGCCTGAACAACATGGGCCCCGGGTTAAATCAAGTGGGCCCGGCCACCACCTACGCGGTACTTAACGACTTTCAAACCTGGGTGTGCGCGTTCGCCATGTTGCTTGGACGGCTGGAACTATTTACGCTACTGATTATCTTTACTCCTGTGTTCTGGCGCCGCTAAATCGGTAGAGCGCCAATACACGCCCAGAACTGCGATTATGGCTACCGCGCAATCCGTCAACCTCACGCGGCACTTTCTCATCGCCATGCCGGCGATGGCGGACCCGCATTTCTCCAAAACGCTCACCTTCATCTGCGAGCATAACAATCAGGGCGCGCTCGGCGTGGTGGTCAACCGCCCGATCGACATGACCTTGCACGCGCTGCTCGAACAAATCGAGCTCAAACCCGCCGACGACAGCGCCAAAGCAACGTCGGTGCACTATGGCGGCCCGGTGCAAATCGACCGCGGTTTTGTACTGCATACGCCGGCAGGCGCATGGCAATCGACGCTGGCGGTGGGCGACATGATCGGCCTCACCACCTCCAAGGATATCCTGCAAGCGGTGGCGCGCGGCGAAGGCCCGCGGCAATTCCTGGTGACCTTGGGTTACGCCGGCTGGGCGCCCGGCCAATTGGAGCAAGAGCTCGCGCAAAACGCCTGGCTCACCGTACCCGCCGACCCGCGCGTTTTGTTCGACACGCCGGCCAAGGATCGCTACGACGCGGGGTTGAAACTGCTGGGCATCGATCTCGGAATGTTGTCCGATGGCGCGGGGCATGCTTGAAATGCGTGAAGCGTGAGACGTGAGGCGAGAGGAGTAAGATTTGAGTAACGCAGCCTCGCCACCCAAGGATACGCCTCACGCCCCTCCCCTCACGCCTCACACACGCGGCAGCGTGCTGGCGTTCGACTTCGGCGAAAAGCGCATCGGCGTCGCTGTGGCGGATTTTGCGGTCGGCATCGCCCATCCGCTGCAAACCATAGCCGCCGAAGACAACGCCACGCGTTTTGCCGCGATTGCCGCGCTGATCGCCGAATGGAAACCGGCGCGCTTGATCGTCGGCGAACCGCGTCACGCCGATGGCAGCCCACATGAAATCGGGCGGCTGGCGCGGCGCTTCGCGCAGCGGCTGGAAGGGCGCTTTAACCTGCCGGTGGCGCTGGTGGACGAGACTTTGAGTTCACACGAGGCGCAAAATCGGTTGCAGTCTCAAGGCGTTAAAGGGGGCAAACTGAAGTCCGCTCTCGACGCTGGCGCCGCCGCGGAAATCCTCGCCACCTGGCTCACCGAGCAGCAAAAAAAGTAAGCGTCACCCCTTAATCGCGCGGGAGCGTTGTGTTAACCTTGCGCCCCAACACACGCCCATGAACCGCGCCGCCCTCCAGCAGTTACCACAGGCCGAGCAACTGCTCGCGCGCTTGCTGGACCAAATGAAGCCCGTCGTCGGGCCCGACACGGGCATTATCGGTATTCATACCGGCGGCGTGTGGATCGCGCAGCGGCTGCACGCCGCGCTCAACATTCAAGTTCCGCTGGGCACCGTCGACGTGTCGTTTTACCGCGATGACTTCGAGGCCAAGGGCCTGCATCGCGATATTAAAACTTCGGATATTCCATTCGACGTCGAAGACCGGCGGCTGATTCTGGTCGATGATGTGCTCTACACCGGGCGCACCATACGCGCGGCGATGAATGTGCTGTTCGATTACGGGCGCCCGGCGAGCATCAAGCTTGCGGCGCTGGTGGATCGCGGCGGACGCGAGCTACCGGTGGCGGCGGATTTTCTCGGCGGCACGATTTCGCTCGCGGTATCGCAAAGCGTTGCATTGACGCGCGGCCATGACAACGATGGCGAACATCTTAGCTTTGTTCTACATGAAAACTAATGTGGCTTGATCCGCGCAATCCCCAACTGAATAAAAACGGCGAGCTCAATCATTTGCTGTCGATCGAGGGCTTGCCCGCCGACGTGCTGCGGCAAATTCTCGACGCGGCGGAATCCTTCGTCGGCGTCACGCAGCGCGAGGTGAAAAAAGTGCCGCTCTTACGCGGCAAGTCGGTGTTCAACATTTTTTTCGAGAACTCCACGCGCACGCGCACCACGTTTGAAATCGCCGCCAAGCGTTTATCGGCGGATGTGATCAACCTCGCCATCGCGCAATCGTCCACCAGCAAGGGCGAGAGCATGCTCGACACCGTGGCCAACCTCGCCGCGATGCAGGCCGACATGTTCGTGGTGCGCCATGCGGCGAGCGGCGCGCCCTATTTGATCGCCAAGCATGTCGGGCAAGATATCCACGTCATCAACGCCGGCGACGGGCGCCATCAGCACCCGACGCAAGGCTTGCTCGACATGTACACGATTCGCCACTACAAAAAAGATTTCACCAATCTCAGAGTGGCGATCATCGGCGACATTTTGCATTCGCGCGTGGCGCGCTCGCAGATCCACGCGTTGACCACGCTCGGCTGCCCGGAAATCCGCGTCATCGGCCCGCGCACGCTGATCCCCGCCGACATCCGCAGCCTCGGCGTGCAGGTGTATCACGATCTGAAAGAGGGCTTGAAAGACGTGGATGTGGTCAGCACATTGAGACTGCAAAACGAACGCATGAAAGGCGCGCTGCTCGCCTCCGGCCAAGAGTTTTACAAGTACTACGGCATCACCGACGACAAACTCGCGCTGGCCAAGCCGGATGCCATCGTGTTGCACCCCGGCCCGATGAACCGCGGCGTGGAAATCGATTCCAGCGTGGCCGACGGCGGCCAATCGGTGATTCTGCCGCAGGTAAATTTCGGCATCGCCATACGCATGGCGGTGATGAGCATCGTCGCGGGAAGTTGGCGCGGATGAAAATACACATTAAGGGCGGCCGTCTGATCGATCCCAAGAACGGCCTTGATGATGCGCGCGATCTTTACATCGCCGCCGGCAAAATCGTCGGCGTGGGCAACGCGCCCGCGGGCTTTGGCGCCAATCACATCATCGACGCCGCCGGCAAAATCGTTTGTCCGGGCTTGGTGGATTTGGCGGCGCGGCTGCGCGAACCGGGTCTGGAATACATGGCGACGCTGGATTCCGAAATGAACGCCGCCGTGGCCGGCGGTGTCACCAGTCTTGCCTGCCCGCCCGACACCGATCCGCCGCTCGATGAGCCGGGGCTGGTGGAGATGTTGAAGTTTCGCGCGCGCACTTTGAATAAGGCGCGTTTGTATCCCATCGGCGCGTTGACCGCGGGCTTGAAGGGCACGAAGTTGACGGAGATGGCCGAGTTGCGCGATTCGGGCTGCGTGGCGTTTTCGCACGCGGATGCGCCGTTGACCGACAACCAGGTCCTGCTCTACGCCCTGCAGTACGCGGCGACGTTCAACATACCGGTGTGGCTGCGGCCGCAGGACTCCTTTGTCGCGCGCGGCGGCGTGGCGCACGACGGGCAAATCGCGACGCGTTTGGGCTTGCCGCCGATACCGGTCACCGCGGAAACCGCGGCAGTCGCGTTGATTTTGCTGCTGGCGCGGGAAACCGGCGCGCGCGTGCATCTGGCGCGTTTGTCGAGCGCCGCGGCGATCAACATGGTGCGCCGCGCGCGGCATGATGGCGCGCGGGTCACCTGCGACGTCGCCGTGCATCACCTGCATTTGTCGGAAATGGACATCGGCTACTTTGACGGCAACTGCCACCTGATACCGCCGCTGCGCAGCCAGCGCGATCGCGATGCGTTGCGCCGCGCGCTCGCCGAGCACACCATCGATGCGGTGTGTTCGGATCATTGCCCGGTGGATGACGATGCCAAGCAACTGCCGTTTTCCGAAGCCGAACCCGGCGCCACCGGCCTGGAGTTGTTGCTGCCGCTGACGCTCAAATGGGCGGACGAAGAGCAATTGCCGCTCGCCACCGCGCTCTCGCGCATCACCAGCGACGCGGCCAACATTCTGGGCATCGACGCCGGGCATTTGTCGGTGGGCGCGCAGGCCGATGTGTGCATATTCGATGCGCAGCGCTATTGGAAAGTCGAACCCGCGTCATTGTTAAGTCTGGGCAAAAACACGCCCTATAGCGGCCTCGAAGTCAAAGGCCGCGTCACCCACACGCTGGTGGGCGGCATGATTGCCCACGAACTGCGGGTGCACGAAACGCGTTAGGGCGTTGGGGTTGGGCCGGGCGCCCCCATCTGCGGTTCTGATAGACTGCTTTTTCCTGCACCCGCTGGCCTATAACCATGAACCCCTTACTGGATTTTTCCGGACTGCCGCGTTTTGCGGATATCAACGTCGAACATGTCACACCCGCCGTCGACACGCTGCTGGCCGAATGCAAAGCGGTGATCGAACGCGTCGAAAGCGATGCAACGCCCGCGACCTGGCGCGATTTCATCGAACCGTTGGAAAACGCCAACGAGCGTTTGAGCCGCGCGTGGGGCCAAGTTGGGCATCTGAACGCGGTGATGAATAGCCCGGAGCTGCGCGAGGTCTACAACGGCAATTTACCCAAGCTCACCGCGTATTTCACCGAGCTTGGGCAGAATGAAAAATTATTCAATAAAAACAAATGGTTACGAAATTCCCCTGAATTTGCCACGCTAACCGTCGCGCAGCAAAAAATCATCGATAACGAGTTGCGCGATTTTCGGCTGGGCGGCGCGGAATTGCCGGCGGATAAAAAAGCGCGCTTCAAAGCAATCAGCGAGGAGTTGTCGAAACTGTCTTCGCAATTTTCCGACAACGTGCTCGATGCCACCAACGCGTTCGCGCATTTCGTCGATGATGAAAAGGGTTTATCGGGCTTGCCCGATGATGTCAAACAAGCCGCGCGCGAAGCCGCGGAAAAAGATAGCAAGGCGGGCTGGAAATTCACGCTGCACGCGCCGTCCTACTTGCCGGTGATGCAATACGCCGACGACCGCCAATTTCGCGAGCTGATGTATCGCGCCTCCGCCACGCGCGCTTCGGAATTCGGCGACGCCAGACTCGACAACACGCCGCTGATCGCGCAAATCGTCAGGCTGCGCAAGGAACTGGCGGGCCTGCTCGATTTCGCCAATTACGCCGCGTATTCGCTGGAACCGAAAATGGCGGAAACGCCCAAGCAAGTGATCGATTTTTTGAACGAACTCGCGGCGCGCGCCAAGCCTTACGCCGAGCGGGATTTGCAAGAACTCAAGGATTTCGCGCGCAGCGAGCTAGGCATGAATCAGCTCGAAGCCTGGGACTACGCCTACGTTTCGGAAAAACTGCGCGTGTCGCGCTACGCGTTCTCCGAGCAAGAGGTAAAGCAATATCTGCCCGAAACCACCGTGGTGCCGGGCATGTTCAAACTCATCGAAACGCTTTATGGCTTGACCATCGCGCCGGCGGAAGCGCCGACCTGGCACCCCGACGTGCGCTTTTACGCGATACGCGACAAAGCCGGCAAACTGATCGGCGAGTTTTATCTCGATCTTTACGCACGCGGCACCAAACGCGGCGGCGCGTGGATGGATGATGCGATTACGCGGCGGCGTTTAGCCAGCGGCGTGCAGGTGCCGGTGGCGTACTTGAACTGCAATTTCTCGGCGCCGGTGGGCGGACAGCCCGCGCTCTTTACCCATGACGAAGTGATCACGCTGTATCACGAGTTCGGCCATGGCCTGCATCATTTGTTGACCGAAGTGGATTACCTCGGCGTGTCGGGCATCCACGGTGTCGAGTGGGACGCGGTGGAACTGCCCAGCCAGTTCATGGAAAACTTTTGCTGGGAGTGGGACGTGCTGCGGCCGATGACGCGTCACGCGCAAACCGGCAAGCCGCTGCCCAAAACGCTCTTCGACAAAATGCTCGCCGCGAAAAATTTCCAAAGCGGCATGCAAATGGTGCGACAGATCGAGTTTTCGCTGTTCGATCTGGAATTACATTCGAGCTTTGATCCCAATGGCACAAGCACCGCGCTCGATCTCATTCATGACGTGCGCCGGCGCGTGGCGGTAGTGTTCCCGCCCGACTACAACCGCTTTGCCAACAGCTTCACCCACATTTTCTCTGGCGGTTATGCCGCGGGTTACTACAGCTACAAGTGGGCGGAAGTGCTCTCCGCCGATGCGTTTAGCCTGTTCGAGGAACAAGGCGTGCTCGACCCCGCGGTGGGCCAGCGCTTTCGCAGCGAAATTCTCGCCATGGGCGGCAGCCGGCCGGCGATGGATTCGTTCAAGGCGTTTCGCGGGCGCGAGCCCGAGATTGATGCCTTGCTCCGTCACAACGGCATGGTGGCCGCGTGACGCAATGGTAAGCTTGCAGCCGTTTACGACGCGCGGGGAATGACATCATGAAATGCAGCCTGCTGGTATGCGTTTTTTGTATTGTGGCGAGCGGCGCCTACGCCGCCCAGCTTTACCGCTGGGTCGACAAAAACGGCAACGTCGAATGGCGCGACACACCGCCGCCCAGCAGCGTGCCGGCGAAAGCGATTGAACAACGCCGGGTGGGCGGTAATGTCATCGGCACCAGCGAGTTGCCGTACGCAACACAGTTGGCCGTTAAAAATCATCCGGTGGCGTTGTGGAACGCCGATTGCGGCCCGCCGTGCACCAGCGCGCGCAATCACCTGAACCGGCGCGGCATCCCCCACACCGAAAAAACACCGCAGTCCGACGCCGAAGGCTTCAAAAAAGTATCACCGGCATCCGAAGTGCCGATCCTGTTTGTCGACCGGCAACAGATCAAGGGCTATCAAGAAGCCGCGTGGGACGATACGCTCGATGCCGCGGGTTATCCGCGCACGGCGGCCGCCCTCAAACCCAAGCCCGCCGCCGTGCCCGCGGCGCCCCCCCAAACCCGCCACAGAAGCCGCGAAAGCGCCCGCGGATAACGCGGCACCGGCGCCGCCCGGCGCTAAATAGCGCTGCAGCAGCCCCAAGAAAATATTAAATAAAATCAAGTACTTATGCGCATTGCCACATGGAACGTCAATTCGCTCAAGGTGCGCTTGCCGCATGTCGCCGATTGGCTCGCCCAGCATCAGCCCGACGTGCTGTGTCTGCAGGAAACCAAAACCGAGGACGACAAGTTTCCGCTCGATGCGATCAAGGCCACCGGCTATCAAGCGGTCTACAGCGGGCAAAAAACCTATAACGGCGTGGCGCTATTGTCGCGCGCGGCGCCCGCCGAGGTGCAAGCGGGCATCCCCGGTTTTGCCGACGAACAAAAACGCGTGCTCGCCGCGACCTACGGCGATGTGCGCGTGGTTTGTGTTTACATTCCCAACGGCGAATCGGTCGAAAGCGAAAAATATCAATACAAACTGAAATGGCTCAGCGCGTTGACCGAGTGGTTGCGCGGCGAACTCAAAAAATATCCCAAGCTCGCGCTGCTCGGCGATTACAACATCGCGCCCGACGAGCGCGACGTGTGGGACGCCAAGGAATGGGCGGGCAAGGTGCTGTTCAGCGCGCCCGAACACGCGGCGTTTAACGGCTTGACCGCGCTGGGCTTGAAGGACAGCTTCCGTATGTTCGAGCAGCCGGAGCGCTCCTTCACCTGGTGGGATTACCGCATGAACGCGTTTCGACGCAAATTGGGCCTGCGCATCGATCATATTTTGCTCTCGGAGCCGCTCGCGCAAGGCTGCACGGCGTGCGCGGTTGACATCGAGCCGCGCAAACTCGAACGGCCGTCGGATCACGCGCCGGTGTTTGCGGATTTGCGCTAAGCACACCTACCACATCAGCCGTTCGTGCGCAGCCCGTCGAAGCACGAACACCTGTTCCGTCGAAACTTTCATCACCGCGTGATAGTCAACACCGTTTCCCTCACCCCCGCCCCTCTCCCACCGGGAGAGGGACAGAGGGGAGGGAGAAAGTCATCGTCCGTACAAGTGTCACAACGTTAGGAAGTCCTCAATAGTTGTCAGTACTTCACGCCCCTTCGCGCTGCGGCACACCCTGCGCCTGCCCCGTCGCAAAAAAGCGTTTGATGTTCGCCAGCACCGCCGGCATATCCACCTCCCACGAGCGGTACGAGCCGCCGCCGATATGGGGCGTGAGCACGACATTAGGCAGGGTACGCAGCGGGCTTTGCGACGGCAGCGGTTCGGTGCGATAAACATCCAGCCCCGCCATAGCGATTTGTTTGCGCTCAAGCGCCGCGGCCAACGCCGCTTCATCGACCAAGCCGCCGCGGCCGATGTTGATCAGCGCGGCGCCCGGTTTCATGCGCGCGAGCGCCGCTTGATCGATCAGGCTGTCGGTCTCGCGCGTGTGCGGCACCACCAGCACCACATAATCGGCACTCGCCAGCAACGCGTCAAACGGCAAATATTGCATGCCCATCGCGGCCTCGGTGGCGGCATCGTGTTGCGTGCGCTGGTAATAGACGATATTCATGCCGAACGCGCGACAGCGCTTGGCGATTTCCATGCCGATGTCGCCCATGCCGACGATGCCGGCGGTGGCCTGATAGAGTTCGCCGATGCCTTCGATGCGCGGCCAGTTGGCGAGGTAGTGGCCTTGTGAGGTCGGCGTGGGCTGCAAATCCATGGCTTGATAGGCGGCACTCGCCACCGCGTGGTGCGCCGCGATCAACCTTCGCGAGCAGGCGAGGATCAGCGCCAGCGCGTGTTCGGCGACGGTGACGTTGCGCATCAACGGCAGCGTCGCCACCGGGATGCCGCGCCGCGCGGCCGCCGCGACATCGATGTTGCGGCAATTCAAGCCGTGTTTTTGGATGAACTTGAGCGCGCGCGCGGCTTTGATCACCGCGCCACTTAATGGCGCCTGGTAACACAGCGCCGCATCGGCTTCGCGCGCGAGCGCGATCAGCTCGGCCTCAGCGTCACCCTCGGGCATGAGAATGCAAAACTCATCGTGCGCGCGCCCTTCGCGCAAGTGAAACGCAAAGCGCGACGCCGTATTGTCAGTGACCAGCAGCCGTATCGGCGCGCCGTCCGTCACGCGCTAAACACCTGCGACACGATCAAAGCGGCGTGCGCTTGGGCGGCGGCACGCCGACCACCGCGATGCGTATGGTCTCGGCGCCGTTGTTGAGCAACTGGTGCTCCACCACGTCGGGCGGCATGTGGATGGTGTCGCCGGGGCCAACTTGCTGCTCGCGCGTTTCGCCGCGCTCGTTTTTCCATTGGATCACGCCGTGCCCGCTGATCACAAAATAAATTTCCTCGAAGTTCGCCGGGTATGCGACCTCGTGCGTCTCGGTTTTGTATTTCGTGTGGCGATGCCAATGGTGCGGGCTAAAGCCGGGGCTAATTTCGTCGATGTTGAAAAAAAACTGGTCGGTGGCGATGATGCGTTTGACCTGCCCCGCCTCCTGGCCGAAGCCACGGATATTCTGCGGCGCGACGTCCTGCGCCTTGACGATGTTGAGTTCTGCCATGGTGTTGTCCTCGCGTCGTCCTGAATCAGTCAGACGCGAGTACAGTGCCTTTTCACACCGCTTGTCAAGCCAGTGTGTTGCCGCCGTCGTTTACCGGGTTCGAGTTTGGCGCATGATCGTCGATGCCCAACTCCTGCACCTTGCGCGTAAGCGTGTTGCGACCGATACCGAGCAGGTGGGCGGCCTCGATGCGGCGGCCGCCGGTTTGCGCCAACGCCCTTAAGATCAGCGCTTTTTCGAACTGGTTGGTGAGCTCATCCATGATGCGTGTCTCGCCGCGCGCAAGGCGCACTTGCGCCTCGCGCTCCAGCGCGCTCACCCAGTTTTGGTCGGGCGCGGCCGGCGCATCGCCGCGCACTTCCGGCGGCAAATCCTCGATTTCGATTTGCGCGGCGGGCGCCATCACGGTCAACCAATGGCACAGGTTTTCCAGTTGCCGCACGTTGCCGGGAAATTCCATCGCGGTGAGGTACTTGAGCACGCCTTCGGAAAAGCGCTTGGACTCGACACTTAACTCTGCCGCGCTCTTGCGCAAAAAATGGCGCGCCAGCAGCGGGATATCCTCGCGCCGCTCGCGTAAGCTCGGCAGGCGCAAACGAATCACATTCAAGCGATGAAACAAATCCTCTCGGAACATGCCCTGCTTCACGCGCGCTTCAAGGTCTTGATGCGTGGCCGCGATCACCCGCACATTGGCCTTGATCGGTTGATGGCCACCCACCCGGTAATAGTTACCATCGGACAGCACACGCAGCAGCCGCGTTTGCAACTCGGCCGGCATGTCGCCGATTTCATCGAGGAACAAGGTGCCGCCTTCGGCTTGCTCGAAGCGGCCGCGGCGCGTGGTTTGCGCGCCGGTAAACGCGCCACGCTCGTGGCCGAAGAGTTCCGATTCGAGCAATTCCTTCGGTATCGCCGCGGTGTTGATGGCGATAAACGGCTGCTTGGCGCGCGGGCTGTGGCGATGCAAGGCGCTCGCCACCAACTCCTTGCCCGTGCCCGATTCGCCGGTGATCAGCACCGTCGCATTCGATTGCGCGAGCCGCCCGATGGCGCGAAACACGTTTTGCATCGATGGCGCCTGGCCCAAGATCTCGGGGGCGGCTTCGGGTGTTTCGGGGGCGGCTTGATCGGCCTGGCTTTCGTTCATGGAGCGGCGAATCAATTCCACCGCGTCGTCCACATCGAACGGTTTGGGCAAATATTCGTAGGCGCCGCCCTGGAATGCGGTGACCGCGTTACCCAAATCGGAGTACGCGGTCATGATGATCACCGGCAGCGTGGCGTGTTTTTCGCGCACCTTTTGCAAGAGCGTCAAGCCCGACTCGCCCGGCATGCGGATGTCGCTCACGACCACCCGCGGCGTTTCGGTGGCGAGCGCGCGCAGCGCGTCTTGCGCGGATTCGAAGGTGCGATGCGCGATGCCTTCGCGCGCCAGCGCCTTCTCGAACACCCAGCGGATCGAGCGGTCGTCGTCGACGATCCACACCGGGTTTAGCGACATGGGCGCCCTTTGCACAAAGCCGGCGGAAAAATGTTGGTAGCGCGGGTTATCGATCGCGGGATACATAAAATGACTCCTTGTCCGATACGGGACGGGGTCTCCTCGGTAAATCGTAAGTATTTGATTTTATTCATTATTTTGTTGCGCCTCTTAAGCCGCTGCTGGCGCCACGCTGTCGGCCACCGGCAGCAGCACGGTAAAGCAGGTGTGTCCCGGTGCGCTCTCGAAGGTGAGTGTGCCGTTGTGTTGACTGACAAAATTTTGCGCGATGGTCAGCCCCAAACCGCTGCCATTGTCGCGGCCCGACACCAGCGGATAAAACACCCGCTCGGCGATATCCGGCGGCACGCCGGGGCCGTTGTCGATGACGCCGATCTCGATGGCGTGGCGATAGCGCTTGCGCGCCAGCACCACCTGCCGCGCCGCGCGTGTTTTAAAGATGATGCGGGCGTCGGGCGTGGCCGCTTCGGTCAGCGCCTGTGCGGCGTTGCGCGCGATGTTGAGCACGGCCTGGATCAACTGCTCTTGATCGCCGTAGATGTGCGGCAAGCTCACGTCGTAATCGCGCTCTATGACAACGGCTTTTTGATATTCAGCCAGCAACACGCTGCGCACGCGCTCCAGCACTTCGTGGATGTTCACGTGCGCGGGGCGCGCCATGCGGTGCGGCGCGAGCAGGCGGTTCATCAGCGCTTGCAGGCGATCGGCCTCTTTCATGATCACCTGCGTGTATTCGTGCAGATCCGGCTTGTCGAGTTCGTGGTCCAACAGCTGCGCCGCGCCGCGGATGCCGCCCAGCGGATTTTTGATTTCATGCGCGAGGTTGCGCATCAGCTCGCGGTTGGCTTCGGATTGGTCGTGCACGCGCTCCTCGCGCGCGATGCGCAGTTGCTGCTCGATCGGGCGGCACTCGATCAAACAGCCGTCCACATCAAAAAGGCTGCTGCGCTCGATCGGCGTCACCGTGCAGTTAAAATGCATGCGCGGGCGGCCGGCCACCGCGAACGCCAAATCGTGCTCGGAAAAGCTGCAGTTGTTCTTGCGCGCGTAGTTAAGCGCCGCCGCCAGCAAATCGTGATCGGCGAATACTGCGGCGACGCGCTGCCCCGCCACGTTGGAGTTGGCGAGTTCGAGCAGATTTTCGGCGGCGGGATTCATATGGCGCAACACATCGTGGTTATCCACGACGATCACTGCGGTCGCCAGCAAATCCAGTCCTGCTAATGCAGCGGGCGTCATGGCATCAACTTTCCTGCCATGATAGCTAGCAAGAAGCAGGCCAGCTTGGGCTGGCGGTGCGGATTATTTTTAAAACTGCGGGCGCGCCGGACGGCGCCCGCGACTACCGAAGATTGTTCAACTCGCGCTTCAGATTGGCGATGTTTTCTTCGTGGATCTTGACCTTGCGTTGGTAGGGCTCGATGCGCTCCAGCACGCGCTGGTAATTGCGCTCGCTGCCGGTACGGGTGTTTTCCTGTTCGGCCAGGTCGCGGCGCGCTTCCTGCAGCGATTTCTCCTCGTTCACCAGCTCGGTTTCCAAAATTCGCCGGCGATCGGTATCGCGCTGCGCTTGGGTTTGCGGTGAAACTTTGGGAAAGCCGCCCGGCGCGGCCGAGGGTGCCGGCTTGGCATCGCCCACGCGCGGCGCCGGCGCAGCGGCCGCCGGCTTGGGCGGCGCGGAAATCACATTTGGTGTGACGGTAATCTGCGTGCAGTTTTTTTGCTTGGCTTCGACACGGTCGCTGGTGAACAGCACGTCGCCGTGCGGGCTGATACATTTGAAAATATCGGCGTGCGCCACGCCCGTTACCGCGCCCAACAGCAACACCGCCATCAATTGCCGCATCGACAACTCCAGTAATCCGTGAATGGTGCAAATAACGTCGCATACTGTAGGAGGTTGACCATGGCCCAGCAAGCTCGCGCCTTAAGTATCTGATTTTATTGATATATTATAATAGCACTGTTTTGGTGCGTCAAGCTTTGTTAAAAGCTTCACCGCAGAGACGCCGAGGTACGCAGAGAAACGCCTAAAGAAAAACGGCGACTTCCTTTTGAAAATCGCCGTTTTTGATACTGTTCTCTGCGGTACCTCTGCGCCTTTGCGCCTCCGCGGTGAGAAGTTAAGCGCTTACAACGAGTAGTACATCTGAAACTCGATCGGATGCGTGGTCATGCGGAACGCCGTGACTTCTTCCATCTTCAGCGCGATGTAGGCATCGATCATGTCGTTGGAGAACACGCCGCCGCGCGTCAAAAACTCGCGATCTTTGTCCAGATACTCCAGCGCCATGTCGAGCGACGAGCACACGTTCGGCACTTTTTTCGCTTCTTCGGGCGGCAGATCGTAGAGATTTTTGTCGATCGGATCGCCGGGGTGAATCTTGTTTTGCACACCATCGAGGCCCGCCATCATCATCGCGGTGAACGCGAGATACGGGTTCGCGGTCGGGTCGGGGAAGCGCACTTCGATGCGGCGCGCTTTGGGGCTTTGCACGAACGGAATACGAATCGACGCCGAGCGGTTGCGCGCGGAGTACGCCAGATTGATCGGCGCTTCAAAACCGGGCACCAGGCGCTTGTAGGAGTTGGTGCCGGGGTTGGTAATCGCGTTTAGCGCGCGGGCGTGCTTGATAATGCCGCCGATGTAAAACAACGCGAATTCCGACAAGCCCGCATAGCCGTTACCGGAGAACAGGTTTTGCCCGCCCTTCCAAATCGATTGGTGCACGTGCATGCCGGAGCCGTTGTCGCCCACCACCGGCTTGGGCATGAACGTCGCGGTTTTGCCATAGGAGTGCGCGACGTTGTGCACGGTGTATTTCAAAATTTGCAGCCAGTCGGCGCGTTTGACCAAGCTGCTGAACAAGGTGCCGATTTCGCATTGGCCGGGCGCCGCCACTTCGTGGTGATGCACTTCCACCGGCACGCCTTGCTCTTCCAACGCCAGGCACATCGCCGAGCGAATATCTTGCAGCGAATCCACCGGCGGAACCGGGAAATAGCCCCCCTTCACCGCGGGCCGATGGCCCATGTTGCCGCCCTCGAATTCTTCACCGGAAGACCACGGCGCTTCGGAGGTCTTGATCTTCACGCCGCAGCCGGACATGTCGACATTCCACGTCACCGAATCGAACACGAAAAATTCGGGTTCCGGGCCAAAGTAGGCGGTGTCGCCCAAGCCACTCGATTTCAAATACGCTTCGCCGCGCTTAGCTAGCGAACGCGGATCGCGGTCGTAGCCTTTGCCATCCGACGGCTCCACCACGTCGCAAGTGATAATCAGCGTCGGCTCATCGGTAAACGGGTCCATGCGCGCTGAATCCGCGTCCGGCATCAGCAACATGTCCGAGGCCTGAATACCCTTCCAACCGGCGATCGACGAGCCGTCAAATGCGTGGCCATCGGTGAATTTATCCGCGCCGAACATCTTGGTCGGCACGGAAACATGCTGCTCCTTGCCGCGCGTGTCCGTGAAGCGCAAATCCACGAACTTAACCTCGTTATCCTTGATTGATTTCATTACATCGGCGGCGTTAGCCATGGGATTCCTCTCTTGACCGAAAAATTGAAAGCGAGACTGCTGACGTGCAGTGCCCCCAAACAGAGCACGAACCATGCCAGCCCAAAATGCGGGGTTGGCATTGTGCCATAAGGGGAAAAGAGGCTGGGCTCAAAATGGTGCGCACTAAAATTGTGCCGCCCACATCCAGAATGCACCATTTATGTGCAAAACGCCAAGATTTTGTAGGGAAGATCGTGCCCGAAATGCACTTTTTAAAATGTTGAATTAAATCAGATACTTATGATCATTTTGCGAAATGCGGCGCCATTAGCGCAAGTTTTGCTGATTGCCGCCTATGCCCGGCACCGCCGTCCGCACCCGTGGCCGCCCACGCGGGCGTGCCACACGCCGCTCGCCGGTTAACTTCTCGATGCGCGCAAGAAAGCGGCTATTACCCAGCGGCTGGCTTTGATTGAGCGCGAGACTGATGTCGTCGATCGCCTCACGCTCCAACTGCGCGCGAAACAACGCGCGGTAAGCGGCCAGCCGCTCGCGTTGGGTTCTACCCAGCGCGAGATACAGCGCATGCGGCGTCACGCGCGCGTCCGTCTGGCCCAGCCCGTTGGCGCGGTAACTCGTCCAGCGGTAATGCGCCGGGTCTTCCACCATTGCCGCGCGTACCGGATTCAATTCGATGTAGCGCATGCAGGTGAGCAAGTAGGAATCGGCGTGGATCACCGAGGATTTATAACGGCTATCCCACAGCGTGCCGGTGCGTTGGTAGGTACGGTTGACGTATTGCACATAGCGCCGGCCCAGCGACATCAGCAGGCGCGGCACGGCGGCGGCTTTCTTCGGGGTTAACAGCAAATGCACGTGGTTGGTCATCAGCACGTAGGCGTGTAGCTGGCATTCGGTTTCGGCCAGGGCTTCGGTAAGCCAGTGCAGGTAACTTTGGTAATCGGCCTCGGCGAAAAAGCACGGCTCGCGGTTGTGGCCCCTTTGTACGATGTGTAGGGGGATGCCGTCTAGGTGGATGCGGGGGCGGCGGGGCATGAGGCTATTGTAGCATCAAATAAATCGAGCCTGACCCCTTTTAGCCTGACCACGATGCCCGGCCCGCTGCCGCTGCGGCTGAGCAGCCGGTTTAGCGCGTCGTAGACGAAGTTCTCGGTGGTGGCGCCGCCGGTGGCCAGCGCATCGGCGCACCGCACGGCGCGCAAATCCGCAGCGCCAGAAAGGCTAACGGCGGGGTTTCGAGCGGAATACTAAAATATCAATTAAATCAAACGCTTATGTAAACAAGCCTAATTAGGAGACATCATTTTCCGTTCGCGACGGGTTTATATCGAGCCTGAACCCTTTGATTCTCTTTGATTCTAGGTGTATTTGCAGACGGTGTGGGCTGATTTGTTCAAGCACGAAAATTGACCCGGTGATTGGGCAAGGATACATTGGTGTTTATGCAAAAACGGTGTTTGAAAACCAATACAAAAACTGTTTAAAATCAAATACTTATTGTTTTCACTGGAAAACTCGTCGCCAGCCCCTTTATCGCAGTTTATTTTTGGCGAACCTAATGCGGGCCTGAACCTTCATCGGCCTTTCAATTCAAAATTCGTTACACACGTTTTGCTATTATGGCAGCGCGGCTACAGCGCATATGCGCGCTAGCCGTTGAGGAGAAGCAGCGATGAACTACCCCAATGAACTTGTAATTCTGGAAAAGTTGAGAAGCCTTGCACCCGAGCGTATCGCGGAGGTGGAGGATTTTGTGGATTTTCTGCGCGCGCGCCAGGGCGAGCGCGCGATCACGCACGCCGCGACGCGGTCCGCCGAAACGGCTTTCGCCAAGGTATGGGATAACCCCGACGATGCCGCCTACGATCGCCTATAGTTTCGGCGACGTGGTGCTGGTTCCGTTTCCGTTCACCGATCAAAGCACGTCGAAGAAACGCCCCGCAGTAGTGGTATCCAGCGCTGCATATCACGGTGCACGGCCAGATATTGTGATCATGGCGATCACCAGTCAGATGCGCCCGGCGGCCTTTGGGGAGGTAATGGTTTCAAGCTGGCAAGCAGCGGGGCTGCTCAAACCATCGGCGATCAAACCGGTGATCACGACCATTGAGCGTTCCCTTGTGATCCGCGCGATGGGTAAACTTCCCGCGCCCGACAGCGACGCCTTGCGAGCGGCTTTGGCTTCGATGCTCGGGTAGCCTGAGAAGGCGTCTCAGTTTTTGCTCATTGGCAAATTTAATGCGAGCCTGACCCCATAGAATTCACTTGAGCAGGCCATTCTCGCCGATCAGATCGGCAGGCTTTTGATAGCCGGCCATCAGCTGATCGATCAGTGCTTGTTGGGCAACAGCGCGGTCGTCTTTCGGTACTTTCTTGTCTTGCATCTCGGCTCCTAAGGTAAAGTGGAGCCTAACAAATTTCAATCTACACAAAAATTCTTACACCCTCCCAGGCGAAGGAGATGAACGCAAAGATTCAAGAAACCTACTCGGCGCTAGAAAGTCTTGGATCAAAAATTGACGAAGTATCCACTGGTGGCATCAAGCCACAATTATTCGGGGTGTTACTTATGATACATGGCGCTGTCTCCGGTTATGCTGCCTAACAAAACCATCAAAACGGACGCCATAGTCTCCGCGTCATTTGCGCATGGCTTCGCCATTTTATGCGCAAATGCCGCTCCGCTATGGCGCCGTTTATGGTGACGTTAGGCACCGTCAAACACAGATACTCATCGCGTAGGTCAAACGATGACAAAATTCGAGATCAAGCCAGAGACTCAGAGGCAAGTGATTACCGCTGTCGTCAACAGCACTACCGAGCAGGAACGCTTAGCCCTGATGTCTTGGGCGAAAGGTTTGCTTGAGATCCGGGAATCCTCAGTCACAAAACTTCAGAAGGCGGTGCGAGCTGTCTCGCTTACCGTCCGTGCCGAAGTGCATCGAGCTACTCACCCGCCAGCCTACGATGCGCCGAGCGAATACATCGATCACAAAAGCCACATACAGCCAGCCCTGCCAGGTCGAGACGTAGGTGAAATCCGAAACCCACAGCTGGTTGGGTCGCTCGGCCTTGAAGTGGCGGTTGACCCGGTCTTGCGGACAGGGCGCAGCCGGATTGGCAACCGTGGTTCGCACCACCTTGCAGCGTCGCACGCCCTGCAACCCCAGGTGCCGCATCAACCGTTCCACGGTGCAGCGGGCTACCGTCAGGCCTTCACGGTTCATCTGGTGCCATACCTTGTTGGCGCCGTAGACCTTCAGGTTCGTCTCCCAAACCCGGCGGATGTCAGGCAAGAGTGTCTCGTCGCGCCGGGCGCGCGCGCAGCGCAGGCCCGGATCGCGTCTGATGGCCGCATGTCGCCGGTAGCCGGACGGGGCAATCTGCAGCACCTTGCAGATCGGCTCGACACCAAGCGTATCCCGGTGTTTGTCCACAAACGCCCTCATCACTTGCAGCGGCGGTCGAGCTCCGCCTGGGCAAAAAAAGCGCTGGCCAGTTTCAATATCTCGTTGGCCTTGCGCAGTTCCCGGTTCTCTCGCTCCAGCGCCTTGATCCGTTCTCGTTCTTCGCTGGTGACGCCGTCGCGCATACCATTGTCGACCTCGTGCTTGCGCACCCACTCCAACAGCGTCTGCGGCACGCAGCCTATCTTGTTCGCAATGGATTCAACCGCCGACCACAATGATGGATGATCACTGCGCGCCTCCAGCACCATGCGCACCGCGCGTTCCTTGATTTCCGGGGAGTACTTCTTCGCTTTGTCTATCTTGTCCATGGCTCTATTCTCTCAAGAATTAGAGCCTCCACCGTTCCCGGTACGATTCAGCCTGCCTGCGCGCGCGCTATCTCTACACCGTGCTGCAATTCGGAGGCAAGTGTCACAGCGAGTGCATTCCCACCGAGCGCGCGCTGGAACTGGAACGTTTGCGCAGCGCCTACTTTGAAGCCATGGAAGGTTTTAACGCGCTGGAGCACGCGCTGCAGCGCGGCTACGTCACGCTCTCAGCGTAACGCGGCGCCAGGCGGCCTTCGCCAGCGCGGCTAAGCCTTGTGCCGCGTGATGAAATCGAACACCGCTCACGCACACGCTGCGGGCGCGGTTGCCGCCACGTGATACGACTGGCCGGGCAACACCAGCAACCCGGAACGAGAAATTTTTTGCTGCCACGCGAAGCCCATCAAAAGGCCACATCAACGGGATCAAGCACAATTTACCCAGCCCAAGACTCGGAGATGCATGGTTACACAATGCCATGCCGCTTAAAAATTTCGCGTCGTAGCGGCGTTTCGAAATACAAGCCCATCGAGTCTGGCCCTCGTGATTCGCTCATGGTTCGCTCATGGTTCGCTCAAAACGGCGGGCGCCTGCCCAGCGAAACCCGCGGGACAATCCACGCGGCCCGCGCCGGCGTCGCGCCGACCAGCGCCCGCACCGCCCACACAACTAACGCCAAGCCGCAATGCTCTGCGCTTAGGGCTTTTTTCCGTTCGGGCTGAGCCTGTCGAAGCCCGTTCCCGTTGCAACGCCCTTCGACCGGCTCAGGGCGAAGGTAGCTTAAGCAAACAGTGTTGCACCAAGCCTTTAAAAAAATATATAATAAAATCAAATACTTACATATTTTAATCGCCTAACCCTTTGGCGCCGCACTGAGCACCCGCGCACGCTCGGTTACACTGCGCGTTCCCACTTTCACGCGAACCCCGATACCACCATGAACACCGACGACATCCTCAAAACCGCCAAACAACGCGGCACGGAAATGGGCCTGCCTTACGCGGGCGCGCTGCTGCCGAGCGAAGCACATCAACTGATGCAGCATCACGCCAAGGCCAGGCTGGTCGATGTGCGCTCGCGCGCGGAGTGGGATTGGGTGGGGCGCGTGCCCGATGCGGTGGAGGTCGAACTGCTGGCGTGGCCCGGCAGCCGCGCCAACCCAGCGTTTTTGCAGGAGCTCACGCAAAAGGTGCCTAAGGATGCGCTGGTGATGTTTTTGTGCCGCAGCGGCGGCCGCTCGCACAACGCGGCGGCGGCGGCGACGCAAGCGGGTTTTGGCGAGTGCTACAACGTGCTGGAGGGCTTCGAGGGCGACCGCGATGCCGAGGGCCATCGCGGCAATCTTAGCGGCTGGCGGTTTGCCGGGCTGCCGTGGGTGCAAAGTTAAGCCGCGGCTACGCGGCATCCTCGCCGGTGTAATGCGCGTCGGCGACATCGAGTTGGGCCAAGTGCGGTATGGTGAGCGCAATCAGCGCCGCGGTGCCGGTGGCGCACGCCGCGCTCACCAGGATCCACGCCGGCGCGATCATTTCCGCGAGCACGCCGCCCAGCGCGACGCCGCCGCCGATGCCGCCCAGCAAGCACGTGCTGCCCCAGGTAAAACTTTCCGCCAGCATGCCCTTGGGCGCCAAGCGCGACAGTAGTTGCGATTGCGTAGCGATCACGCTCGCCATCGGCACGCCGGCGATCAGATTCGCCAGCATGTAAAGATAAATGCCGGTGACCGCCGCGACCAACAGCGAACCGCTCGCCATCAGCACCAGCGCAATCAAAAACTGTTTACGCAGCGGCGCATGCCAATGGTGCGCGCAGTAGACGAAGGCGCCCGCCGCGCTGCCCAAGCTTGCCAGCGCCAGGGCAACGCCCGCCGCCGCGGGTGTGCCGCGCTGCGTGGCGAAGGCGGTGACGCCCACCTCGTAAAGCCCGAATGCCACCGAATAAAACAGCGTGGCTGCAAAGAGCAGCAACAGCGCGGGCTCGGCGAAAATACCACGCTGCCGGGTGGCGGCGCGCGGCTGGGGCTTCCAGTTGCGGATCGCCGGCGTGCGCATAAACCAAAGCGTGCCCAAGGCGGCCGAAAGCGCCGCCAGCAGCACCGCGCCCGAGGGAAACCCCACGGCCAGCAGCAGTGCGGCCAGCGCGGGGCCGACCACGAACACGGTTTCGACGACCAGCGAATCCACCGAGTACGCGGTTTGCAGCAGCGAGGGCTCGTTCAACACGCGCGGGAACAGGGTGCGCATGCAAATGGTGATCGGCGGCAGCGCCGCGCCCGCGACATACGCGCTTAATGCGATCGCCAGCGGGTGCGCGTCAAGCTTGACCAGCGCCACCAGCGTGATCAGCATCGCCGGATAAATCGCAAGGCACGCGCGCAGCACCCATGAGGGCCCGACGCGATCGATCATGCGCCCGATCAGCGGCGCCACGCTCGCCAAGCCCAGCACGTAAAGCCCGCTCGCCGCGCCGGCGGAAATAAACGAGCCGGTTTTGTTTTGCACCAGCAACAAAATCGCAAAGCCCGCGATGCCGATCGGCAGCCGCCCTGGTATGGAGGCCAGTAGCGTGCCGCGAATGGCGGGCACGCGCAGTAGATTGCGGTAGCGCTCGAGCATGGCGGTCGATAATTAGCAGCCTGTCATGAATATCCGGCGTGGGGCTTGCCCTCACCGCGAATTCATGGGGATGCCCAGTCTACCCAACCAAAATACGCCGTGGCGAGCACCAGCAAGCCGAAGACGATGCGATACCACCCGAACACGGTGAAGTCGTGCGAGGCGACATAGCGGATAAACCAGCGTATGCACAACAAGGCCGAGATAAACGACATCACCAAACCGACGCTGAAAAAGCCGATGTCGTCCACCGAAAGCAGCGCGCGGTGCTTGTACAGACTGTAGGCGCCCGCCGCCACCAGCGTGGGCACGGCGAGGAAAAACGAAAACTCGGTGGCGACTTTGCGCGAGAGCCCGAACAGCATGCCGCCGATGATGGTGGCGCCCGAGCGCGAGGTGCCGGGGATCAACGCAAAGGTCTGCGCGATGCCGACTTTGAGCGCATCGCGCCAGGTCATGTCATCGACCGCCGTGATGCGCGGCACATGCGTGCGCGCAAAGCGCTTTTCCACCCACAAGATGATAAAGCCGCCCACCACCAGCGTGGTGGCGACGGGCACCGCGTAAAACAGGTATTGTTTGATCAGCGCGCCAAAGGCCAGGCCCACCACCGCCGCCGGTATAAACGCGACGATCAGGTTGAGCAAAAACCGCTGTGCCGCCGCGTCGCTAAAAGCGCCGCTGAGCGCTTGGGTAAAACGCCGACGGTATTCCCACACCACCGCGAGCATGGCGCCCGTTTGAATGGCGATGTCGAAGACCTTGGCCTTTTCGTCGTTGTAACCCAACAGATCGCCGGCGAGTATCAAATGCCCGGTGCTGGAGATCGGCAGAAATTCGGTGAGGCCTTCGACGATGCCGAGGATGACCGCCGTGAGATAAGAGTCTGCCATGCGCGCTCAAAAATTGGGGCATGCTAACACACACGGGCGTGCGCTCGGATTGCAGCGGCCGCTAACGTCGGCGCCGGTAGTGGTGCTTTGGTGACGTTTGTAGCGTTAGCGCGCAAACAGCGCGGCTTGGGACGCGCTGTCGCTCAAGCCTTCGCGCACCGCGCGCCTTGCGGCTGTTTCGAACACGCTGAGTAACGCTTTGACCAGGATCGCGCCGCGCTTCGTGATGTCGCCCCCGATTTCTTCGGCGCGGCAATTGAATACCTCGGCGTCACGCGGCGCTTCGCCGCGTGCGGCGGCGGCCATGGCTTCACGGACACCGCTGATTTTATTCAATATTTTTTGCGGCCGCGCGGCGGCGGAGCCAGCGGCGGAAAAACCAAACCGCAATCCCCAACAGCACGATCCACACAATCGCCGCGGCGAAGAAGGTAATCAGCGCCGCCACGCTATACATAAAAACGTTGCCGAAACTTAACAGCGCCTCTTTCACGGGTGCCGCGATGCCGCGCTCGACCGCGCTGCGTTGCGACTGGTATTGAATCTCGAACAACTCGCGCTCGGTTTGTTGCGCGAGAAAACGCCGCTGCGCTTGCATGCTGTCCAACTCGCCCTGGGTTTGCGCGAGTTGGCGCTCGATTTCGACCGCTTCCTTGATGCCCGCCTTGGGGTCGGCCATCAGCTTGCGCAAGCGGTCGCGCAGTTGCGTGAGATTGGCGATGCGCGCTTGGACATCGACCACTTGCAGCGTTTTGTCTTCGGCTTGCGTGGCTTGGCGTATTACACGGCCCTCACCCGTTTTGAGTGCCTCGGTAAATTTTGCGGTGTCATTGCGCGCCACGCGCACCATCAGCATCGCGCGCGGCGCGGTGTGATCGCTTTCTTCCTCGAAGCTTTGATTGATCACCACGCAATCGAGTTGTTTACAGCGTGCGGCATGCGCATCGACCACCGTGCGCAGCTTGGCGCGCTCGGCTTCGACGGTGTAGCGATGGGTGTAGGCGATGTGGCGGCCGTCTTGCTGCGCTGCTTGCGCGTCGGCGGCGGGCTCGGCTTGTTGCGCGGGCGCGCCAGCCATCGCGCGGCCGGACGGCCCCGCGGCAACGCTCGCCTGCGCGGTTGCGGGCGCATCCGCCGGCGCGGCTTTGAAACTCGCGCGATCGCCGCAACCCGCGAGCGCGATGACTAAAAACAAAACAGCCAGCAAAACGAGGTTTCGCCGGCTGCGGGGCATTACAAAAATATTCAATTAAATCAAATACTTACGTAATTAAGACGATCAGGCTTTGTGATAAACCTCGCTGCCCTTTTTCTTGAACTCGACGGATTTTTCCTCCATGCCCTTTTTGAGCGCGGTTTGTTCGTCGACGCCGACTTTCTCGGCGTATTCGCGCACGTCCTGCGTGATTTTCATCGAGCAAAAATGCGGGCCGCACATGCTGCAGAAATGCGCGAGTTTGGCGCCTTCTTGCGGCAGCGTTTCGTCGTGGAATTGCTTGGCTTTGTCCGGATCGAGGCCCAGGTTGAACTGGTCTTCCCAACGGAACTCGAAGCGCGCTTTGGACAACGCGTTGTCGCGAATTTGCGCGCCGGGGTGGCCCTTCGCCAAGTCCGCCGCGTGTGCGGCGACCTTGTAGGCCATGATGCCGTCTTTGACGTCGTTTTTGTCGGGCAAGCCCAAATGCTCTTTCGGCGTGACATAACACAGCATCGCCGTGCCGTACCAGCCGATCATCGCAGCGCCGATGGCGCTGGTGATGTGGTCGTAGCCCGGCGCGATGTCGGTGGTCAACGGCCCCAGCGTGTAGAACGGCGCTTCATGGCACAGTTTCAATTGCAGGTCCATGTTCTCCTTGATCATGTGCATCGGCACGTGGCCCGGGCCTTCGATCATGGTTTGCACGTCGTGCTTCCACGCGATTTCAGTGAGTTCGCCCAACGTCTTCAGCTCGGCCAGTTGCGCTTCGTCGTTGGCGTCGTAGATCGAGCCGGGGCGCAGGCCGTCGCCGAGCGAGAACGACACGTCGTATTGTTTGAGCAACTCGCAGATTTCCTCGAAATGCGTATAGAGAAAACTCTCTTTGTGATGCGCCAAGCACCACTTGGCCATGATCGAGCCGCCGCGCGAGACGATGCCGGTCATGCGCTTGGCCGTCATCGGGATGTAGGGCAGGCGCACGCCGGCGTGCACGGTGAAATAATCGACGCCTTGCTCGCATTGCTCGATCAGCGTGTCGCGGTAGATTTCCCACGTCAGTTCTTCGGCTTTGCCGTCGACTTTTTCCAGCGCCTGGTAAATCGGCACGGTGCCGATGGGCACCGGCGAATTGCGGATGATCCACTCGCGGGTTTCGTGAATGTGTTTGCCGGTGGACAGATCCATCACCGTGTCGCCGCCCCAGCGGATCGACCAGGTCATTTTTTCGACTTCTTCCTGGATGCCCGAGGAAATCGCCGAGTTGCCGATGTTGGCGTTGATTTTCACCAGGAAATTGCGGCCGATGATCATCGGCTCGATTTCCGGATGGTTGATGTTCATCGGGATGATGGCACGGCCGCGCGCCACTTCGTCGCGCACGAATTCCGGCGTGATCGCTTTTGGAATCGCTGCGCCGAAATTGTGGCCGGGATGCTGCTTGGTGAGCAGCGCGATCAGCCCTTCGCATTTCTGATTTTCGCGAATGGCGATGTATTCCATCTCCGGCGTGATAATGCCTTTGCGCGCGTAGTGCATCTGCGACACGTTCATGCCGGGCTTGGCGATGCGCGGCTTGCGATGCAGGTTAAACCTGAGGCTGGCAAGCTTGGGATCGGCCAGACGCTCTTGGCCGTAACGCGAGCTGGGGCCGTCCATCACGATGGAGTCGTTGCGCGCTTCGATCCACTTTTGGCGCAGCGGGCTCAAACCGGAACGAATGTCGATTTTCACGTTCGGGTCGGTGTACGGGCCCGAGGTGTCGTAGACAAAAATCGGCGGGTTTTTTTCGGCCTTGCCCATCGCCGCCGGCGTATCGGATTGCGAGATCTCGCGCATCGGCACGCGGATGTCCGCGCGCGAGCCTTCGATGTAGACCTTGCGCGAATTGGGCAACGGTTTCACCGCCGCTTCATCGACTTGCGCGGTGGTGTTTAAAAATTTCGGATTGGCGTTCATTGGTAACTCCTCAACATTGGCGGGAGCTATGACGCCGGTTGGACGGTGGCGCCACGCTTCCCTACGGCGGCATTACCCGCATCAGGTTCCGAGGGTCTTTCTCACCTCGCGCTTGATATCGCGCAAGGACCCCTAACGTGTAGCATCTAAGCTAATGGAATTATGGGATAATTGCAACTCAAATCCGCTGCTTCCAGCGCCCTTTCAAGGTTGCGCCGGAATGGCCATTTTCTTATTATAATTAAGGCATTACATCGCTTACGACAGGCAGTTCATGAGCATCGATCTGGAGCGCGCGCGGTTCAACATGGTGGAGCAGCAAATCCGCCCGTGGGAGGTACTGGATACCAAGGTGCTCGACCTGCTCTACCGCGTAAAGCGCGAGGCATTCGTCCCCGAAGCCTATCGCGAACTCGCGTTTGCCGACCTTGAAATCCCCATCGGCTTGGGCGAAAAAATGCTCTCCCCGAAACTCGAAGCGCGCATGCTGCAAGAGCTGGCGATCACGCCCAGCGACCGCATCCTCGAAGTCGGCACCGGCAGCGGCTACATGACCGCGCTGCTGGCGAGCCAGGGCGCGCATGTGTACAGCGTCGATATCGTCGATGCGTTTATCAAAATCGCCAGCGATCGGCTTACGCAACACGGCTTACGCAACGTGACGCTGGAACACGGCGATGCCGCGCGCGGCTGGGAAAAACACGGGCCCTACGATGTCATCGTGTTGACCGGCTCGGTACCGGTGCTGGCGCAATCCTTCCAGCAAAGTCTCAACGCCGGCGGGCGCATGGTGGCGGTGGTGGGCGAAGCACCGGTGATGGAAGCGCGCCTGATCACTTGCGCGGCTGCCGGCGCCTACAACACCGCGAGCCTGTTTGAAACCTGCATACCGGCGCTGCGCAACGCGCCGCAACGCCAGCGGTTTTCATTCTAGCCACGATGCGCAATTTGACGTTGCGCTGTGTTGCCGCCGCCTCGCTTGGCGTAATTTTTACGCTAAGTGGCGCGCAGATGGCGCACGGCGCGGGTTTGCTCGACGTTTACAAACAAGCGCGTGAGGCCGACGCCACCTACGCTGCCGCGCGCACGGCGTGGAAAGCCACGCAGGAAAAACTGCCGCAAGCACGCGCCGGATTGCTGCCGGACGTTGCCTTTAGCGCATCCACGCAATTTAACGACCGCGACATTCGTTTTCGCGACAACACCCCGGCGATCGACAATCGTTTTAACAGCAGCGGGTTGAATCTCTCGCTGCGCCACCCGCTGTATCGCCGGCAGAACAATATTGCGCTCGAACAAGGCCGCACACAGGTCGAACAAGCCGACACCGTGCTCGCGCAAGCGGCGCAAGATTTGATCACGCGCGTGGCGCAAGCGTATATGGACGTGCTGCTCGCGCGTGACAACGTGGCGTTTGCCGCCGCGCAAAAAGCCGCCATTGCCGAGCAGCTCGCCCAGGCAAAACTCAGTTTTGAAATCGGCACCGTGACCATCACCGACACCCACGAAGCACTGGCGCGTTTTGATCTCGCGGATGCGCAGGAAATCGCCGCCAAAAGCGACATGGAGGTGAGACAACGCGCCCTGGAATTGCTGATCGGGCGGGCGACGCCGGCACTGGCGGCCCTGGGCCCGGGCTTCAGATTGGTGTCGCCCGACCCACTCGCGCTGGAACGCTGGGTGGACGAAGCGCGCATCGCCAATTTGCAAGTGCGCGCCGCACAATTCAACGTGACGCTGGCGCAACAGGATATCGAGCGCAATCGCGCCGGCCATATGCCCACGCTCGACGCCGTGGCCGGCTGGAGCCGCAACCGCTCCGGCGCCGGCACCATCGGCGGCCCCGGCACCGATATCGACACCAAAAGCATCGGCGTGCAGTTGGCGATCCCGATTTATCAGGGCGGCCTGGTCAACTCGCGCGTGCGCGAAGCCGCCGCCAACGAAGAGCGCACGCGCCAAGAGCTTGAAACCGCGCGGCGCAATGCCGAACTGCAGGCGCGCCAAAACTACGTGGGCGTGACCAGCGGCATTGCGCAAGTGAAGGCGCTGGAAGCCGCGCTGATTTCCTCGCGCAGCGCCCTGGAATCCACGCTGCTGGGCCGCCAAGTCGGCGTGCGCACGCAAGTCGACGTGCTAAACGCGCAGCAGCAATTGTTTTCCGCGCGCCGCGATCTGGCGCAGGCGAGATACAACTACATCCTCGCCACGCTGCGCCTGAAGGCCGCGGCCGGCCGCTTAGCGGAACAAGACGTCGTTGCGGTGAATGCGTGGCTTGAGCGTGGCAAGTAGCGCGGCAAGTAGCGCGGCGCAAAACGCATGAGTGACGGGCCCGATGCCATCGCCGCGGCGAAGGCGGCGCTGCGTAAACAAATTCTGGCACGGCGCGATGGTTTAAGCGCCGGCGCCCGCGCGGCATTCAGCGCAACCATCAGCGCACGCGTGAGCGCGCTCGACGGCTTTCAACGTGCGCGCGCGCTGCTCGCTTATATGTCATTCGGCAGTGAATTCGATACGGGTGAGCTCATCGAGCAGGTTTTGGCGCAGGGCAAAACACTGCTGCTGCCGCGCGTGGAACGTGGCACGCACCGTTTAAGCGTGCATGTGGTGAGGGATTTGACGCGCGAGCTGCAAGCAGGCGCCTGGGGCATTCGGGAACCGCGGCCTGACTGCGCGCGCGCGCAGGCTGGCGATGCGGATTGGATTTTGGTGCCGGGCCTTGCGTTCACCGCGCGCGGCGAACGGCTGGGCTACGGCGCGGGTTATTACGACCGTTTGATCGCGCAGTGTGTGGCTTCGGGTAAGAAACCCGCGCTGGTGGCGGCGGCGTTTTCAACGCAAATGGTGCCGTCGGTGCCCGTCACCGAGACCGATCAATGCGTTGATCTGGTGATCACCGAAGACGCTGCCTACCCGTGCTAAAACCGAATCAACGCCAGTATTTTACGCGTGGCGCCGCCGTGTTCGCCGCTGAACGCGAGCGCCGCGGCGCTCATGCGTTGCGTGAGCTTGGGGTTGCCCAATAACGCGCTTAGCTTGCGCTGCAAATCCGCGCCGTCCATCACCCGCAGCGCGGCGCCCGCCGCCACCGCGCGTTCGGCGGCCTCGGCAAAGTTATAGGTGTGCGGCCCCAGCAGCACCGGTTTGCCCACGGCGCAGGCCTCTATCAGATTCTGCCCGCCAAACGGCAGCAAGCTGCCGCCAATAAACGCCACGTCGCAAGCGGCGTAGTAAGCGGCCATTTCGCCCATGCTGTCGCCGAGCAGAACGCGCGTGTCGGTGGGTATGGCTGCATTCGCACTGCGCCGTTGAAACGGTATGCCGCGCTGTTTGAGCAGCGCCGCCACTTCGTCAAAGCGCTGCGGGTGGCGCGGCACGATCACCAGTAGCGCATCGGGAATTTCATGTAACCCATGGTCGAGCAACAACGCTTCCTCGCCGTCACGCGTGCTCGCGGCAAGCAGCACGCGGCGCGCGCCGAACGATTCGCGCAAATGTTCGCCCAACGAAAGTTGTATCGGCGAGGGCGCGACATCGAATTTGAGATTGCCGGTAACACTGACATTCGTTGCGCCGAGCAGGCGAAAGCGCCGCGCGTCATCCTCGCTCTGCGCGGCAATCGCGGTTAACGCGCGCAGCGTGTCGGCACTAAGCCCGCCCACGCGCTGATAACGCATAAACGATTTTTCCGAGAGCCGCGCGTTGGCCAAATACAGCGGCACGCCGCGTGCCTTGCAGGCATGCACTAGGTTGGGCCAGATTTCGGTTTCCATCAATACGCCGGCCTTGGGGCGATAGTGTGCGAGAAACCGCTTGACCGCGCGCGGGTAGTCGTACGGCAAATAGCAGCGCAGCACGCCGTTGCCGAACAAGGATTCGCCGGTTTCCCGCCCGGTCGGCGTCATGTGGGTGAGCAAAATGCGATGCGCGGGATATTCGGCCATCAGCGCGCGGATCAGCGGCTCCGCCGCGCGCGTTTCGCCCACCGATACCGCGTGCAGCCAGATCAACGGTGTGTCGTCGCCGCGCGGCGGGTAATGCCCGAAGCGTTCGCCGACATGCTGCATATAACCCAGCTGGCGCCGTGCACGCCACCACAAGCGCACGGCGGCGAACGGCAGCGCGAGGGTGATGAGCAAGGTGTAAATCAGGCGCATCGCGGGCTTGCTTTCACGTAACGCCCAACGCTTCGATCGCCGCGATCACTTGCGCGGCCGTGGGCGGCGCGCCGATGCCACCCAAGTTCACCGCGCGCGCGCCGGCGTAAAGGCCGGTGGCGGCAGGATCGGTCGCGACATAGATGCCGACGGTTGGCACATCCAGCGCCGCCGCAAGATGGGTAAGCCCGGTGTCCACGCCCACGACCAGGTGCGCGCGCGCAAGCAGCGCCGCGATGTCCTTAAGCGTTAACGCCGGCGGCACCACGGCGCGCGTCATGCGCGCCGCCAGGCGCTCGCCGCGGCCGCGCTCGGCATCATTACCCCACGGGAGCACACAAAAAATATCCTTTAAAATCATATACTTACATAACTTCTCCCAAGCGGGCTCGGGCCACAGCTTGGTATCGGCGCTGGTGGCGTGCAGCAACACCGCGTAGCGGCCCGCCGGCATCCACGACAACACGCGCGCCGGTGCGCCGATGCCGTAATCCGCCGGCGTGTCGAGCGTATAACGCAACGCCTGCGCGGCGAGACTGCGATTGCGCGCGACCGCGTGCTGCCCCCACGGCACGCGAAACGTGCGGTCGTAGAACACACGCAGCGGCTCGCGCGAGCTTCGCCAGTCCAGACCGTAGCGCGGCCCGCGCGCCGCGCACGTGACCAACGCGCTTTTGAACAAACCTTGCGTGTCAATCACCGCGTCGTAAGTTTGCGCACGCAAGCGTTGCAAAAACACGCGGCATTCACGCCGCGTATCAGCGCTCAACACATTGCGCCGCCAACGGCGCAGCGCCACCGGCAGTATCTCGTCCACGCCGGGATGCAACCGCGCAATCGCCGCGAACGATTCTTCCACCACCCAGTCTACGCAGGCATGCGGCAGCGCGCGCTTGATGTCGCTCACCACCGGCAGGTTGTGCACCACGTCGCCGAGCGAGGATGTTTTGACCAGGAGTAGACGCGGCATTCGGCGGAATCTATGCGTATTATGTGTTTGTTATAATTGGCATTTACAAACGACGCTGTAGGGTAGCATCGGCCGCTTCGATTGCCTACTGACACGCTTCCGTACACGGAGCTTACGCAAGGTCAATGATTCTAGTCACCGGTGGCGCCGGATTTATCGGCGCGAACTTTATTCTGGAGTGGATCGCCCGCGAAGGCACGCCGGTGATCAACTTGGATAAGCTCACTTATGCCGGAAATCTCGGTAACCTCGCAAGCCTTAAAAACGATGCGCGGCATATCTTCGTCAAAGGCGACATCAATGACCGCGCGCTGGCAGCGCGCTTGTTAAAGGAACATCAACCGCAGGCCATCGTGCACTTTGCGGCGGAAAGCCATGTCGATCGCTCGATCAGCGGGCCGAGCGAATTTGTGCAAACCAACGTCGTTGGCACTTTCAGTCTGCTTGAAGAAGCGCGCGCGTATTGGTCGGCGCTAAGCGGCACGGCAAAAAACGAATTTCGTTTTTTGCACGTGTCCACCGACGAGGTATACGGCTCGCTCGCGTCCAACGACCCGGCATTTAGCGAAACCACGCCTTACGCACCGAATAGCCCATACGCCGCATCCAAAGCGGCTTCGGATCATCTGGTACGTGCATATCACCACACTTATGGGCTGCCGACTATCGCCACCAATTGCTCAAACAACTACGGCCCGCTGCAGTTCCCGGAAAAACTTATTCCGTTGATGATTTATAACGCGACCCATGAAAAACCGCTGCCGGTTTACGGTGATGGGCTTAATGTGCGCGATTGGCTGTACGTGGGCGACCATTGCGCGGGCATACGTGCGGCTCTCAAAAAGGGGCAGCCGGGCGAAACCTACAATATCGGCGGCAATAGCGAAAAAACCAACCTTGAAGTGGTTAATACGCTGTGTGCGATCGTCGATGAATTGCGGCCGCAAGGCGCGCCACATGCCAAGCTAATTAAATTCGTCGCCGATCGGCCGGGGCACGATAAGCGTTACGCGATCAACGCTGAAAAAATCCGCCGCGAGATCGGCTGGCAACCCGCCGAGAAATTCGAAACGGGTTTGCGCAAAACGGTGCAATGGTACTTCGACAACCCAGCGTGGATCGATGGCGTGACCAGTGGCGCTTATCGTGCATGGCTGGATTTAAACTACGGCAGCCGTTGACTCTGACTACACAACGTGCGGCGCTACGCGGATGAGCACGATTCTGCTGTTGGGCGTAACCGGTCAGGTCGGCCATGAGCTAAAGCAAACCCTAGCGCCATTGGGCAAACTGATTACGCCCAGCCGCTCGCAACTTAACCTCGCCCAGCCGGACTCGATTCGGTCCGCGTTGCTGGAGGCGAACCCCGACATCATTGTGAATGCGGCAGGGTTCACCGTCGTCGATGCCGCCGAAGCGCAGCCCGAGTTGGCAATGCAGGTGAACGGCATTGCGCCGGGCATCATTGCGGAAACTGCTAAGAGCATGGGGGCGTTGCTCGTGCATTACTCGACGACGTTTGTGTGGGATGGCACGCAACGCACACCCTACAGGGAAGATGATCCACCTAACCCCATCAACGCTTATGGCCGCTCCAAGCTCATCGGCGATCATGCGATTGCCGCAAGCGGCTGCGATCACATCATTCTGCGCGCGAGCTGGACTTACAGTGGCCGGCGCACGAACTTCGTTCTAAAGTTGCTGGAACTGGCGCGTGAAACACCGCTGCTTAACGTGGTGGACGACCAAATCGCCGCGCCGACCTGGGCGCGTGAGTACGCCCGCGCCACGGCGCAGATGTTGAAAAGTCCGGCACATTTGCGTAGCCATCGTGGCCTGTATAACCTTACCGCACAAGGATCATGCACGCGTTACCAATGGGCGCAACACATTATTGCCACTGCGCGAAAGCACATGCGCGATCATCACGCTTGGGCACAACTACACGCTATCACCACACAAGCCTACGCGGACCCCGCCCTGCGGCCTCTATACACCGTGGCCGACAACAGTAAGATACGCGAGTGGTTGGGTGTCGAATTACCGCCGTGGGACGTTAGTCTGAGTGACTTCATGTGTGAACATTTAGGTGCGTAGTTGATCCCAAAATAAAATATCAATAAAATCAAATACTTATATAAATATCGGCATGAGAAAAGGCATCATACTCGCGGGCGGCTCCGGCACGCGTTTACACCCGGTCACCAAAGTTGTTTCCAAGCAACTGCTGCCCGTGTATGACAAACCGATGGTGTATTACCCGCTGTCGACACTGATGCTTGCCGGCATTCGCGAGATTTTAGTTATTTCCACGCCACAAGACCTGCCGCGTTTTGAGACGCTGTTGGGCAACGGAGAACAGTGGGGGCTTAGTTTTACCTACAAATCTCAGCCCTCGCCCGACGGTTTGGCGCAAGCGTTCATCCTCGGCCGCGAGTTTATCGGCAAAGACCCTGTCACCCTGATACTGGGCGACAACATTTTTTACGGCCACGATTTGACCAAACCGCTATTGAAAGCCAACAAGGTGGTGCACGGTGCGACGGTGTTTGCGTATCACGTGCAAGATCCGCAACGTTACGGCGTGGTCGCGTTCGACGCGCAAGGCCGCGCCACCTCCATCGAAGAAAAGCCTGCTAAACCGAGATCCAATTACGCGGTCACAGGGCTATATTTCTACGACAACCAAGTGCTCGACATCGCGGCGAATCTTAAACCCTCGGCTCGCGGCGAGCTCGAGATCACCGATGTCAACAAGATTTATTTGGACCGCAAACAACTAACCGTCGAAACCTTGGGACGCGGTTACGCATGGCTCGACACCGGCACGCACGAAAGCTTGATCGAGGCCTCCAATTTCATCGAAACCATCGAGCATCGGCAAGGGTTTAAAGTTTCGTGCCCGGAAGAAATCGCTTACCGCAAAGGGTTTATCGACGCAGCGCAGGTGCGTGCATTGGCGCAACCGCTGTCCAAGAATGACTATGGCCAGTATCTGTTACGCATGCTGAACGAGGAAGCTTCGCTGTGAACGTTATCCAAACACCACTACCCGGCGTTCTGGTGCTGGAACCTAAGGTGTTTGGCGACACCCGCGGCTTTTTCGTGGAGAGTTTTAACGCGAACACGTTTCGGGAAGCCACCGGGCTAAGCGTTGAATTCGTACAAGATAACCACTCCCGCTCCAGCAAGAACGTGTTGCGCGGTTTGCATTATCAGATTCAGCAACCACAAGGCAAATTGGTGCGGGTGGTGCGCGGCGCGGTATTCGACGTGGCCGTTGATATACGCGTATCATCGCCAACGTGCGGAAAGTGGTTCGGCGTTGAACTGAATGAAACCAACCATCGGCAGCTATGGGTGCCGGCGGGCTTTGCGCATGGGTTCATCGTGTTAACGGACAGCGCGGATTTTCTCTACAAGACCACCGACTACTACGCACCGGCGCACGAACGTTGCATTGTATGGAACGACACCGACATCGGCATCCAATGGCCGATGGAAGGTGCACCACAACTATTGGGCAAAGATGCCGCCGGGGTTCGTTTTAAACTAGCCGAGCTGTTCCCATGAAACTTTTGGTGACGGGTGTCAATGGGCAGGTGGGCTGGGAACTAGCGCGCAGCCTAATGCCGCTGGGCGAAGTCATCGCCATCGACCGGACACGCTGCGATTTTTCGCGGCCCGAAACGATTGCTCCGCTAGTGCGCGCGCTACACCCAGACGTGATTGTCAATGCGGCCGCGTATACGGCAGTCGACAGCGCGGAAAAAGAAGAAGCACTGGCGACAACGGTAAACGGCACCGCCGTCGGCGTACTCGCGGAGGAAGCGCGCAAGATCAGCGCCTTGCTGGTGCATTACTCGACCGACTATGTGTTCGACGGGACGAAATCGTCACCCTATGTCGAAGAGGACACAACCAACCCGCTCAACGCGTATGGCCGTAGTAAGCTTGCCGGCGAAGCCGCCATTCGCGCCGCTGACTGCGCGCATATCATCTTGCGCACCACTTGGGTCTACGCTGCCCGCGGCCAAAATTTCGTCAAAACCATACTGCGCCTGGCTCGTGAGCGCGACGAACTTAATATCGTGGCGGATCAATTTGGCGCACCCACCGGTGCGCGGTACATCGCGGATGCAACGGCCCATATCGTTCGCCAAGCCGAACGGGAACGCGCCGCCGGGGCATTCAGCCCCGGCACATTTCACTGCACGATGACTGGTAGCACCAGTTGGCACGGATTTGCCGAGGCGATCATCCATGAAGCGGCCCGCAGCGGACTACTCGCCCCCGCTAACCTGCCAAAACTTAACCCGATACCTGCCAGTGCTTATACGTTGGTCACGACAAGACCCGCCAACTCGCGACTTGACTGTAACCGATTAAGTGATCGCTTCGACATCGTAATGCCCGATTGGCGTGTTGTGTTAGTGTCTATGGTGGATGAGCTTTCGGCTTTCGACTTCGATAAAATCAGATAAACACATCAACTGGCGAAACTACTGATATCTGAGCGAAGAACGAGCTTACCCCGATAAAATCATGCCTCTCGATGTACGCGCGCAAAAAGCTTCCCGCCTATCGCCAGCAAAAACCCAATCACCAACCCAATTAATGTTCCAAGGACTAACGTCAGAATTAGGCTAGGAGAAACGGGATTTGTGCCAACGTAAATATCTGAGTTAAGACGGGCTTGAGTCACACGTAACAGCGCTAACTGCGACTCTTCGAGTTGTTGAATCAAGTGTCTGTACTCATCCCGCCGCGCAAAGTAGGCAATTTGAAATGACTGTCTTTTTTCTAGGATTGCAAGATCGCTCTGGACCTGATGCATTCGACCTTCTAATCCACTAATCCGGGTCTTTAGCGCCCGCAAATATGGCTGAAGCAATAAGTTTTGTTGAGTTTGAATCATTTTTAAGGTGGCGTCTAAACATTGCTTGGCCAGTTCAGGGTTGGCCCTGCGCAATTTGATAAGTAGAGTAGACCCCAAATTTCCAGGCAAATCGGATTTAACCATTCTCGCCATGGCCTCGCTTGGCTCACGGTCTTTTTCAAGTTCGCAGGCCTTAATCACTGTTGAGGTGTAGGTTGATGGGATTCTCAGACGCTCAATTAGTAACGCGGGTGCTTCCACGTTGTTGCCGTTGCTGCCTAAACTATTATTTGCTTGCGCCATCTCTAAGATTGCACGCGCTTCATAACTAACCGGCGTTAACGTCCAATATACGCCAGAACCTAAAGCACCTAGGAAACCAA
>VGIF01000013.1 GCA_016868015.1 Betaproteobacteria bacterium
AAATGCCATTGGATCAACTGCTTAACAAAATCGTCGCCGACGAAATTCCGGACATGTCCGCTAACCAATTGAATTTATTCGATTAACGTCCGGACACTACTGATGGCCAGCAATAAATAAATCGTCAGCGTGACATACAGCGGCTCGGGAAATTTCAGATCGCTTTTCACCAACGTCGCCGCCACGCCCATGGCGAAAAACAGCAGCGCCGGGGACAACAGATTTGCGGCTAATGCGTCTAAAAATCCGGATTCCATAAAATATCAATTAAATCAGCTACTTACGATTATACCCTGAAGAGCGTCAGGCTAACGGCGTTGCGCCTTGCCGACGCGCGAGCCGGCGCGCCGGCGACGGGCATCTTTAGGGTCGACGGTCAATGGACGATAGATTTCCACGCGGTCACCCTGTTTAAGGCGCGTAGCCGGGCTCACGCGCTGGCCGAAGATGCCGACGCTAAGCGGTGCTGCGCCGATCCGCGTATAACGCGCCAGCAGCCCCGACTGCTCGATTGCCTCAAACACTGTCGCGTTCGCCGCCAGTTGCAGGCGCACCAGCGCTTGCTCATCGGGCAATGCGTAGACCACTTCGACTTCGATGCGCTCAGCCCGCGCCATACAATCGATCCGCGCGTTTCACGAAGGCGTCCACCATGGTGTCGGCGATGTGGCTGAACACCGGACCCACCAGCGTCGCCAGGATGCGGCTGGAGAATTCATATGCCAGTTTAAATTCGATTTTGCAGCCTTTGCCGTTCAAATTGCTAAAACGCCAATGGCCATCCAGCGCACGAAACGGGCCTTCGATCAATTTCATGGTGATTTCGCTGTGCCCCGACTTGCGGTTTTCCGTGGAAAAATGTTGTTTGACACCGCGAAAACCCACATTCAACATCGCGCGCGTCATGCTCTCATCGCGCGCCAGCAGTGTGCTGCCGGTGCACCACGGCAAAAACGACGGGTAAGCTTCGACGTCATCGACCAAATCGAACATCTGTGCGGGCGTATACGGCACGATCACCGTTTTGGACACTTCGGGCATGGGGCAATGGCGCGCGATGCGCGCTGGTAAAATGTGCGCATGAGTATCGTCGAAAACAAAAAAGCCTTCCACGATTATTTTATCGAGCAGCGCTTCGAGGCCGGCATCATGCTCGAAGGCTGGGAGGTAAGGGCCATCCGCGAAGGCCGCGCGCAGTTGAAAGAAGCCTATGTCATCGTGCAGGGCGAAGCGCTGTATTTAATCGGCGCGCATATCAGCCCGCTGCCCACCGCATCGACCCACATCAACCCCGACCCCACGCGCACCCGCAAACTGCTGCTGCACGCCGAGGAGATTCGCAAACTGATCGGCAGCGTCGAGCGCGCGGGCTTTACGCTGGTGCCGCTTAACCTGCATTACACGCGGGGGCGCATCAAGTTGGAGATGGGGCTCGCCAAAGGCAAGAAGCAGCATGACAAGCGCGCAACGGCGCGCGAAAAAGACTGGCAGCGTGAGCAACAACGGCTGTTGCGGCAAAAACGCTAAGGCGTGGTCGGGCCGCATGCCGCACGCTGTGTACGCAATACTCGCTTAAGTATTGCATCGTGCCCGCGACAAACAAACTCGCGGTTATGCCCGCCAAAGCGGGCGTTAGTCCGACGAAACCAAGTGTCCGCATAAGACTTCGGACTAAGCCTTTACGCCTATTGTTCGCAACGCCCACGACTCCTACAGTCGCGATCGTGTGCAGCACGCATGCGCGTAACGGGTGTTCTGCCGCAACCGAAGCTTAAGGTTTACGAGTCATCGGTCATTTCAACGTGGAGGGATCGACAATGAAACCCGGCAAGAAGAAACGCAACACGCCGCGAGTGGCCGCGAACAGTTTCAAAGCACTCGCGCTTGCGCCAATCATGTTCTTTAGTGGCATGGCAGGCGCCACCGTGCTCACCTTCGATCAGATTCGCCTGGCGGGCAACGTCGTGCCCACCATCAGCGGCAACACCGTGCCGCAGGACTACGGCGATCGCGTCAGTGCCGCGATCATGGATGTCAGCGGCGGTCAGTTCACCTACGGCAACCTGGGCGAAGGGTTCACGCCCAATGTGCTAACAGCGTTTTTCACCGGCATGGCGACACCGCTCAACCCGGGCACGTCGCTGTGGGTGGATAGCTACGGCGATCTCACGAACGTGTTGATCGGCGGCAATTTTTCCAACTCACTGAACGTGCGCTTGAGCGCCGATGCCGGTTTCGAAGTGCTGCTATATGGCTTTGATCTGGGCGGCTGGCCCAATACCGACTACACCATCAACGCGGTGCGCATTCTCGACGGCACGACGCCGCTGTTTGCGCAAAACAATGTATTGGTGCAAGGCGACTTTAGCGGCCCGCGCCGCACGGTATTCGATTTTCTTGCGCCGTTAAGCGGCGCCGATCTGCTGATAGAAATCGACTATAGCAACCTGGCGGGCGGCCTGCACGACAACATCGGCATCGACAACATCCGTTTCGGCCAAACGCCGCCGCCCGACACGACGCCGCCGCCACCGCCGCCTGGCCCCAGTCCCACCCCGATCCCGCTTCCGGGAACAATCCCGCTGTTCGGACTCGGCGCCTTGTTGCTGTTGCGCGCGCGGCGCACGCGCACCTGAAGGCACGGCACGCGGCGCGACACCGGGAGCCAATCACTTTGCGCTTTATCACACGGGCGAGCCTTTTGCCGCCGATTATGCGCTGGCCTACGATGCCATCGGCATCGGGGCGAGCAGTTTTTCTCCCGTGCCGCAGAACCAGGTCGTGGGCTGGCCGGACTTCGGCTTAGCATCGCGCCTGATTGTGGATAACCTCACAAGCCCGGCCAATCCCGTTAACTATCCGCGCTGCGACCCCCATGGTTCGACCGTGCCGGATGCCTGCCTCGATTTTGGATTGGGTGCCGCGACTTACGATTTGATGAAGGCGCACATCCATCTGTTCTGCCTTGCGGGCAGCCGCCGCTGAGCCGCGCGATCGAGCATGCACCTCCCACCAGTGCTGCGCCCAACCGCCAGGGCGCGCTGGGGTTATCTCATAAGTTTTTGATTTGATTTGTTTTTTTACCTTCTCCGGCGCTTCAAAATGCCGTGATCGGGTCGTAAACAAACTGATTGCCGCGCGCGATCGCGTTGAGCTGGCGCGCATCGGAACTATCGCACGCGCGGTGCGCCGCTGCATTAAAGCGGCCTGAAACGCACGCCGAAGGTTCGCACCGAAGCGACCGCGCCAGGCGCGCAAATCATCGAGCCGAGCATCCCGCCGCAGCGCGGGCAGCGGCAACTACAGAATCGAGCGGCGCATGATTTCCACTCCCATGCCAACACCGCGGGCAAAGCCGAGCGGCTCAGCACACCACTGCACGACACGCTTAGTCATTCATCACCACCATTGGAAATGGTTGCAACGCAATCGCGCTGTGTGGTGCAGCGCGCGCGGCATACCGCGCCGCGAACGTCATCGCTTATGCCTCGGGGGCGTGTTTGCGCCGCACGATACCGAGAACAAATGCACAATCAGGCATTCGCCGCCCCACAATTCGGTTGAACCGCATTGACACATTGATTAAAATTTACTGTGTCGTAACGAACGCTGCATAAACTGCGGAGGCCCCATGCCCCCTACAAAAAAAGCCGTCATCGACGATCAGGCGCTGGCTTTTTATCGCACGCTGAAGAAAACGCGTTTTCCCAAAGCGCTGATCGATGAATTTCCGCGCATCGCCAACCGCGTTTACGAATTGCGCGACGACAAGCACGTGTTGGGCAAGTATTTCCAGTCGCTGCTCACCGATGAGCGCCGCGGCCGCCGCGGCTTTCCGTTCGCGGTGCTGCTGGATATACAGAATCTGTACGACGATATCGTCGGCATACCCGGCTCGTTCGATATCCGCGATATTCGTTTCTTCGGCGTCAAGCGCAGCGCGGACTGATCGGCGCGGCTGATTTACTCGGGCTTGATGTTGGCGAGTTTAAATAACGCCGCCAGCGTTTTGAGATCCTTCCGCAAGAACTCGCGAAACGCTTGCGGCGAACTGCCCGCCGCCATAAAACCGCCGCGCTCCAGAAAATCGCGCATCTTCGGCTGCTGGATCGCCGTGGCGATCTCCTGCTGCATGCGGCTCGCCACCCGCGCTGGCGTGCCGGCCGGCATGAACACGCCGTGCCACGCCGCTTCGTAAACAAAGCCGGGAATCACCTCGCTCATCGCCGGCAACTCCGGCATGCCCGACCAGCGCTTGGCGGCCGAATAGGCCAGCGCGCGCACACGCCCCGACTTGATATGCGGCATCACCACCGTGGGCGCGGTAAAAGCCACCTGGATTTCGTTTGCGAGTAAGCCGGTAACCATCGGCGCGAGCCCCTTGTACGGCACATGGACAAACTTCGAGCCGGACCTCGAATTGAGGTATTCGCCGAGCAAATGCTGGCTATTGCCGATGCCGCCGGAGCCGAACCGGATATTGGCGTTGGGCTGTTTGGACAACTCGATCAGTTCCCCCAATGTTTTTGCCGGCACCTGCGGATTGACCAACACCAAATAGCCGGGCAGCGTCGCCGCCAGCGTCACCGGCGTGAAATCGTCGATGACATGAAACGGCAGTTTTTTCTGTGCCAGCTGGTTGATGATGAATGAGTTCGAGGTGTAGAGCATGGTGTGGCCGTCGGGCGCCGCGCGCGCCACCAACTCGCCGGCGATGATGCCGTTGGCGCCGCCGCGATTGTCGATCACCAGGTTCTGGCCGAACACCGGCTCCAAGTGCACCGCCAGCGCGCGGGCATTCGCATCCATGCTGCCGCCGGCCGGTTGCGGCACGACCACGCGTATCGGACGTGTCGGGTATTGCTGCGCCGCCGCCGCGCCCGCCGTCAGCGCCGCGGCCCAAATCAAGCTTTTGCTCATGATCAACCGCTATGGCTTGGCCAGAATATTCTGCAGCCCGCGCATCGCCAGCCAATAACCGAAGATGCCGTAGCCGGTAATCACCCCGCGCGCCACCTTCGCCACCTCCGACTGTCCGCCGCGGCGCGCGGGGTTGGAGATGTGCAACTCGATCGAGGGGAATTTCACCTGCGACATCGCTGCATACAACGCGCGATAGCCGCTGCTGTAACCCGCGGGGTTGATAATGCACGCATCGAAGCCATTTTCCTCGGCCTCGTAAAACTTGTTGATCACCTCGCCCTCGATGTTGGAATGGAAAATCTCCACCTCGAAGCCGAGTTCTTTCGCGTATTGGCGTATGTGCTCGTCGTACTCGGGCAACTTCATCGGCCCGAACACATCGAGCTGCACCTTGCCGCGCATGTTCATGCCGGCGCCGTGGATCACCAGTAACTTGGGCATTGCTTGACCTCGTGAAAACGTTGGGGGGAGAGGGGGGCGATTTCGCCATCACCAAGGCCGCTATCATAAGGGGAAATCACCGCCGGGAGAACCGCACGCGACGCGTATTCGCATTTACCCGCGAACCCCGCGCGCGTGGCGGCAAGCCCTTGCCTCGATGTGCTAGTCCACGCGCAACACCAAGCGCTTGATCACCGGTTCCCAGCGAGCGGCTTCGGCGCGCATCAGCGCGCTGAGTTCTTCCGGCGTGCCGCCGATCACCTCCATGCCCGCGGCGAACAAACGCCCGCGCACGCGCGCTTCGGCGAGCACCTCGCGTATATCGCGATTAAGTTTCGCCACCACCGCCGGCGGCGTGCCGGCCGGCGCGACGATGCCGTTAAACAACGGCGCCTGGACACCGCGCACGCCCTGCTCGGCGAAGGTTGGCACATCGGGCAGCCCGCGCGAGCGCGCGGCTTCAACCAGGCCCAAAACCTTGAGCCGCCCGGCGGCGGCGAGTTCCTTGACATTGGCATAAGCCGCGAACAAGGCCTGCGCATCACCCGCAAGCAGGGCTTGCGTGGCCGCCGGACCGCCGCTATACGGCACATGCGTTAAGCCCAAACCCGCTTGCGATTTAAACAGCTCCATCGCCAAATGCGACGCGCTGGCGTTGCCCACCGAGGCGTAGTTGTAAAGGCCGGGCTTGCCTTTAACGTCGGCAACGAATTCGGCGAGCGTGCGCGCCGGATGCACCGCGCTCACGGCCAGCACATGCGGCTGCGACACCGTGGCCACCACCGGCGCAAAATCGCTGAGCGGCTTATACGGCAGCGCGCGAAATAAAAACGGCGCGGTGGCGAGCGGCCCGTTAAAACCGGCGAACAAGTGGTGGCCATCGGGCGCGGCGCGCGCGACTTCGGCCGCCGCTATGGTGCCGCCCGCGCCGGGCTTGTTTTCGACCAGCACCAACTGCGCCATGCGCTCGCGCAAGCCCTCGGCGATCACCCGTGCCGCGATATCGACCGAGCTACCCGCGGGCGTGGGCACCACCAAGCGCACGGGTTTTGTGGGAAAGGTTTGCGCGTGCGCACGGTGCGCGATCATCGGTAACAGCGTCGCAGCCGCGCCTGCGGCGAATATCAGAGCCGTGCGCATGAAGATTGAATTGGTACGGCACATAAGTGGGACACCACCGTGCAATTGAAAGGCGCAATTGTCGCCGCACAGTCGATTACAATCCACGTGTGTAGCGGCCGGCGCCAGCATCAAGTTTTAGCTTAAACGTAAGTGATTGATTTAATTTATGTTTTTAAAGGACCTTTATGCAACCCAACCGCGTCAAAAAAATCCTTAAGTCCGGCGGCATTGCCATGGGCACTTATGTCGGCGGGATCGCCGATCCGCAGATCGTCGAAATCATCGGGCACGCCGGCTTTGACGCCGCGTTTATCGACATGGAGCACACCAGCTTCGATTTGAGCACCGTCCAGCTAATGGTGATGGCGGCCGAGCGCGTGGGCGTCACACCTATCGTGCGTCCGCCGGGTTTCGACCCGGCGTTTTTGCTGCGGCTCTTGGACATGGGCGTGCAAGGCGTGCAAATCCCGCACATCACCGACGCTAACGCCGCGCGCGAGGCGGTGAAAGCGGTGCGCTACCCGCCGCTCGGTGAACGCGGCATGGCGGGCGCCTCGCGCGCCTCGAACTTCGGCGCGCTGCCGCTCACGGAACACATGCGGCAATCGAATGAAGAAATCACCTTGGCGGTGATGATCGAAGACCTGCCTTCGCTCGACCAAATCGAAGAAATCGCGCAAGTCGAGGGCATCGACATCGTCGCCATCGGGCCTTCGGATATGTCGCGCGCGCTCGGTGTCGCGGGTAGTTCCGATCATCCGAAAATGGCCGCGGCGGTAGATCGAGTGCGCGCGGCACTCGCCAAGGGCAAGGGCGCGCGCCTCGCACTGCCCACCCACCACGCGGCGTTCCCGCGCAATGCCAAACAACTGCTGGAACTCGGTGTCGGCTATACCAATTTCGCGCCCTCGCCCGAAGCGCGCTTGCTGAAAGTGTTGCGCGATCAGATTAGCGCGGAGCGCAAGGCGATGGGTTGACCTCGATCCCGAACGCGTGCCCATGGCCACCCGCCCCTCAAAGCCCATCAAACTCAAAGCGCGCCCGCCGGCGAAACCGGTGTTCAAGGGCGCGCCCAACGTCATCGTCGATTTTGTGTTCGAGGACGGCGCGTTGTTTATCGCGGTTACAAACCTTGGCGACGCGCCGGCGCTGAAAGTCAAAACCAGCTTCAGCGAGCGGCTGAGCGGGGTGATTGGAGGCGTGGCGATCAATGATCTGGCGCTGTTTCAGAACATCGAATTTCTGGCGCCGCATAAAACCATCCACGCGTTTTTGGACAGCAGCGCCGCCTACTTTGCGCGCAACGAGCCGCGCCGCATTACCGTGCGCGTGGCGTTCAGCGACAGCAACGCGCGCCGTTACCAACACACGATTCAACACGATCTGGGCATTTACGCCGATATCGGATATGTCGAACGCAACCCCACCTAACAAGGAGCCGCGGCAATGGCAGTGCTACGCGATCAACCCTATGGCAATTACAACTTCCTGGTCGACTTGGGCGACGGCAATAGCGAAGGCCCGCGCGCTGGGTTTAGCGAAGTCATCCTCCCCGAAGTTGAAATCGAGGTCATCGAATACCGCAGCGGCAACGCGCGTGAATCGGGCGCGGCCAAACTGCCGGGCCGCGTGAAGTACGGCAACTTGACGCTCAAACGCGGTGTGATCGGCGCGCTCGATTTGTTTCAGTGGGTCAATCAAGTGCGCAACGGCGAGCCCGGCGCGCGGCGTAACGTCGCCGTGCACCTGCAAAACGAAGACCGCACCGAAGTGGTGATGACATGGAAGTTTTTGCGCGCGTGGCCCGCGAAATACAGCGGGCCCACGCTGGCGGGGCTCGGCAACGCGGTGGCGATCGACACGCTGCAAATCGCGTTCGAGCGCCTGGAGATCGAATAAGCAACGCGCGATGATTGCGGTAAGGCGCGCGCTGTAAAAATTGCTTGACGATGCCTGCCAAGGCGCCCAAACGGCGCTCAAAACGCGTGTTTTCTACCCTCACAGCTAACAAAAAATATCATTTAAAATCAAATACTTACATTTTGTAACAAACTTGCTGCGACAGACGTCATCTAACGCCTTATGATCATACATTAATGGAAGCTGACGGTTAATGGAGAAAGGCATGAACGGTTTCGCCGCAAGCACGCTTGCCGCGTTAGTCGCCGCGGGGGGCATGATGATCGTCTCGCCCGCAGCCGATGCGCACGGCGGGCGCCACGCGCGCGTGCGCGTGGGCGTGCACATCGGTGCGCCGGTGGTGGTGTCGCCGTGGTGGTATCACCCGCGGCCGTACTACTATGGCTATGGCCCGCATCCGTATTGGAGTTATGGTCAGCCGCGCGTGGTGGTGCGCGAAGAGCCGACGGTTTTTATTGAACAAAATCCGCCGCTCGCGCAAGCACCCGCGCCCCAAGCCGCGCCGCAGCCGCAACAGCATTGGTTTTTCTGCCAGGACACCCAAACCTATTACCCGCATGTGCAAACCTGCGCCACGCCGTGGCAACGCGTGATCCCGCATGCACCGCCGCAATAAACCGTGCCCATGAACAACACGCGTAAAACACTGCCGCTGCTCGCCGTGATCGTATTGCTAGGCGCGGGCTGCACCACCATCCCCACCGGCCCCAGCCGCATGGCGCTGCCGGGCACGGGCAAAAATTTCGATCAATTCAAGATCGACGACGGCGCTTGCCGCGAGTACGCGCTGCAAGTCTTAGGCGCGACACCCACCGCAACGCAAGAAAACGCCGCCGTCAGAAGCACCGTCGCCGGCACCGCGATAGGCGCCGCCGCCGGTGCCGCGATCGGCAGCACCAGCAGCGCGGCCGGCGTGGGCGCGGGCGTGGGCTTGTTGATGGGCGCGATGATCGGCGCCGCGGCAGGCGATGCCTCGGGTCAAAACGCGCAGCGGCGCTACGACAACGGCTACACGCAATGCATGTATGCCAAGGGCCACCGCGTGGCGGTGCCCGCGCAAACCGTGCAACAGTATCAGCGCCCGGCGCCGCAACTACATCACATACCGCCGCCTGCCCCCGCGCCGCAGCCGCAGGTGCAAGCACCCGCCGCGCCCTACTACCCGCCGCCACCGCCGGGCTCGCCACCGCCGCCGCCTTCGGCGATCCTGCGTTAATTGCCTCTGAATCGAGCAACGGCCCGTGTCATCACGGGCCGTTTTGTTTTAGCGGCATCGGCCGCATAATTATCCTCAACCGACTCTCAGCCAAGCAAGGCACCTTTATGCCCGAGATACAACGTGCCGATCCGCGACAACGCCGCGTTGCGATGGTGATCGCCTTGCTCGCGATCGCGTTGGTAACCGGCATCTACTTCGTGCTGGCAGGGTACATCGATCAACTGCGCGCCTTGCCGCCGGCGCAAGCCAAACCCGCGCTGGTCTCGATTTTGGGCTGGAGCACGGCGGTGGTGTGCGTCATGGTGTGCGCCTTGGGCTGGCACGGCTGGCGCCAGGGACGGCAAATTCGCAGCGCCGGACGTTTTCCGTTGCCGCACACTAAAGTCATCCGAGACACCATCGTGCTCAGCGGGCGTGACGCTCATACGCGCGGACGCATCGTTCAAGGGATCGGCGCCGCGCTCATTTTGTCTTCGGGCGCGTTAGCGATCGCAGTATGGCGTTTGCTCTCGTTCGTCACAAGCACACCCACCACTTAGTTTTTTTTGGAACACCACCATGCGCATGAGCAAAATCCCCTTCGGCACCACCGACTGGTCGAGCATCGAGCGCGTCGAATACGCCGGCGTTACCGGTAAGGCCTATTGGCGCACGCGCGAGTTCGGCGAAATCCGTGTGCGCATGGTCGAATACACGCCCGGTTATCTCGCCGACCATTGGTGCGACAAGGGCCACATCATTCTGTGCACCGCTGGCGAACTCACCACCGAGCTTAAAGACGGCCGCAAATTCACGTTGAAGCCCGGCATGAGCTACCAAGTCGGCGACGGCAGCGATGCGCACCGCTCGTTCACCGCGGTGGGGGCGACGCTTTTTATCGTCGACTGATCTACCAGCTGCGCAGCCCGCCGCCATCCACGCACAACACTTGCCCGGTGATATACGCGCCCAAGGGCGCGGCCAAGCAATAAATCGCGTGTGCCACTTCGTCCGAAGTGCCGATGCGATGCATGGGAATATTCGCGTTACGCGGCGCTAAAAATTCGTCCATGGTTTTGTTAGGCGCCCAGCGCGCGCGGCTTTTTTCGGTTTGCGAGGTGAGTATGCTTTCCAGCGCCACTACGTTAACGCGTATGTTTTGATCCGCAAGCTCCAGCGACAAGCCCTTGGACAGATTCATCGCCGCCGCGGCCGCTACCGACGAACTCACCACGCGCGGCAGCGGTTGTTTGCCTTTCATCGACACCACGTTGATGATCGAGCCGCCGCCCGCCTTGCGCATCCACGGCAGCGCCGCGCGCATGGCGTAAATCAGCGCCAGCACTTTTTGGTTAAACGCGTTGATAAATTCCGCGTCGGCCATTTCCTCGAAGCGCCCCGGCGGCAAGTCGCCCGAAATCGCATCCACCGCGTAGACCTGTTTCATCGAACCGCTCGCCACGCGCTGCTCCGAACCGCCGGCATTGTTGACCAGCACGTCGATTTTGCCCGCCGCGTTGCCCACGCGTGCGATCCACGCTTCGACCGAGGCGCGGTCGAGGATGTCGGCCACTTGCGCGATCACGTTCACGCCGTGCTTGGCGGTGATCTCCTGAGCGGTTTGATTAAGCGCCGCTTGCGAGCGCGAACAAATCGCGATGGTTGCGCCCTCGGCGGCGAACATTTCCGCCGTGGCGCGGCCGATACCGCGCGTGCCGCCGGTGATCAGCGCCACCATGCCGTTCATTTTGCCCATGTGCAGATTCCTATTTCACCATGCCCAGTTCGCCCATCAGCGCCTTCAACTCGCTCGCTTGCGCGGCGAGAAATTTGCGCATGTCGGCGCTGCCGAGATAATTCGCCACCCACTGGTTTTTGTGCATTTCCTTGGCGAAGTCGTCGTTCGCCGCGACTTGCCGATAGACATTTTCCCAGTACGCCACCTGCGCCGCCGACAAACCGCGCGGCCCCACCATGCCGCGCCAAGTCGGCACGTCCGCCAGATCGCCGGCGACGCGCTTGGGCGCGGCGATCGCCAGTATGCGCACCTTGCCCGCGCGGCGCTGCGCCACCGGCGCCGCGGTAGTGGACATCATCACATCGATATGGCCGCCCAGCAGCGCGCTCATCGAATCACCGCCGGATTTGAACACCACCGTTTTTAAACGCCGCGGATCGGCGCCCGCCGCCTTGGCCGCCATCACGATCGCGAAGTTGCCCCCGCCGGTGAGCGAGGGCACGCCCACGCTCACCGATTGCGGATCCTTGCGCAGCCGCGCGAGCAAATCCTGCCCTGATTTGATCGGCGAATCCGGCGTCACCGCGGCGACGATGTACTCCTCGAACAAATTAGCGAGCGGCGTCAAATCGACGTGGCTGATCGCGCTCACGCCGAGCAGATGATTGGTGATCAGCGGCACGGCGAGCAGCATGGTGTAGTGTGCATCGCCCGGCTGTTGATTCAGATAGGCATAACCGATGGCGCTGCCGGCGCCGGGTTTATTCACCACCGCCGAAGCGACATCGATCAGCTTGCGCTCCTGGATCAGCCGATGCACAAAGCGCGCCGCGCTATCCTGCCCGCCGCCGGGACTGGTGCCGACAACGATCTCGACGTTTTTATCCGGCCGCCACGCGGGGGCTTGCGCGTGCACACCGAGCGTGATCACGGCTATCGAGCACGCGCAAGCGCGCAACCACAACGGTGTTTGGTATCTCATCGCTTTCTCCCCGCTAATGTTTACGGATCATTAGAATTAATTCAACCTATTGATTTTATTGATGTTTTTAAGGACGCTGCCGGCGGCTTATTCTGGGGTGATGCCCGCCGCCTTCACCACCTTGGCCCACTTCGCTACCTCGTTACGCAAGTAAACGGCATAGTCGTCGGGCTTGCGCCCGCCCAGTTGCGCGCCGCCCGGCGACAAGCGTTCGCGCACCGCAGGCAGCGCCAGCACGCGCACCGTCTCGCCGTGCAATCGGCCGACGATGTCGCGCGGCACGCGAGCGCCGGTGAAAAAACCGAACCATACACCAGACTCATAACCTGGCACGCCCGACTCGGCCACCGTTGGCACATCGGGAAAATCCGCGAGGCGTTGAGCCGAGGCGATACCGATCATGCGTAAGCGGCCCGCCTGCACCAGCGGCGCCACCGCCAGCACCATGCTGAACTGAAAATGCACATGCCCCGCGGCGAGATCCATCAGCGCCGGCCCGGTGCCCTTGTACGGCACGTGCTCGGTTTTCACGCCTGCGAGCAAGCTGAACTGCACACCCGCCAAATGATTGGTGCCGCCCACGCCCGCCGACGGATAGAGCAGTTCGCCGGGTTTGGCGCGCGCGAGCTTCGCCAACTCGCCCGCGTTACGCACCGGCAGTGATGGATGAATCACCAGCGTAAACGGCGCTTGCACCACGTCGGTGATCGGCGCGATGTCGCGAAACGTGTCGTAGGGCAGCGTGCGATGCGTGCTGGGAAAAATCACAAACGAGCTGGACATCAGCATGGTGGTGTGGCCATCGGGCGGCGCCTTGGCCGTAAGATCGATGCCGAGTATGCCGCCGGCGCCGCCGCGATTATCGACGATAATTTGCTGGCCGAGGAACTCCGATAAACGCGGCGCCAGCGTGCGCGCGGTGGCGTCGGCCGGGCCGCCGGCGGCGAACGGGACGATCATGCGGATGGGTTTGGCGGGGTAGGTCTGCGCACAGGTATTGCCGACCAACACCATGGCGCTGGAAAGCATCAACGATTTCCAAATCGGAAGCACTTGCCCCTCCCGTCGTCATTCCAGCGAAAGCTGGTATCCAAGTTGTAACCCGCGCCGCAGGCATTAAATATCGTTGCCGCGCGCCAACGAACGAACCGGGTTCCAGCCTGCGCCGGAACGGCATCTCCCTACAAATATTGCCGAAACCACGAAATCGTCTCGCGATACGTGGTCTGGCTCATCTCCGGATTGCGTAACTCGTAGCTGTCGTAGTGCCCCGACTTCGGCAGCTTGACCAGTTTTTTCGGCTCACCGCATTTGGCATAACAATCGAGCTGCTGTTGCGGCGGCACCAGGTTATCGTGCTCGGCGTAAATGAAGAGCGCCGGCCGCGGACTGATTTTATCCACCACCCAATCGGGGCGGTAGCGCATCGTGGCTTCCGCGCTTTCCAGATCGCGCTCTTCGCTTTGAAACGCGTGGCCGGCCTCTTTGTGCATGTCACGCTGGCGCGCGGAATCGGGGTCGCGCAGCATGATATCGCCGTGAAACACCATCTTCGGCGTGCCCTCGCGCACGCGGCGGCGCGCGTCAGTGACGACCTCGTCTTTAAACTTCAACCACTCCCACGGCCGGCGGATTTGTCGCATCCACGTCTCGCCGTTCATCACGCCGACGCTGGTGACCAGCACCTTCACGCGCTCGTCGAATGCGGTGACCCACACGCCATTGGCGCCGCCGAAACTGGTGCCGAATAGGCCAATGCGCTGCGCGTCGATACCTGGCACGCCTTGCATGAAAGAAATCGCGTCATAACAATTCTGCGCCTGCTCCAGCGCGCGATGGCGGCTGCGCTTGCCCTCGCTGTTGCCAAAGCCCTGGTAATCGAAGCCGAATACAAACCAACCCTCGGCGCACAAGCGCTTCATCATGTGCGTGCAATCGGCTTGGGTGTTGCCGCTGTAGCCCGCGAGCACCAGGATGCCGGGGCGCGGCGCATTGCCCGGCTTCCAGTCGGCGGGCGTAAATAAATAACCTGCGATCTTTAATCCGTCGCTGTAGAAAGTGAGTTCCGTTGGGTGCATCGTCGTATCCGTTCAAAACCAAAAACCGTTCGCCACAGATTTCACAGATTAACGCAGATTTAAAGCTAACACTGTCGTTCCCGCGTAGGCGGGAACCCATAACACAGTGCCACTGGCAAAACGGCCCCCAACCTACCTTCCCCGAGGGGAAGGGGATACCCCGCCTACGCGGGAATGACAACGGTGATGTTGAATCTGCGTTAATCCGCGCGAATTCCCGCCTGCTTAATCACCCGCGCCCACATCGCCACTTCCTCGGTGATCACTTTTTTAAACTGCTCCGGCGTGCTCGCCACCACCTCGGCGCCGTCCTTGGCGAAACGCTCGACCACATCGGGTGCTTTCGCCGCGCGCACCATGTGTTCGTTCAAGATTTTGATGATCGGCGCGGGCGTGGCCACTGGCGCCACCACGCCCACCCAACTGTTGAATTCATACTGCGGCGCGCCGGACTCCGCCACCGTCGGAATGTTCGGAAACCGCGGCATGCGCTTGGCGCTGGTAACCGCCAACACGCGCAGACGATTGGAATGCACAAAACCCGCCGCTGCCACCACCGCGAGCGCCGCCATATCGACCTCACCCGACATCAGCGCGACCAGCGCCGGCCCGCCGCCCTTATACGGCACATGCACGTAGCGGGTGCCGGTTTGCGAGGCCAACAACTCGACCGCGAGATGGGCGATGCCGCCCGCGCCGGCAGTGCCGAATTTGATCGTGTCGGGCTGCCTTTTCGCCAGCACGATCAACTCTTTGACCGTTTTCACCGGCACCGAAGGATGCACCGCGATGAAACTCGGCGAGGACGCCACCACACTCACCGCCGCAAAATCACGCTCCGGGTGATACCCCAGTTTGGGAAACAGCGAAATATTCGCCACCAAGGCCAACGTGTTCGCGAGCAAGGTATAACCATCGCCCGGCGCGCGCGCCACCAGTTCCATGCCAAGGTTGGTGGAAGCGCCAGGCCGCGACTCCAGCACCACGCTCTGCCCTAGCGTCTCGCTCATGCGCGGCGCGATCACCCGCATCACGGTGTCGATGCTGCCACCCGGCGGCACCGGTAGCACCACGCGGATGGGTTTGGCGGGGAACACGCCGGTTTGCGCGGCGGCGGCAGTGCTGAGTACCGGGATCAAAACACCCAACACCATGCGTTTCATGCCCACCCCCTCGCGCAGCGCGCGTTACGCCATCCGGGTTTCCGTGCCGTCAATCACCTTACACAAATATCAGTTTTTGTTGCGATCAAAGGCTCACCGTTACCTCACATCGTATGCGGCGCCGCCCACTGCCCCGCGTCATACCCAGGACGATAGTTGCGATTGGTCTGCACCGGATTGCGGTTCACCAGTGGCCGCGCATAGAGCGGATGGGTGATGCTGCGCACTTCGTGCTCGATGGTGTAGAGGTGCTTGCCGTTGTCCGGGTCGATGATGTCCTTGAAGCGATATTGATATTGATCGCTTTCCTCGCAAACTAGACCGCGTTCCTTCAACCATTTGTGCGGGCCTGAGAAATCGGCGATGTAGATTTCCAGGTGGTGGCCATCGTATTCGGGCACCGGGCCGCTGGTTTCGCGGAAGATCAAATGCTGGTGGTGGCCCACCAAGACTTTGGCGGCTTTACCCGCGGGTTCGTTGACCACCTTGGCGGGCGCTTTGATCGCCTGGTTGTAAAAGCGCGCGATGCCCTCGGCCACGCCGGTCGGGCAGATGAATTCGACATAGACGATGCCCAGTTGCGTGGTGCCGTATTTGGCGGCATCAGGCTCAAAGATGCGGTATTTGTTGCCCCACGGGCAAGTGGCCTCGACGTATTCGCCGCAATCCTTGTACGCAAACTTAGTCCCGGCGAGCCTGGGTGCGTAATGCTCAAGGCGCTTTAACAACGCGGCGCGGTCGGGCTGCACGATGCCGGTGTGGCCGCGCAACACCTGCGCCGCTTTCGCGGGGGTGTGAATTTGCGTGCGGCCGATGTTGATCCACATGTTTTCCAAACCCGGCATCAAGTACGGGTCGCGCGTGAAACCCAATGCGCTCAAATAAAACAGCGTGCTCAGGGTTTGATCGGGCACGGTCACATTGGTGTGCTCCATCCACACCGCGTTGCCGATGTCTTCTACCGTGCGGTCAAAAACCGGTTGAGTGTTGTTGTCCATGTTGGCCTCCTATCGATGCCAGTGGTTGCGAGGGGTTGCGCGTCGTTGCGTTAATACTTTGCACTTCGCGATCAAAAATCCGACGAGCCATTCTAGCGCGAAGTCTGGCGCCGGCACGTGCAACGTCCGTATTTTGCCACCGAAGTAAATACGTAAGTATTTGATTTTATTAATTATTTTTTAAACGCTATTCCGGCTGTATGCCAGCCTCGCGTATCGCAGCGCCCCAGATGCGGTGTTGATCTTTGACCCAGTTATCGAGCCATTCGGGCGTGGAACTTTCGCCGGCGAACGCTTGTTGCTCGAGTTGCGCGCGGATGTCGGCGCGTTTGAGCGTTGCAACGATTTCGCGATTCAAGCGCTCGATCACGGCCTTGGGCGTCTTGGCCGGCGCGAACACGCCGCACCACGGCGTGATGCTGAATTTCGGCAAGCCCGCCTCCAGCACCGTGGGCACGTTGGGCAACAAGGGGCTGCGTTTTGCCAATGCCAGGGCCAGCGGCCGCAAACGGTTGTCGCGCAAATGCCCCGCCACCGTGGCATACGAGCTCATCATCACTTGCACTTGCCCGGAAATCAAATCCAGCACCGCCGGCGGTTCGCTGCGATACGGCACGTGCGTGAGTTTCACCCCCGCTTGCGAGAACATCATCGCCGACAACACAATGCTGCTGGTGTTGCCGCTGGCGTAGTTCAACTTCGCCGGATGGGCGCGCGCATGATCGAACAACTCGCGCAGCGTTTTTACCGGCACGCTGGGGTGCACCGCCAGCAAAAACGTGTAATAGCCCGCCATCGAAATCGGCGCGAAATCGCGCAACGGGTCATACGGCAGACTCTTGCGCAAATGCGGCACGGCCGACAGCGGGCTGTTGGTCGCCGCCAGCAGCGTGTAGCCATCCGCCGGCGCCTTGGCCACCATGTCGCCGGCCAATGCGCCGTCGGCGCCGGGGCGGTTGTCGACCACAAAAGGCTGCCCCAGCGCTTGCTGCATGGACTGCGCCATGATGCGCACGATGATATCGGTGGACGAGCCGGCGCCAAACGGCACCACAAAACGCATCGGTCGCGTGGGGTATTGCGCATACGCGAACTGCGCGGCCACTGCGCAGCCCGCGGCAACGATCAACGGTAGCTTGGAAAACCGCATGGATAACTTCATGGATAACCTCATCGACAACCTCATTGACAATCTCATCACCTATGCTTAGTTCGCGGTGGCGCCGGTCAACCGCACCAGCTTTTCGTAGCGGTCGTAATCCGCCTTCAAACGCAGCGCAAACTGCTCGGGCGCCATGTACATCGGGTCCAGGGTTTGGCCACCCAAAATCTTGACCACGTCGGGATGCTCCAACGCCTTTTTGAATTCGGCGTTCAGGCGATCGACGATCGGCCGCGGCGTGCCGGCGGAAACAAACGCGCCGACCCAAGCCACAAACTCGTAATCCTTGATGGTTTCAGCGATAGCGGGCACATCGGGGAACGGTTTTAAGCGCGTGGCCGAAGTCACCCCCAGCGCGCGCACGCGCTTACTCGCAAGATGCGGCATCACCGAGCCGATGGTGGCGGTCATCGCCTGCGTTTCCCCCGAGGCGAGCGCCACCACCGCCGGGCCGCCGCCCTTGTACGGCACATGCACCATTTGAGTTTGTGTCATCGAATTAATCAACGCCATCGCCAGATGCACAAAGCTGCCGCTGCCCGAGGAAGCGTAGACCACTTTGCCCGGCTGCGCGCGCGCCAGCGCGACGAACTCCTTCACGTTCTTCACCGGCAGCGACGGATGCGTAACCAGCATGCCCACTTGCACCGCGAGCGTCGTCACGCCGGTGAAATCCTTCAACGTGTCGTACGGCAGCTTTCTGTAAAGGTGCGGGTTGGTGATGTGCGCCGCGGAATGCACCATGAGGGTGTAGCCATCGGCGAGCGCTTTCACCACCGCGTCGGCGCCGATGGTGCCGTTAGCGCCGCCGCGATTGTCGACGATGAACTGCTGCCCGGTCTGTTCACTCAGGCGCTGCGCCATGACGCGCCCGACGATATCGTTCGCGCCGCCCGGCGGCCAGGGCACCACCACGCGCACCGGCTTCACCGGATAGTTTTGAGCTGCCACCGAAAACGCCGCCACGCAAACCGTCACGCCAAACACAAAATTCAATTTATTTCGCATAGACACTCCATTCCTTAACTCCACGCCTTACGCCTTACGCCTTACGCCAAATCAGTCCACCTTGACCCCCGCCGCCCGAATCAGCTTGCCATATTTCTCAAAATCGGCGCGGATGCGCTGCGCGAATTCCTCCACCGTACCGGGCATCGGGTCGAGCATCTGCGCGGTCAAACTGTGCGCCACATCGGGATGCTTTAACGCCTTGTTCGCCTCGGCGTTCAAACGCTCGATGATGGCGCGCGGCGTATGGGCCGGCGCGTAGACGCCAATCCACGGGCTCATTTCGTAGCCCGGCACGCCGGCTTCGGCGATGGTCGGCACATCGGCCAGCAGCTGGGCGCGCCGCGCCGAAGACACCCCCAGCGCGCGCAAACGCCCCGTTCTCAAATGCGCGATCACCGTCGAGATGGTTGCAAGCGATGCCTGCGCTTCGCCGCCCACCAGCGCCGTTACCTGCGGCGCGCCGCCCTTGTAGGGCACGTGCACCAGGTCGATGCCGGTCATCGACACCAACAACGCCATCGACAAATGCGGCGAGCTGCCGTTGCCCGAGGACGAATAGTTGATTTGCCCGGGCCGCGCCCTGGCGAGCGCGACAAATTCCTTCACGCTTTTCACCAGCAACGACGGATGCACCACCAGCGCGCCCGGCTGGGCGGCCAGCGTGCCCACGGGCGCGAAATCGCGAATCACATCGTACGGCAGCTTTTTGTAGACATGTTGATTGCCCAAGTGCGTGGTCGAATGCACCATGATGGTGTAACCATCCGGAGGCGCTTTGGCCACCGGCTCGGCGCCGATCGCGCCCGAGGCACCGGGGCGATTGTCGACGACGAACTGCTGCCCCAGCGATTCGCCGACTTTCTGCATGACGATACGCCCCACGGCATCGTTCGACCCGCCCGGCGGCCACGGAATGACCACACGCACCGGCTTGACCGGCCAGGTTTGCGCCGCCGCGCCCCCTGCAAACACAAAAAAAGCGCTCAGCGCGAGCGCGATCCCTCGACTCTGCATCCTGTTTCCTCCTCCAATGTCCGCGGTGCGGTTTAATCGACGCGGATTATCACTTTAAAGTGGCGGGGCTGCCAAGCGATTAAGGAAAGGAAACAACCCGACCAAGCGAGCGTCAGTTCATCAACGCCGCCGCCACCTCCGGCGGCATATCGCGCTCGGCAATATCCAACTGCTCGTAGAACGATTCGAGATAGGCCTTGAACGTCGTGTCGTGACGCCGGGTCTCCACCGCGCCGAAATCCTCACGCGGCGGCGGCTGCAAATCGAAATGGCCGAATTCATCGCGGCCGCTGATCAAACACGCCGGCATTTTTTTAGAGCCGATATGGCGCGTGCGCGTGGGGATGTAACTTAACGCAAGGCCGATACGACGCTCGCTGGAACGATTGGGCGCCGACTGGTGCACCACGCAGGTGTGGTGCAGCGAAAACTGTCCCGGCCTTAAGATCGCGCGTTCGATCGACGACTGGTCGAACCACTCGACGATGATCTGCCCCGCGGTGTTGACGCTGTTTTTGACCACGCCGCTTTTTTGCATGAGCTGTCCGCGGATATGGCTGCCCAGCGCGAACTCCACCGGCCCCGCCTGCGCCGTGACGTCGCTGAGCGCCACCCAGGCGGTGACGTGATCAAACGGTCTTAGCCCAAAATAGGTCGAATCCTGATGCCACGCCGCAATGCCTTCGCTTTGCGGCTCCTTGATAAAAAAGCGGCTGGTGTAGAGCAAGATGTCCGGGCCGAGCAAATCTTGCACCGCACCGACGATGCGCGAATGGCGCGCGAGCCCGTCCACCCACTTGCACAGAAAGTGCAGATTGCCGCGATACTTTTTGTCGATCGCCATCAGCGAGCCGCCCAAGCGTTTTTCAGTCATCGCCAGGGCGTCGCGGCAGGTTTTGACTTCGCCGGCGCTTAACCCTTGCAGCGGATGCAGGCAGCCATTGGCGCGGTAGCGCACGATTTGTTCAGGGCTTAACATGTTGAGCAGTTTGAGCTTTCGGCAACCATAAGCCCGGCGCGCCCGGCGCGTCAAGCCTGCTTGTGCAGCTGCGAGCGCTCCGCATGGGCAAGCCACGCCACCGCCAGCGCCTGCAGCAGCCAGCACAGCACAAACGCCGCGCGATAAGCTTCGAGCGCGTAACGCTCATCGACGAGCGGCCACAAGTTGATGATCACGCCCACGCCGAACTGCACCGCGAAGGCGAGCGTAAAGGTGACCAGATTCAACGCCGTCACCACACGCCCGGTGTATTCCTGCGCGAAACGCGCCGCGAGCAGCGGATAGGCGAGCGAGCCGAACGAGGAAAAAGCGAGGTACAGGGCCCAAAACACCAGCGCGCCGCGCGTGTAGCCCAGCGCCAGCGGCAGCATCGCCAGCGTGCACGCCACGCACCCGGCGAAATACGTCAGCACCGGCGAAACGCCGCGCTGGGCCAGCCGGTCGGACAGCGTGCCGCAAATCACCCCGCCCACGCCAAACGCCGCCGCCGCGATCAGCAAATAGTTCGCCATGTCGGCGCGCGCGAGCCCCGCCACGTCGCGCATCCACGGCCCCGCCCACAAGCCGAGCCATCCGATCGCCACGCCTTGCACCCACGCCGCGGCGAATGCAATCGACCAAAAGCGGCGTTGGCGAAAAATCTCGCCGATCACCGCGAACTGCTCGCGCACCGTGCTGCGCGGGCAGGCCACGGGTTTCTCCGGCACCATAGTGAAAATCAGCACGCTCGCCACCACCGCCAGCGCGCAAAAGCCGAGAAACAGGGTGCGCCAGTCGCTCACGCGCAACAGCAACTCGATTGGCTTGGTCGCCGATAACGCGCCGCACGAGCCGACCAGCAGCATCCAGCCGAACAGCGTCGCCACGCGCTCGCGCGGGAACCAGATCACAAACACCATCATCGAGGACATCAAACATACCGCCACGCCCAGGCCGATCAGCGCGCGCCCCAGCATCAGCGCAGGCAAGCCCTGCGCGAACGCAAACACCAGCGTGCCCAGCGCCGCCAGCAACAGCATGCCCGCGTTCACGCGCCGCGGTCCGTAGCGATCCATCAGCACGCCCGCGGGCAATTGCGCCAGCGAAAAGGTAATGAAGTAGGCGCTGGTGAGCAGCCCCAGCGTGCCGGGCGATAAGTGAAATTGCCGCACCAACTCGGGGAACACCACCGAGTTGACGTTGCGAAACAGGAACGAGCAAAAGTAGCCCGCGGCAAACGGCAAAAACACCAGGGCGAGCAAGCGCGCGCCGCTGGGCGCGGTATTCATGCACAGTTCCCCATAACGCCGCCATGATACGCGCTCCTGCCCGCAGGCAGACATGGCCGTGCCCTGCGTGCGCTGCGTGCCCTGCGTGCGCTGCGTGCCCTACGCCGCCACCGCCCCGGCATTGAGCTGTTTTACGCCATCGACGATTTTTCGCGCTGATGGATCAAGCTGCCATTCAAAAATTTCATTTGATCGCCGCCAGAATCGGCGGCTTTAGCGCGCGGCGATTGGCGTCGCGCTGCGCCGCGCGCGCTGCCTTATTGCGCCGTCAAGCCCGCGGCTTTGATCACCTTGGCCCATTTGTCGTGTTCGGACTTCATATAGGCGCCCAGTTCCTGCGGCGAGCTGGTGCGGATATCGAGGCCTTGGTTGGCCAGCGCCTTTCTCGAATCTTCAGCTTCCAGAGCCTTGATGATCTCGGCATTGAGGCGCTTGACGATCGCGGCGGGTGTCTTGGCGACGGTGACAATGCCATACCAGTTGTCCGCTTCATAGCCCGGCAAACCGCTTTCGGCCACGGTCGGCAAATCCGGTAGCGCGCGCGAACGCTGCGCGGTGGTCACGGCCAGCGCGCGCAGCTTACCGGCCTTCACCTGCGGCACGGCGGTCGCCGCCGATGCGAATATCACTTGCAGGCGTCCCGCCAGCAAATCGAGCATTGCGGGGGCGCCGCCCTTGTACGGCACATGCACCATCTTGCCGCCGATCATGTTCAGGTAAAGCTCGGTGGCCAAATGCCCCGCGTTGCCGGCGCCGGATGAGCCATAGGAGAGCTTGTCCGGATTGCCTTTGATAAACGCGGTGAGTTCCGCCAGCGTCTTGTACGGCGTGGCGGCATTTACCGTCACCAGATTGCCTTGCGAGGTGGTGAGCGCGATGGGCGCGAAATCGCGCATCGGATGAAAGCTCAAGCCCTTGTAGAGCAGCGTGTTCACCGCCAGCGCGCCCATCGAACCGGTCAACAAGGTGTAGCCATCGGGTGCCGCCTTGGCGACAATTTCCGCCGCCACGCTGCCCGCCGCGCCGCCACGGTTATCCACCACCACTTGCTGGCCAAACGCTGCCGAGAGCTTGGGCGCCACTACCCGTGACACCGCGTCCAGCCCGCCACCCGCCGCCGCCGCCGACACCAGCCGGATCGGCCGGTTCGGATAATCCGCCGCATGCGCCGGGATTTGCGCACCCACCAACACCAATGCACCACACCACACCAAATGACGATTTGACACGAGACTTCCTTTCAACCGATTAAACAGATTACAACGGCTGCGCAGCCTACACGCACGGCGCGCAGGACGCAATTATCGCGCCAGGCGTGGCATTTTTCGATGTTTACCCATCAAAAAAATATGTTTAAAATCATATACTTATGTAACTTCCCTTAGGCGGCCTGCCCACCCCCCTGCCGGTGCGCCCCGCAACCCCGCGGTGGTATGCTCCACCGCCACAAAACAGCAAGGACATTCCATGCTCTATTCCTGCAAGCCGCAGTGGGCCGCCGCCGCCAAGTCAGCCAGCCGCAAAACCGTCAAAGTCAAAGACAAATCCAAAGCGCTATCAGTGGACCTGCACTGCCATGTGCATACCGACGCCGCCGACGCCATCGCCAAGCAGTCGCAAACCAACGCTTCGCCCATCGCGCGTTACGGCAACCCGCGCACCGAAGCACAACAAAAAAAGCTTCACGAGGAACTGCACAAAAAGCTCACCGATGTCGGCCAGCGCATCGCCGACATGGACAAGATGGACATCGACGTGCAGGCAATCTCCACTTCGCCGCTGCAGTACTACTACGGCGTGGAACCCGAACTCGGCCGCAAAATCGCGCGCACCATCAACGAAAACCTGGCGCAAGTCACTGCCATGCACCCCGATCGTTTCGCGCCGCTGGGCACGCTGCCGATGCAATCGCCCAAGGACGCCGTGACCGAACTTGACTACTGCATGAAGAAGCTTAACTTCAAAGGCATCGAAATCGGAACGAATGTCGCGGGTAGTGAGATTGCCGACCCTCGGTATGAAAAAATGTGGCGCAAATGCGAGGAGTACGGCGCGGTGGTGTTCCTGCACCCTATCGGCTTCACCTCGCCGCAGCGGCTCACCAAACATTTTTTGACCAATGTCATCGGCAACCCGCTCGACACCACGGTAGCGCTGGCGCATATCGTGTTCGGCGGCGTGCTGGAGCGCTACCCCAAACTCAAAATCGTCACCGCGCACGGCGGCGGGTTTTTGGGCCACTACCCCGCGCGCATGGACCACGCCTACCGCGTGCGCCCGGAATGCCACGACCACATCACACGCCCGCCGTCGTATTATATGAAGAAGATTTATTACGACACCATGGTGTTCGGCGAGCCGCAGTTGGATCACCTGGTCAACATGTACGGCGCGGAGCATGTGGTGATCGGCACCGATTACCCGTACGACATGGGGTATTACAAACCGGTGGATTTTGTGGAGCGCGCGAAAAAACTCACGCGTAAGCAGAAGGATTTGATTGTTAGCGGCAATGCGGCGAGGTTGTTGGGGTTGAAAAAACGATAAACGTCAGAATCTTCGCCACGGATTTCACGAATTTACACAGATTAAATTCAAAAACCTAGACGCAGATTTACGCAGATGAACGCAGATTTCCCGACCACCCTGTCGTTCCCGCGCAGGCGGGAACCCATAACGCCGGTTCCACTGGCAAAACGGCCCCCAACCTACCTTCCCCCAGGGGAAGGGGATACCCGCCTGCGCGGGAATGACACCGACAGTTAATCCGCGTAAATCTGCGTTAATCTGCGTCGAAAAAAGGTTTTGAAGTGCCCAACACCTACGACTACATCATCATCGGTGCCGGCAGCGCCGGCTGCGTGCTCGCCAATCGACTGACCGCCGATCCGAACGTCAGCGTGCTGCTACTCGAAGCCGGCGGCAAAGACAACTGGCACTGGATACACATCCCCGTCGGTTATCTCTATTGCATCGGCAACCCACGCACCGACTGGTGCTTTAAAACCGAACCCGAACCAGGCCTCAACGGCCGCGCGATCAATTATCCGCGCGGCAAGGTGCTGGGCGGCAGTTCATCGATCAACGCCATGCTTTACCTGCGCGGCCAGGCACGCGATTACGACGAGTGGGCGATGTTGACGGGCGACTCCGGCTGGTCGTGGCAAAACGTGCTGCCCACTTTCATGGAGATGGAGGATCACCACAAAGGCGGCGACGAAAAACACGGCGCCGGGGGCGAGTTGCACGTCGACACACCGCGCGTCAGTTGGGACATCATCGATGCGTTTCGCGATGCCGCGGTGGAGAACGGCATTCCCAGGGTGGACGATTTCAACCGCGGCGACAACGAAGGCATCGCGCGCTTTGACGTGACGCAAAAAGACGGCATGCGCTGGAGTGGCGCCAAGGCGTTTTTGCGCCCGGCGATGGATCGGCCCAATCTCACCGTGATCACCCACGCGCTCACGCATAAGTTGAAGCTCGAAGGCCGCACGGTGAAAGGTGTCGACTACGCGCGTGGCCGCGGCATGCACACTGCCTACGCACGGCACGAAGTGATTCTCGCCGCCGGCGCCATCGGTAGCCCGCAGATTTTGCAACTCTCCGGCATCGGCCCCGCGGCGCTCTTGCAACAGCACGGCATCCCGCTGGTGCACAACCTGCCGGTAGGCGAAAACCTGCAAGACCATTTGCAACTGCGCTTGGCTTACAAAGTGCAAAACGCGATGACGTTGAACACTTTGTTGGGCTCGTGGTGGTACAAAGCCAGGATCGCACTCGAATACGCGGTGAAACGCACCGGCCCGATGACCATGCCGCCCTCGCAAACCGGCGCGTTCGTGAAATCCGATCCGTCACAGCGCACGCCGAATCTCGAATACCACATTCAGCCGATTTCGCTCGACCGCTTCGGCGAGCCGCCGCACAGCTTCCCCGCGTTTACCGCCAGCGTGTGCAACTTACGGCCGACTTCGCGCGGGCATGTCAGCATCAAATCGCGCGACCCCAGCGTGCAGCCGGCGATTGCGCCCAATTATTTATCGACCGAGATCGACCGCAAAGTGGCCATCGATGCCATACGCTTAACGCGGCGCATCGTGTTAGAGAGTAAAGCGCTTCAACCGCATAAGCCCGAGGAATTCATGCCGGGCTTGGAATTTCAAACCGACGATGAATTGATCAAAGCCGCCGGCAACATCGGCACCACGATTTTTCATCCGGTGGGCACATGCAAAATGGGTAGCGCAAGCGATCCGTCTGCGGTGGTCGATACCGATTTCAAAGTGCGCGGGATCGAGCGCTTGCGCGTGATCGATGCCTCGATCATGCCGACGATTACCTCGGGCAATACCAATGCGCCGACTTATATGATTGCCGAGCGGGGGGCGGCGGCGGTTAAGCGTGTTTAACGTAAGTATTTGATTTTATTATATTTATTAGCCATGCAATAAGACACAACAGCTTGCATTGCTTGACGGTATCACTTCACCAACACCGTCGTTCCAGCGCAGGCTGGAACCCATAACACACGCGCCACTTGAGACCACACATGGGTTCCCGCCTGCACGGGAACGACAGGAAAACTGCGTTTGATTTTGGATACCCAACGAAATGTCGAATAACGAACAAACCCAACGCCGCACCGCCCTGGTCACCGGCGCCTCCTACGGCATAGGCGCCGCCATCGCCGAAGTACTCGCCCGCGACGGCTACGACGTCGCCGTCAACGAACTCAACCCCGAAGCGCTCGTCAACACGCTCAGCAAAATTAAAGCCCACGGTGCGCGCGCGTTAGCCGTGCCGCTGGACGTGCGCTCGCAACCAAGCATCGAAGCCTGTATGCAACACGTGCTCGCAAATTTCGGCAAACTTGACCTGCTGGTCAACAACGCCGGCGTGCTGCTGCGCAAACCCGCGCTCGACATCACACGCGAGGAATGGCAAAACGTGATCGACATCAACCTGACCGGCACGTTTTTCATGAGCCAGCAAATGGGCCGGCATCTCATCGCCACAAAACGTAAGGGTAGCATCATCAGCATTTCCTCCACGCACGCCATCGTCGGCGTGGCGGCGGTGTCGGCCTACGGCATCAGCAAGGCTGGCATTTCGCAAATGACGCGCATGCTCGCCATCGAGTGGGCATCGCACGGCATACGGGTTAACGCCATCGCGCCCGGCACCACCGAAACGCCGTCACGCAAAGCGTCCTTCGGCAACGACCCCGTGCGCCGCCAACACCTGATGGAACGCATCCCCTTCAAACGCTTTTGCACCGAGGTCGACGTGGCTGGGATGGCAAGTTACCTCGCCAGCCCTGCGGCGGATTATGTGACGGGGCAGACGTTGTTGGTGGATGGAGGGTTGACGGCGTATTAAGTTGGCGGATCGACACGGCTGAAGATTGATTATCCGGCAATATCGGGGAGCGGCACCCCCAAGCCCGACGCCACTGCCCTCTCATACACCCGCACCGCCAACGCCACATCTTCAATCGCCACCCCCAGCGATTTGAATATCGTAATGTCCTCGCGCGCAGTGCGCCCCTTGAGGCGCCCCGCCACCACCTGCGCCAGCGGGTGCACATTCTCCCACCGCAGCAAGCCGGCTTTCACCGGCTCGGCCAGATCGCTCGATTCATAGCGCACTTGTTCGATGTCGTCGGCGCAAATGAATTTCGCTGCGCACACGGCATCGCGGTCGAGTTCGCGGCGGTGTTCGTAGTTGGCGCCGATGGCGTTGATGTGCGCGCCGGGTTTTAGCCAGTCGCCCAGCACCACCGGCGTCTCGGACGTGGCGGCGCTTACGATCACGTCCGCGCCACGCACCGCCGCCTCTGCGGTGTCAACAGGTACGTATTTGATTTTATTAAATTTTTTAAAATCGGCGCAAAATGCCTCGCGATGCGCTTGGTTCGGGCTAAACACTCGCACCTCGCGGATCGGCCGCACTTTGCACACGGCTTCGACTTGCGTGCGCGCTTGGCGGCCGCTGCCCAACACGCCCAACACTGCGGCATCTTCGTTCGCCAAATATTTGGTTGCAACACCACTCGCGGCACCGGTGCGCAACGCGCCCATCGCGAACACTTGCACGATAGCCACCAGCGCGCCGCAGTCTTCGCGATACAAACAAAACATGCGCCCGGCATCGCGGCCAAACACCGCCGTGCTGGAAATTTTCACGCCGTAGTAGCCGCGATACGTGAGCACCGCCGCGGTGATGCGCACGATGCCGCCCTTTACCGGCACGCGCACACGCGGGACGTTGGTGACATTGGCGTCGCTCGTGCCTTGCGCGTGGAAGACTTCTTCGACGGCGGCTAGAGCGTCGTCCAAGGTGATTAGGTTTTTGATGCAGGCTTCGTCGATTAACAGTGGCATGGGGCAGTGCTCGTTGCATTTGGACTCCTTCGCGAATCTATCACGGGGTTGGGGTAGTATTTCGTCGGAAGCGTATTGCCCTCTCCGCTGCCCCTCTCCCGCAAGCGGGAGAGGGGCAGCGGAGAGGGCAATACGCTCGCAAATCCTGATAGAGGACACCTCATCATGCCCGTCGCCGCCGATCTCGCCCGCCTCGTCAACCAAACGCGTTACGAAGACCTGCCCGCGTTAGCCATCGACCACGCCGCGATGCTGATCGCCAGCACGATTGCCAGCGCGGGCATGGGACAAAACATCCGCTCCGCGCGCATCGTGCGCGAGCTGGTAAAAGAGCAAGGCGGCAAGCCGGAAGCGACGGTGTGGTTCGATGGCGCAAAACTCCCCGCCGTCAACGCCGCGCGCGCCAACGCGCTGACGAGCGATGCCGCCGCATCGGACGATAGCGACTTGCGCACCATCGCGCACTTGGGCACGCAACTCACCTCCACCACGCTCGCACTCGCGGAAAAAACCGGTGCGAGCGGCAAGGAAATTCTCGCTGCCTTCGTACCCGCGTATGAAGTCGCCGGGCGCATCGCGGCAGCGATTATTCCGCACTATCGCAACCAGGGCTTTCACGGCTCGCTGGCGGTGATTTTCGCGGCCGCCGTCGCCAGCGGCCGTTTGCTGAAATTGAACGACGCGCAAATGTCGCAAGTTATCGCCATGGCCGCGGTGTCGATGGGCGGGCTGGGCACTGCCGCCGACACCAGCGAAGCGCGCGAATGGTTCGCCGGCAACGCGGCGTTAGGCGGCATGAACGCCGCTTACGCCGCGCAAAAAGGCTACGAGGTCGAAGATACGATCTTCGAGACCAAAAAAGGTTTTCTCGATGTCTTCGGTGGCCCCGGGTGTGATGCGGGCAGCTTGACGCGCGACTGGGGCCAACAGGATCACAATTGGGACATCGTCACCGACATGGCGATCAAGCTGGTGCCGGGCGGGCACCCCAGCCACGCGCTGGGCGAAGCGGCGGCCAATGCCGCGCGCGAAGCGAATGTCGCCGCCGATCAAATCGACAGCATCGTGATGACGCAGCCGTTAAACCCGAAGCTGCGTACCGGTGTGATGAAGCCGCCCTCGCATCCGAAAAATCTGGTCGATATCGCGCACACACCGGCGTATTTTGTCGCGGCGGGCGTGGCGGACAAAGCGTTCTCGTGGGTGCATGCGAGCGAAGCGAAAATTCACGACCCGACGATTCACGCGTTGATCGACAAAATCAAAGTCGGCGAACCGATCACGCAAGACGTCCACCAATACATGCACGGCGCGCGCGTCACCATTAACACCAAAGCCGGCAAAAGTTTCAGCAACACCGTTTACGCGCCGCGCGGCTCCGGCGTGCGCGGCATCGAGTGGAAGGATGTCGATGAAAAATACCGCACGCTGGTGGCGTTCACCGGCGCGAGCACGCAGAAAATGAACGACACGCTCGATGTGATACACAACTTTCGCGAGGCGGCGAACGTGGCGAAGTTAATCGCGTTGATCAGCTAGAGCAAAAATAAAATATTCAATAAAATCAAACACTTACATAATTTCATAATGTTCACTCAGCATGCCCTTCACGCGCTCGCGGCATGTGCGCTCACCACCTGCGCAACGCTTGCGCAAGCGCAAGCCACCTACCCCACGCGCCCGATACGCATGGTGATTCCGTACTCGGCCGGCGGCGCCACCGACGTGCCGGGCCGCTTGATCGCACAAAAACTCTCCGACGCCTTCGGCCAGCAAGTCGTGGTCGACAACCGCCCCGGCGCGGGCAGCGCCATCGGCTCGGAAATCGTTGCGCGCGCGCAGCCCGATGGTTACACGCTGCTGATGACCGGCACGCCGTTCGCGGTGTTGCCCGCCATCTACAGCAAACTACCGTTCGATCCCGCGCGCGATTTCGCGCCGGTGATGCCCGTGGCGAGCGCGCCCAATGTGCTGGTGGTGCATCCGTCGCTCGGTGTGCGCACCACCAAGGAGCTGATCGCCGCCGCGCAAGCCGCACCCGGCAAAATCAACTACGCTTCCGGCGGCACCGGCGGCGCCACGCATTTGTTCGCGTCGCTGTTTTTGAGCATGGCGAAAATCAACCTGGTGCACGTGCCGTACAAAGGCAGCGGCCCCGCCACCGCGGATTTAATCGGCGGCCACGTCAAAGTGGGCCTACCCGGCATCGCCATCGTGATCCCGCACGCCAAGGCCGGCCGCATGATCCCACTCGCGGTGACCAGCGCCAAACGCGTGCCGCAACTGCCCGATGTGCCGAGCATCGTCGAATCGGGCGTGCCGGGGTATGACACGGCGGTGTGGTTTGGCTTGCTCGCGCCGCGTGGCACGCCTGGCGCCGTGATTCAGCGCTTACACAACGAAATCGTCAAAGTGTTGCGCTTGCCCGACGTGGAAAACGGCTATCTGATTGCCGGCTATGTCGCCTCAACCTCGCGCCCCGACGAATTTGCTGCGTTTCTCCAAACCGAAATCGTGAAGTGGGGGCGCGTGGTGCGCGAGGCGAAGATACAAGGGGAATAACTCGATTCGTAGGGTGGGTGCAGCGCAGCGAAACCCACCAAGCAATGCTCTTAGGGATGAAGGCGAAATGATGAAGGATGAAAACAACCTCGCCCCCGAGCGCCGTTGATGGTTTTCATCCTTCGGCCTTATTCTTTTACGAATGCGATGGGTTACGCTGCGCTCCACCTATCCTACGGATCAAGCCGGCACCGTCGCCGCCACCGAAGCCCGCTGCTTGACCGACTCATACCACGCGGCCAACGCCGCACGGCTGCGCCAATTTTCATCGGCAAAACGAAAATCGAGATAACCGCACACGCACGCAGCACCAATCTGGCCGATGCCGAAGGTGTTACCCCAAGTCGGCGCCTCGTTCGCCAGCGCATCGAGCCCGTTGCGGATTTTGGTGAGTTGGCCGTTTACCCAATCGTTCCAGCGCAAGGCTTCCGGCCGCACCGCCGTTTCATAGCGGCACAACACCGCGGCATCGAGGATGCCATCGCACAACGACTCCAGCCGCAATGCATCCCAGCGCGCGGCGCCGCCGGGAATCAGCTTTGCGCCACTGTGCAAGGTGTCGAGGTAATCGCAAATCACCGAGGAGTCGTAGAGCACGCGGCTGTCGTCGGTTTCCAGTGCGGGGGTTTTCACCAGCGGGTTTTTCGCCGCAAGCTCGGCATGCGGATTCACCGGTGAAACTGGCGTGTTGATTTCCTCCACGCGCGAAGCCAGGTTGGTCTCGCGCAGCAGGATGCGCACTTTGCGCACGAAGGGGGATGCGGGGTTATGCCAGAGACGCATGAGCGTTCCTTTTGCAACGAAAATTTACTAAATCACCACTGTCGTTCCCGCGCAGGCGGGAACCCATAAGCCCGTCTCATATGGCACTGGGTTATGGGTTCCCGCCTGCGCGGGAACGACACCAGTACCTTTGGTCGGCAAATCGAATCATTTCCCCGCCAACAACCGCCCCCACCCCTGCACCGGCGGCGCCACGCCCGCCGCGATCAAACGCCACGGCTGCGTAATCGGATTGGTGACGACCGGTATGCCATATTCTTCCTCGAAGTACGGCACCACCGGCATGCTGCGCCATGCACCGCCGGCGACCAGCAACGCATCGGCCTTGGGCGCTTTGCGCATGGCCTCGCGGCCTAGCTGGAACGCAAGTTTCACGCCCTCTTCGATGCTCATCGAGAACGCCTGGCTTGCCCACTGGCTGGCGCTGGTGATGGTGAGAATTTCCAGCCCCGCTTGTTGAAGGTAATCGATCAACTTCACATTCAACGCATCGGTCCAGCGGCTGGCGACGGCGATGCGCTTGGCGCCGAAGTGTTTGAGCGCGGCGATGGTGGCTTCGGCATGCGCATCGGCGGTGACGCCGGTTTTTTTGTGGGTTTCTTCGAGAAGTTGCAGCACGCGCGGGCGCGTGAGTTGCGAGGCGATGGGCAAGCCCGCGAGCGTGATGCTTTGCGCGCCATTGCTCGCGAGTTCATCAACACAGTGCCAATAACGTTTGGCGATCGCGTCTTGCACGCCTTCGGGCGTGTAGTCGGTGACGTCAATCGAGGCCGAGATTTGCGCGATGTCCGCGGGCAGCAGCGGCTCCTGCTTGGGTAGCGGGTGGCGGTCGGCGTTGACGGGGTTGACGGAGCCTGCGATGTAGCGAGGTTTGGTTGAGCCGGCCATCGGGTTCTCCCAGTTTTTGCTGTGTGACGGCGTTAAACGAGTCGGGGCGCGCGGCCCCTCACCCTAACCCTCTCCCCGCTTCAGCGCAGAGAGGGAATGAGAAGACTACTTGCGCAACTTCAAATAAATTTCCGGCAGCTTATTCGGCAAGCTGTTGATGTTATCCAGCACCAGATAATGCCCCGCGCCGAATATCTGCGGCAAATATTGATTCGCCATGGTATCGACGGTGATGCAAAACGGGTGCACGCCCTTGGCCACCGCTTCTTTCACCGCCATGCGCGTGTCTTCGTGCAGGTAACGCCGGTCGCCACCGTCGTCGTAATCTTCCGGTCTGCCATCTGACAATAGCAACAACAAACGCCGCCGGCTTTCCACGCGCTCGAAATGTTTAGTGGCGTGGCGGATCGCGGCGCCCATGCGCGTGGCCAAGCGGCCGGACAAACCACCGACTTGGCTGCGCACATCGTCCGAGTACGGCTCGTCGAAATCCTTCAAGTTGTAGTAGCTGACGTTGTCGCGGTACTTGGAGCAAAAACCGGCAATCGCGTAATTGTCGCCGACCTCTTCGAGACTCTCCGCAAACAGCAACACACCGGCGCGGATGCGGTCGACCAACCTGCCGCCGCCTTCGGGCAGATGCTGCATGATCGAGGTCGACATATCGGCGAGCAAAATCACCGAGATTTCGCGCTGACGCATTTCGCGGCGCTTGTAAATCGTCGGGTGCGGCGAGCGGCCGGCGATTTTTTCGGAGACGAATTCGATCACGGCGTTCAAATCCATTTCATCGCCGTCGAGCTGCTTCACCTTTGGCGCCATGCGCGTGGGCTTTTGCGACTGAATCGCCTTTTTCAAACGCTTCATCGCGTTCGAGTATTGCCGCATCAAGCGCTGCGTCTCGCTGGTGTTCGATTCACCCAGGCGCTTTTCCTGCACCCATGCCCAATTCTTTTTGTAGCGCGATTCGCGATAATCCCACTCCGGATACGGCGTGCCCTTGTCGGCGGGGCCGCGGCCCTGTTGCTGGCCATCGGGCTTTTGCTCGCCGCGGCGCGCCTGGCCGCTGGTGTCGCCGTAGCCCGCGGTTTCCTGTTTTTCGCCGCCTTCTTGCTGCTCGCCCTGCTCGGATTGTTGGGGCGTTTCGTTTTCGTCCTCGCCTTGCTCGTCGGGCTGGTTCTCTTCTTTCTGGCCGGGCTGGCTTTGCGAGTTTTCGTCGGGATTATCTTGCGGATGCGCCACGCGCGTGGAGTTCGGCCCGCGGCCCGGTAAAAACGCTTGCGCGAACGCTTCGCCGTCGCGCACCGGCGGCAGCGAACTATCGTTTAACGCCGTGGCGAATATCTCTAGCGCGATGCGATGCGAGTCAGCCAGCGTCGCGCTCGGCTCATACAACCGCGCAAAGCGCGCATCGTTCACCGGCTGCCCGCGTGAAGCGCGCAACGCGTCTTCCGCCGTGGCAACCGCCAGTGCGTAATACTCCATCGTTTCCGGATGGCGCGCGAGATTGGAGCGCGCCGCCGCGATCAAGCGCTGAAAATAATTCGGCACCGCTTTTTGCAGCCGCGATTCGATGCGCAGGTCTTCGCACATATCGAAGATCAACTGAAAGCGCATGCCGTCTTCGCCATGGCGCGCGAACAACGGCGCCCACGACACCGCGCCGCCGTCCGGAAACGCGAGTTGGGCATCGGCGAACATGTGTTGCATCGCCGTGCGGTCGAAGGTGCCGTAGCGCATGTGCGCGGCCGCGTGAAGCACCGCGAGGATCGCCTCTTCGCGCGTGCCCATCACCGCCGGAAAGTAGAGGCTTTGCCCGTCCATCTCCATGAACGGGCGGCCCTTTTCCGGCGACCAGGTGCTTTCTTTAAGCTCCATGCCGTCGCCGAACCACACCTCGATCAGCATGCCGAGCAGGCGGTTGCGGTCGGAGAGCTTGTAGCCCTGCATGTTTTCGAGCAAGAGCGCGAGGCTTTCTTCCGACTCCAGCCGGAAATACGCTTCGCCCCGCGTGCGGCCCGATTGCATGATGTCCGCGCCGCGCATCGCCCACGGCAGCACCGCCTGCACGCCGAGCAGGTTGCGCACACGAACGGCGCCGGACAAATAAGTCGACAGTTGCAGCTTGCGTGACTCGTAGAGCTCCTCGGCTGGCGTGTTCAATGCCTCGATCGCCGCGATGCCGCCGCCGCGCCCCGAAAGCTCCAGCACCGGCGTCGCGAAATACGCGCAGCCGCTATCGATGGAACGAGCGCACCACGCAAGCCCGATGGCCGCCCAGCGCTCCTCGCCGGCGTGGCCGAGCGAGCCGAACGCGCGCGGCAAATTCTTCATGAACCCTTCGATTGCGGGCCACGAATGGCGGTAGCGCATGATCGCCAGGGCCTGGCGCGTCCATGGCACCACCGACTCGGAGATTTTTTCGGCTTCGCGGCTGCCGCGCACAAAGGCGCGGCCGGCTTCACGGTCAAAGTCGTAAAGCGTGCGGCCGGCGTTGATCCAATCGAGTGTGGCCGGCTCGCCGTGCGGGCGGATCACCGGCATCACGCCTTCGATTTCGCGGACGAACTCGCCGTGCGCTTCGCGCATGGCGTCAAGCAGCGTGCGTATGGCGGGGGAACTCACGTTAAACGAAAGAAAATCAATGGAGCAAAAAATAATCCCTCATCCCAGCCCTCTCTCCCGGCGGGAGAACGGCTTTTCATCCCTCTCCCTCCGGGACAAGGGAACACTTGAAGCGGAGCAGAGGGAACGAGGGTGAGAGAAAGGCTTGTGTCAGAACTACACTGCAAAATGGGCGTTAACGATCTCCATCAGCGCTTCGGCCAACTCCGGATCATCGGTGATCGGGTTGATCATCGCTACTTGGCACGCCGCCACGGGATCGAGCCCCGCGCCGATCATCGCACCCGCATAGACCAGCGCGCGCGTGGAGGTTGCTTCTTCAAGCCCGTGGTCTTTCAACAGACGCGCTTTGCGGCCCGCCGCCACCAACTGCTCGGCAAGTTCGTTCGTCAGGCCCGGCACTTCGTTGACCAGAATCTTGCGCTCGATCTCCTCGGTGGGGAAATCGAAATTGATGCCGATGAAGCGCTGCTTGGTCGAGGGCTTTAAATCCTTCAGCACGGTTTGATAGCCGGGGTTATACGAAATCACCAGCATGAAATCCTCATGCGCGTCGATTTCCTGCCCCTTTTTCTCGATGGAGAGTTTGCGGCGATGGTCGGTCAGCGAGTGAATCACCACGGTGGAGTCGGTGCGTGCTTCGACGATTTCGTCCAGATAACAAATCGCGCCGGCCTTGACCGCGCGCGTGAGCGGCCCGTCTTGCCACACGGTGTCCGCGCCTTCGAGCAGGAAGCGGCCCACCAAATCCGAACTCGTCAAATCCTCATGGCACGACACCGTCACCAGCGGGCGCTTTAACACAAACGCCATATGCTCCAAAAAGCGCGTTTTGCCGCAGCCCGTCGGGCCCTTTAACATCACCGGCAACCGGCGCTTATAGGCCGCTTCGAAAATGGCGATTTCGTTGCCCTGCGGTTCGTAATAGGGTTCGACGTCGCTCGCCAGCGGTACTTGAACGATATCGTGCTCCACGCCGCGCTGGCGTGCCGTTGCTGTCTTCATTGATTCCCCAAGGTGCGGTTTAAAGATGCAGAATTTGCGATCTTAACATCCGCACGGCTAGCCTAGACATCCGCCCTTTAGGGCGAGGTAATTTGCGCCGCTATCCAGCATTCGGGCGCAGGGATACAATTGTTTGCCAACGGAGTGCTTGTGGCACCCTTACAGGATAATTATATAAGTATTTGATTTTAAACGATTTTTTAAAATCGCTTGCATCTGCCATTCAATGTTTTAAACCCGCTCAGACACACCATGACCATACGCGGACTGCATCACAACGCCTACCGCTGCCGCGATTCGGAGCAAACGCGCCGGTTTTACGAGGATTTCCTCGGCCTGCCGTTGAGCGACGCCTTCGAGATCACGCGCACTCGAACCGGCCGCAACACCAACGTACTACACAGCTTTTACCGCATGGCGGATGGTTCATTCCTGGCGTTTTTTGAAGATCGCGAACGCCCGTTTGACTTTAAGCAGCAGCACGATTTTGATCTGCACATCGCGCTCGAAGTCGATGAAACAACATTGAATACAATGTTCGCCAAAGGCAAAGCGCAAGGCGTCGACACGCGCGGCATCGCCGAGCATGGGTTTATACGCTCGATTTATTTCCGCGATCCGAACGGCTATGTGATCGAGCTTACCGCCAAGGCGGCGGATCATGAGCAATACGTGGCACGGGCGACGACGCGGGCGCATGACCAGTTGGCGCAGTGGCAAGCAGCTAAACGGCAAAAGCGCTAACTGCAAAAATCTTCACCCTGCACGCCAAACCTCAAACCCGCTCCACCCGATAAGCCGTCCCATACCGACCGAAATCCACCGTCGTCACGCCATTGCGCGCGCTGCCCTGATACGCATTCAAGGGCTGCACCACGGTGACTTTGATGATCGCCGACTCGCCATCTTTGACTGCACCCGCATGCACGCACGCCGGCGCGAGCATGGAATCACCCGTGTAAACATCAGTGCCCCACACCGGACCATCGGCAGTGCCCAACACGCGAAAGTAATACGTCGCGCCGACCGGGTCGCATAGATCGACCATGTTTGCGGGCGCGTCGGAGGCTAGGAAACCCTGGTCGAGGAGTTTCTTTAACTGCTTAGGCGTGAGTTTGCCTTTGCGGTCGAAGTAGCTTACGAGTTCTTGCATGACTTTCATCGCGTCACCGTCATCAGTAATTTACTTTGTTTATTTTTTACTTTAAGGAAGCGCTGAATAAGTCCCCGATTGCTCTGTAAACGCGAATTCCAGTGGTACGTTCTGATTGGGAGGACGTATTCGCGAGCCACGAGGCAAGACATGAAACAAA